>NZ_JBBHKC010000026.1:0-301 GCF_037482985.1 Pedobacter immunditicola | reverse complement strand
ATTAACCCTTTCTCCCTTCAATAAGTCCAATCAACACCCTTGCGAGCATTTTCATGTCCTGTTTTGTTAAGATCAAAGCTAACAACGTCTCTATTGTTGTTTGCTCTTCTTTATTAACTTCTTCCAATATGTCAAAGAACTTTTCAATCCCCGGGCAATACAGTTACTACTGTCTGCCCCATTTAATGGCCTTTCTTATCAGACCGGGTGATGGTGGAGAATAACGGAGTCGAACCGTTGACCTCCTGCGTGCAAGGCAGGCGCTCTAGCCAGCTGAGCTAATCCCCCATTTAGAATCAAA
>NZ_JBBHKC010000025.1:0-306 GCF_037482985.1 Pedobacter immunditicola | reverse complement strand
GTTAACCCTGTAACTGCAAGTCTTAAGTGAAATCAACACACGTAAACGCGCATTTTCATTCCTTTTAGTCTTTTAGTTAGAAGCTAACAACGTCTCTATTGTTGTTTGCTCTTCTTTATTAACTTCTTCCAATATGTCAAAGAACTTTTCGATCCCCGGTGAAAACATTGCTGTCTTTTCCCTATTTCTATGCCTTTTATTTTAGGCATGGGTGATGGTGGAGAATAACGGAGTCGAACCGTTGACCTCCTGCGTGCAAGGCAGGCGCTCTAGCCAGCTGAGCTAATCCCCCAATAAGAATCTTGT
>NZ_JBBHKC010000024.1:0-339 GCF_037482985.1 Pedobacter immunditicola | reverse complement strand
GTGGGCTTCTCTAATCCGCCGGTCTTCTTGTTCCGGCAGCTTTTAAAAACTTCATCGTTTCAATCTTTTTATTGTTCTGATCAGCTCCGCTGACCAGATTCCCGTTTCGTTTGGGATTGCAAAGGTAGTAATCTTTTTAACATTGTCAAGCTTTATTTTAAAACTTTTTGCTTTTCTTTAGCCGGCCTTAAACCGCTTAAACAAAAGGACAATTACTTTCCTTATACGCTCTTCAAATCTCTCTCCCTGTATTCTTTTCGCTAAAACCCTTCCTCCGAAGCGGGATGCAAAAGTAGGAAAAATATTGGCAACTGGAAAAATATTCTGAAAGAAATCCAG
>NZ_JBBHKC010000023.1:0-392 GCF_037482985.1 Pedobacter immunditicola | reverse complement strand
TGTCTTCTCCTGGAATAGCTATACGAAAGTTAAATTAATACTGAATTTACTATACAAAAATATTTAGTAATCCGGAGCTGGTTATACAAGCAGGAATTTGCTTGGTTTTATACACTTTATTCTTCCATCTTTTGCGCAATGGTCCACTCGTTAAATGCGCCTTTTCGGGTGTTAGATAGTCACAGCTGGCATGTAGGCGGAGCTTGTTGTAAGCCTTGATTGACCTGTCGATTTTCTGAGTAGTTTCTGTAAAGCTTTCCTGAGAGCAATGAAGGTTGAACTCGGTTTTGATGATGCCGTTCACTCTTTCGGCAATGGCATTTTCGTATGGATCGCCATTTTCAGTCATACTGATGGCGATCCCGTTTTCAACCAACAGTGCAACGTAGGCC
>NZ_JBBHKC010000022.1:0-1163 GCF_037482985.1 Pedobacter immunditicola | reverse complement strand
TGACCATTCCTGAAAAAGCTATACACAATAAACTAAGTGTATGGAAACTAAAGAAGTAATACAGGCCCTTACAGAATGTAAACCTGTAGCCCATTTTTATGATCTTCGGTTGATCAAAGAAATCGTACAGGCGGTAGAAGACGGGACGCCTCGATTCGAATTGTGTGAGCGCTATGGCTGCTCCAAGGCCACGCTTGTTCGCTGGGTAAGTAAATACGGCTCAGAAGTCTGTCAGGAGCGCAAACGCAAGGTGTATAAGCGCTCCGAAAAGCGTTCGGTTTTACGAGCGGTTGCCTGTGGGATGAGCATCAGGGAGGCCAGGATCAGTTTCGGGATCGCAAATAATGCAATTATTTACGCCTGGATGAAGGAAGAAAAAAAGGAAAATGACGATCTTAGTCTGGTTAATTCTCCTGCTATGGCTAAGGACGTCAAAAACACGGACAGCGATGAAGTAAAGGCCCTGAAAAAGGCCCTGGCTTTTGAACAGCTTAGAAACAAGGCTTTAAATACCTTGATCGATATTGCCGAAGAGCAATTTAAAGTTGATATCAGAAAAAAGGATGGTGCCAGGCAGTCACCAAAATGAAACAAGACTATCCCAAACAAGGGATCGGGAACTTGTGCAGACTGTTTGGCAAAAGCAGACATGCTTATTATGATCACCAGTGGCGTTTCCAGGACCAGGGGCTCAAGGATGATATCGTGCTGCAACACATCTTGGCGATCCGAAAAAATCTCCCCGGTACTGGCACTCTAAAGCTTCAGGAAATGCTCAGGGAACCACTGTGGAGCCATAAAATCAGGGCAGCAAGAGATTACCTCTATGATTTGATGCGGGAACACCACCTTGACCTCCGGCGACGAAAAAGAAAAGCCATTACCACCGATTCCCGGCACTGGATGCATAAATACAATAACCTGATCAGGGAAATGGAGATTAATCGCCCCGAGCAGGTTTGGGTGAGCGATATCACTTACATCCGCCTGATCAATCAATGGGGTTACCTGAGCCTGGTGACTGATGCTTATTCCCATAAAATCATGGGCTACAGCTTCTGCAGGAACCTTTGTGCCCAAGGCTGCATGGACGCCCTGCAAATGGCTACCAATGCCCGCCTGTATCCGCAGCAAAAGCTGATTCACCATTCTGACAGGGGCTC
>NZ_JBBHKC010000021.1:0-1379 GCF_037482985.1 Pedobacter immunditicola | reverse complement strand
TGAAGTGAACCCCAAAAGTTAGACAAAAACTTTTGGGGTTTATTATTTATGTCAAAACACACATTTGAAGAGAAACTTGATGTAGTTTCTCAAGTAAGAAAGGGAAAGCCGATTCTTCGTATATCCCGCGAACGCCATATCGGTGAAGGCATGATATTGGAATGGGTTCGGAAATATGATCTTTATGGTGAAAGTGGGCTACTCAAACAACCAAACATCAAGCCCACGCCTGATTTTAAAGAAGAAGTTGTAAGGCTTGTCATAGAAAAAAAAGTAACTTTAAATCAGGTTGTTCTGGAACATAAAGTAAGCAAAGGTGCCTTAGAGAGCTGGATAAGATCAGTACGAGTTGAGGGCTATGCAGTACTATACAAACAAAAGCCCCTTGGACGACCACCTAAAGGCATGGGAAGATCGAAGAAGCTTGAACCTGAAACAGAATTAGAGAAGCTCCAGGCGGAAAACACCCGTTTGCGAGCAGAGAACGCACTATTAAAAAAAGTCAAGGCCTTAGTCAAGGAAAGAGAAGCCCGCGAACACATGAGTGGGCAAAAGCCATCGAAGGACTAAGGCCCGAACATGATGTTTCAATTCTATTGGATTGCAAACAGATGGCTCGTTCTGTATTTTATTACCATCGCAAGCGCCTAAATGATGATAAATACAAGCATGAAAAAGAAGAAATCGAAATTATATACCACTTACATAAAGGCAGATATGGTTATCGGCGGGTCACTGCCGAAATGAAGAACCGGGGTTATAGTATAAACCACAAGACTGTGCAAAAATTGATGGGAACATTAGGCCTAAAATGCAATATCAGGAAAGTAAGTTATCGCTCATACAAAGGCGAGGTTGGTAAAATTGCCCCCAATGTACTTGAAAGGGATTTTGAGGCAAGTTTGCCTAATCAGAAATGGACTACGGATGTCACCCAGATGAACATTAAAGGGGAAAAGATCTACTTGTCTCCTATAATTGACATGTTCAATGGGGAAGTCATTTCTTATAGCATTTCAAAAAGTCCAAATATGCAGATGATAGACGAAATGTTATATAAGGCTTTTGATAAAGTGAAAGATACAAAGGGACTTATTTTTCATTCTGACCAAGGCTGGCAATATCAACATTACGGATATAGAAAGGCTTTGGAAAAAAATGGAATTATTCAAAGCATGTCCAGAAAAGGAAACTGCTTAGATAATGCTTTGGCCGAAAGCTTTTTTGGCATCGTGAAGACAGAATTGCTGTACAGACAGCGCTTTGAAACTGAGGAAGAATTTATCGCTTCGTTAAAAGAATACATTCATTACTACAACAATAAAAGAATAAAAAACAGATTAAATGGAAAGAGCCCGGTGGAATACCGAGCTCTCGCA
>NZ_JBBHKC010000020.1:0-1676 GCF_037482985.1 Pedobacter immunditicola | reverse complement strand
CGTTTTGATCAGGACCACCTGATGCTTGCTTTATACATAGCCGGCTTGTTTCCTCCCGGTGAATTCCCCACTTCTGACTTCTTATATTAAATCCTTTCTCCTGGCTATTTATTTAAGGTCTGCCGGCCTTACTATCTTTTTTGTGGTTATTAACTGGCTGCAGCATTAAAATATGTTCCTACGCTTATTGCATTCTTGAACACGACCAAATTGCTTTTATAATCTTGGCGCTGCCTTTAAGTAAAGAATAATGATACCAGCAATCTAATTCGAATTCAGTAAATTTGTGTAATTAACGATCGATACCTGGGCTAACCTTTTTACACCATATTTTAGGTTTAAATTCTGATGTGTATGAAAAAGTTCCTCTATAATAGTGCTTTTATACTAATCATCTATTCTTACACTACTATATGCATTGCTCAAAGTGCAGATTCTTTATATACCTTCAAGGAGCCTTCAAGGAATGGAACAGGAAAGGTTTACATGGGGAGGGAAATTGCACAAGTGATGAGCTTCGACGGTGTAGCTTGGTTAGAACGTAAAACCCGTGCCCGTGAAGAAAACACTAATCTTGTTATTTCCAAATTGCCAATTCGTAAGTATACTGTAGTAGCTGATATTGGTGCCGGCTCCGGTTTTTATACTTTCCGGATTGCCCCATTGATTCCTGCAGGTAAACTATATGCGGTGGAGATTCAGGATGATGCCATCAATTATTTGAAAGATAGGAGTAAATCTTTAAAGTTTGACCATGTGGTCGTCGTTAAAGGGAATGAAAGAAGTCCGTCGTTACCCCTACGGTCGGTTGATCTTGCTATCATGGTTGACGTATATCATGAGCTACTATATCCTAAAGAATTTTTGAAAGCCATTAGAGCTGCGCTGAAACCTGATGGGAAATTATTGTTGCTGGAATATAAACTGGAAGATGCTGCTGTTAATATAATACCGGAACATAAAATGTCTGTAGTCCAGGTAAAGAAAGAACTTGAAGCAAATGGTTATACCCTTGTTCAACTTGGGAAGTTTCTGCCCTTACAGCATTTTCTTCTTTTTCAGAAAAAATAATTTGTACGATTTTATTTATTTCTTTTTTGTACGAGTTTACTTATTGCTATGATCTCCTTGTTTAGCTTTATACGACATGGGAGCTATCTTAACATCCTCGCTTTTACTTCATTGATGTGATCTTTAATAGAGATCCTCCGATTCTTTGGATCAATTTGTTCAGTGATGTCTTGTCTCAGGTATTAGGAGTATTGGTTTAAATAAATGTCTAGGATGATGTGTGGCCGTTTATGTCAGATATTTTGTCCTGGTCATACTTCTAGCAAATATGAATGGAATCGTTTTGGTAATCAATTGAGTAGAGGTTTGTTTTTGGAAGTTTTGTTATTTGCGGTGGCTACGCAAGGTAATGTTGTAAAATTTGTCTGTTATTTACCGGAATAGTTCATATTTAGAAAGTAAATAGACTGTTAATCAGCTATTTATCGTGTGTATACAATTTAGAGTGTATAATTGTTTGACTGAATGATATTTTTTCTTACTTTTGCATCCCGCTTCGGAGGAAGTGAAACAGTGAAAGGGATAGAGTAGAGGTTGATTTGAAGAGCTAAAGTATAGTAATGTTGTTCTTTGTGGAGTTAGGCGAAAGCCAGATAAAACAAAAG
>NZ_JBBHKC010000019.1:0-2002 GCF_037482985.1 Pedobacter immunditicola | reverse complement strand
ATTGCAACATATACAGGCCACCGTGAGGCGCGGCCGCGAAGTTCATTAAAGAGATGTCATTTATACAAACGCAGCGAGGTAACAAGGTACGGTTCAAAGTACATGAAACTGGAGCTAAGTTTTAGAGTCAAAATCTAACAGACAATACAATTAGAATAAAGACTATTATTAATACAAGTTAAGAATGGTCAGCGTTCAAACAACACATTTTACAATGGAGAGTTTGATCCTGGCTCAGGATGAACGCTAGCGGCAGGCCTAATACATGCAAGTCGAACGATATTTCCCAGCTTGCTGGGAGAAAAAGTGGCGCACGGGTGCGTAACGCGTATGCAACCTACCTTAATCTGGGGGATAGCCCGAAGAAATTCGGATTAACACCGCATAACAACACGAGATAGCATTATTTTGTGTTCAAATATTTATAGGATTAAGATGGGCATGCGTGTCATTAGCTAGTTGGCGAGGTAACGGCTCACCAAGGCGACGATGACTAGGGGATCTGAGAGGATGACCCCCCACACTGGTACTGAGACACGGACCAGACTCCTACGGGAGGCAGCAGTAAGGAATATTGGTCAATGGAGGCAACTCTGAACCAGCCATGCCGCGTGCAGGAAGACAGCCCTCTGGGTCGTAAACTGCTTTTATTCGGGAATAAACCTATCTACGTGTAGATAGCTGAATGTACCGAAGGAATAAGGATCGGCTAACTCCGTGCCAGCAGCCGCGGTAATACGGAGGATCCAAGCGTTATCCGGATTTATTGGGTTTAAAGGGTGCGTAGGCGGCTTATTAAGTCAGGGGTGAAAGACGGTGGCTCAACCATCGCAGTGCCCTTGATACTGATGAGCTTGAATACACTAGAGGTAGGCGGAATGTGACAAGTAGCGGTGAAATGCATAGATATGTCACAGAACACCGATTGCGAAGGCAGCTTACTATGGTGTCATTGACGCTGAGGCACGAAAGCGTGGGGATCAAACAGGATTAGATACCCTGGTAGTCCACGCCCTAAACGATGAATACTCGCTGTTAGCGATATACAGTTAGCGGCTAAGCGAAAGCATTAAGTATTCCACCTGGGGAGTACGCCCGCAAGGGTGAAACTCAAAGGAATTGACGGGGGCCCGCACAAGCGGAGGAGCATGTGGTTTAATTCGATGATACGCGAGGAACCTTACCCGGGCTTGAAAGTTAGTGAATGATTTAGAGATAGATCAGTCCGCAAGGACACGAAACTAGGTGCTGCATGGCTGTCGTCAGCTCGTGCCGTGAGGTGTTGGGTTAAGTCCCGCAACGAGCGCAACCCCTATGTTTAGTTGCCAGCACGTCATGGTGGGGACTCTAAACAGACTGCCTGTGCAAACAGAGAGGAAGGAGGGGACGACGTCAAGTCATCATGGCCCTTACGTCCGGGGCTACACACGTGCTACAATGGATGGTACAGAGGGCAGCAAGCTGGCAACAGCAAGCGAATCTCAAAAAGCCATTCACAGTTCGGATAGAGGTCTGCAACTCGACCTCTTGAAGTTGGATTCGCTAGTAATCGCGTATCAGCAATGACGCGGTGAATACGTTCCCGGGCCTTGTACACACCGCCCGTCAAGCCATGGAAGTTGGGGGTACCTAAAGTATGTAACCGCAAGGAGCGTCCTAAGGTAAAACCGATAACTGGGGCTAAGTCGTAACAAGGTAGCCGTACCGGAAGGTGCGGCTGGAATACCTCCTTTCTGGAGTAGAATTGACTACTTGCTGCGTTTAAATGATATAAATGACCATAAAAATCTCAAAAGAAACACCCATTAGGATGAAACATTAGTTCAGTGTTCCAGACCGAGCGTGGGGGACTACCAAAACGAGTAAGCAGGCTAAGTGAAACTGAGAAATCAATACTCAAATAGTCTTCAAAGCTCAAAAACAAATAGTCCCGTAGCTCAGTTGGTTAGAGCACTACACTGATAATGTAGGGGTCAGCAGTTCAAATCTGCTCGGGACTACA
>NZ_JBBHKC010000018.1:0-2486 GCF_037482985.1 Pedobacter immunditicola | reverse complement strand
TGCATATATCAGTCTATAACGGGCCACCCGTATCGGTGATATTGGGCCAGTCCTATCGGTGATACCGGGCCAATTTAAACAAAGCAGTATTTTACAGCAAACAAACTGTAGAATATGGCCGGCCATCGAAAAGACATGTTAGATATTCAACGTATTATTCAATTAAAAGCCCGTGGTGAAAGTAACCGCTCGATCGCCAGATTATTAGGGATAAACCGTAAGACTGTTAATGAGTACGTCCTGAATTTAGGCGGCTCAGGCCAAGACTTCTCAGAATTAAGCCGACTTGATGAAGAGTCATTAGTATCTATCTTGCCCGAGCCAAGAGTATTTAATAAGCCGCAGGCTTATCTGGATCTACAAGCGCTAGTCCCCATTTACAAAAAAGCCCTTAAGCAATCTGGGTTTACTTACTTAAACATCTTCGAAGAATACCGCAAGAAATATCCTGATGGATACGGTTATACGCAGTTTAAGGAGCATATACAGAAGGCTTTTGCCATTCAGCAGGCATCCTTTCATATGGAACAGATTATGGGCGAAAAGTTGCTGATCGACTATGCTGGTGACCGGCTTATACTCACCGACCGGGAAACAGGTGTAACCCGACAAGCAGAACTTTTTGTTGCTATCCTTGCTGGTAGCGGTTACACTTTTGTGGAGGCCAGTGAAAGTCAGCAGAAGGCGTCTTTTCTGAATAGTATGCGACGAAGCCTTGAATTTATTGGTGGCGTACCTAAGTTGATCGTTACAGATAACTTGAAGTCGGCAGTCACACAGGCTCACCGGTATGAACCGGAACTTAATAAAGACTTTAAAGCCTTTGCCCTTCATTACGGCACTGCCGTGTTAGCCACCCGTGCACGTAAACCAAAGGATAAGGCATTGGTGGAAAACGCGGTCAGGCTAGTCTATCAGCGGATCTGTTTTGCTTTAAAAGATCAGGTGTTCTTTGACCTGCATACACTCAATGCAGCCATCAAGCCATTATTGGAGCTTTATAACCAAAGAATGTATCAGCAAAGGGAAACCAGCCGAACCAGTCTATTTCTGGAACAGGAACAGCCGCTACTTTCCCCATTACCCGCCCAGGCCTTCACTTTAATCACTTACAAACAGGCTACGGTCCAAAAGAATTACCATGTATTCATCGGCGAAGACAAACATTACTACAGCGTTCCTCACCAATATATCGGTAAAAAAGTGGAGCTCCGTTACAACGAAACACTCCTTGAAGTATATTCTTCCGGTTCTAGAATAGCCTCACATCCCAGAAGCAAAAAAAGTGCATGCTTTTCTACTACTTCCAGCCATATGCCTGATAACCACGTGTTCATGCAAGGATGGAATATGACTGACTTTTTAGCCTGGGCAAAATCTAAAGACCAGGTTATCCATGACTATATAGAGACTGTATTTGCACAGCGTGCACATCCGGAACAAGCCCACCGGTCTTGCTGGGGCATACAGCGGCTGGGAAAAATCTATGGAACTGAGCGTCTTAAAAGTGCATGTATCCGGGCGGCAGACTTTGAGCAGTACGGCTATAAAGTACTAGAATCGATCCTGAAGCAAAACCTCGACCAGCAGGATCATGACCAAGAGCAACAATGTCTGCCAGTGCATGATAACCTGCGTGGGGCCACTTATTATCAATAATCCAATATACAGATATGAATACACAACAAACATTAGAAAAAATGAAGAGCTTGCGCCTTCCGGGAATGTGGCAGGCGTACAGCAGCAGCATTGAAAGCCAGGGACATTTACAGTTGACTGCCGATGAACTGCTCAGCATGCTGATTGATGCAGAATGGCAGGACAGGTCCAACAAGAAAGTAGTTAGGCTAACCCAGGGCGCCGCTTTTCGTTACTTATCTCACTTATCTGAGATCAACTATCAGGCAGCACGTGATCTGGACAGGGAATTACTGAACAGGCTTGCAACCTGCCAGTTTATTCAGCAAAAAGAAAACATCCTGATCACTGGCCCCACTGGTGTAGGCAAAAGCTTTATCGCATCGGCTCTTGGACATCAGGCTTGCGCGATGGGCTACAAAGTAGCCTATTATAACACGTCCAAACTTTTCACCAGGTTACATGGCGCCAAGGCTGACAACTCTTTATATAAAGAAATCGCACGCATAGAAAAGCAGGACCTGCTGATTCTGGATGACTTTGGTTTGCAGAATTTAGATAAACCACAAAGGGATCTGTTAATGGAAATTATCGAGGACAGGCATAATAAGAAATCAACCATTATTGCTTCTCAGCTGCCGGTAAGCACATGGTATGAAGTAATTGGTGAGGGAACAATTGCTGATGCAATCCTGGATCGACTCGTTCATAGTGCACACCGCATAAGTTTATCAGGAGAATCCCTGAGAAAAGTGAAAAAATAATCCTATAATTACTGGCCCAGTATCACCGATACAACTGGCCCACCTTCAAGCGATACGCTTGGCCCGGAATCACCGATATATACA
>NZ_JBBHKC010000017.1:0-3166 GCF_037482985.1 Pedobacter immunditicola | reverse complement strand
AACAGATCAAAAAAAGCATTTCCATAGGCGCAAAAGGCTATGGAGAGAAGAAAGTAATAAAGAGCACACAGGGGATGCCTTGGCTCTCAGAGGCGATGAAGGACGTGATAAGCTGCGATAAGCTTCGGGTATTAGCAAATATGAATTAATCCGAAGATTTCCGAATGGGGAAACCTGGCTAGTTGAAGACTAGTCGTACCGAGGTACGCAAACCTGCCGAACTGAAACATCTAAGTAAGCAGAGGAAGAGAAAATAATAATGATTTCCTAAGTAGTGGCGAGCGAAAGGGAAAGAGCCCAAACCAGTTTTGTTACGGCATGACTGGGGTTGTAGGACTACGATATGGCATTAATGAAATGAAGTGGAACAGGATGGGAAGCCTGGCGAGACAGCGTGAGAGCCGCGTACACGTAAGTAACATTAGTCTAGTAGTATCCTGAGTACCGCGAGGTCGGAGACGCCTTGTGGGAATCTGCCGGCACCATCCGGTAAGGCTAAATACTCCTGAGAGACCGATAGTGAACCAGTACCGTGAGGGAAAGGTGAAAAGAACCCCGAACAGGGGAGTGAAATAGAACCTGAAACTGTGTGCTTACAAGCGGTCGGAGCGTCCAGGTGGCGTGACGGCGTGCCTTTTGCATAATGAGCCTACGAGTTACTCTTCTCTGGCAAGGTTAAGTGTTTAAGACACGGATCCGAAGCGAAAGCGAGTCTGAATAGGGCGTATAGTCAGGGGAGGTAGACGCGAAACCTTGTGATCTACCCATGGACAGGTTGAAGGTGCGGTAACACGTACTGGAGGACCGAACCGATAAACGTTGAAAAGTTTTCGGATGATCTGTGGGTAGGGGTGAAAGGCTAATCAAACTGGGAAATAGCTCGTACTCCCCGAAATGTTTTTAGGAACAGCGTTGAGGTAAAGTTATCTAGAGGTAGAGCTACTGATTGGGTGCGGGGGAGTCAAATCCTACCAAATCCAGACAAACTCCGAATGCTAGATAATATACTCAGCAGTGAGGCGCGGGGTGCTAAGGTCACGCGCCGAGAGGGAAAGAACCCAGACCATCAGCTAAGGTCCCCAAGTTACCGCTAAGTTGAACTAACGAGGTGCGATTGCCTAGACAGCTAGGATGTTGGCTTGGAAGCAGCCATTCATTTAAAGAGTGCGTAACAGCTCACTAGTCGAGCGATCGTGCATGGATAATAAACGGGCATTAAGTGGTACACCGAAGCTATGGGTAATATTTATATTACGGTAGGGGAGCATTCCAGCGGCAGCGAAGCTATGACGTAAGTTGTGGTGGAGCTTCTGGAAAAGCAAATGTAGGCATAAGTAACGATAAGGCGGGCGAGAAACCCGCCCACCGAAAGGATAAGGTTTCCTGATCAACGCTAATCGGATCAGGGTTAGTCGGGACCTAAGGAGAACCCGAAGGGGAAATTCGATGGACAACTGGTTAATATTCCAGTACTTTTTATAACTGCGATGTGGGGACGGAGTAGTGACACTGCCGCGATCTGACGGAATAGATCGTTGAAGACTGTAGGTATTGGAGAGGTAGGCAAATCCGCCACTCTAGCTGAACGTTGATAGTACCGCAAGCCTTCGGGTAAGTGGATAGCGCAGGTAATCAGACTTCCAAGAAAAACCGCTAAGCTTCAGGTTATAAAAACCCGTACCGCAAACCGACACAGGTATCCGGGAAGAGAATTCTAAGGTGCTCGAGTGAATCATGGCTAAGGAACTCGGCAAAATGGCCCTGTAACTTCGGGAGAAGGGGCGCTGGTAGCAATATCAGCCGCAGTGAAAAGGCCCAGGCGACTGTTTAACAAAAACACATGGCTTTGCAAAATCGAAAGATGAAGTATAAGGCCTGACACCTGCCCGGTGCTGGAAGGTTAAGAGGGGATGTTAGTCGCAAGGCGAAGCATTGAATCGAAGCCCCAGTAAACGGCGGCCGTAACTATAACGGTCCTAAGGTAGCGAAATTCCTTGTCGGGTAAGTTCCGACCTGCACGAATGGTGTAACGATCTGGGCGCTGTCTCAGCCATGAGCTCGGTGAAATTGTGGTCCCGGTGAAGACGCCGGGTACCCGCAACGGGACGGAAAGACCCCATGCACCTTCACTACAATTTAACATTGACATTGGATACAGGATGTGTAGGATAGGTGGGAGACTATGAAGGGGCGTCGCTAGGCGTTCTGGAGTCAACGTTGAAATACCACCCTTTCTGTATTCGGTGTCTAACTCCACTCAGTGGAGGACATTGTTTGATGGGTAGTTTGACTGGGGTGGTCGCCTCCAAAAAGGTAACGGAGGCTTTCAAAGGTAAGCTCAATACGCTTGGTAACCGTATGAGGAGTGCAATAGCATAAGCTTGCTTGACTGTGAGGCAGACAAGCCGAGCAGGGTCGAAAGACGGATATAGTGATCCGGTGGTTCTGCATGGAAGGGCCATCGCTCAAAGGATAAAAGGTACGCTGGGGATAACAGGCTGATCTCCCCCAAGAGCTCATATCGACGGGGAGGTTTGGCACCTCGATGTCGGCTCGTCACATCCTGGGGCTGGAGAAGGTCCCAAGGGTTCGGCTGTTCGCCGATTAAAGTGGCACGCGAGCTGGGTTCAGAACGTCGCGAGACAGTTCGGTCCCTATCTGTTGTGGGCGTAGGAATTTTGAGTGGGGCTGACCTTAGTACGAGAGGACCGGGTTGGACCAGCCTCTAGTGAATCTGTTGTTCCGCCAGGGGCATTGCAGAGTAGCTACGCTGGGAATAGATAAGCGCTGAAAGCATCTAAGTGCGAAACTAGCCACGAGATGAGAATTCCATATAGGACCGTAGAAGACTACTACGTTGATAGGTTACAGATGTAAAGCTGGCGACAGCATAGTCGAGTAATACTAATCATCCGAAGCTTTCAAAAGCAACAAACTGTTGTTTGTTCTTCAATTACTAACTTCTTTCAATAATATGTCATCGTTAATTAGTGCAATAATCGAATAGATAAGTTCTAAATAACTTTAAAAATATTTAGGTGCCTATATCGGTGGTGTCCACCTCTTCCCATTCCGAACAGAGAAGTTAAGCCCACCAGAGCCGATGGTACTGCGGTAACACGTGGGAGAGTAGGTCGGTGCCAAATCTTAAAGCAAAAGCCTGTAG
>NZ_JBBHKC010000016.1:0-19911 GCF_037482985.1 Pedobacter immunditicola | reverse complement strand
TTCGGTCACAGGCTCTTCTTTTGGGAATGATGAGGTAATAGGATTACCTGTTAAGCTTGCTGTTCTTTAAGGGATTTCAACAGGGCATTTCCCTGGATAGTCTTTAAAGTTTCCTCATAGGCAAGCCAGTATATGGTTTCCGCTTTTTTTGCGTCAAAAGTGCTGAATTCCCCCATGCCTTTTGGTTCTATCAAAATATTGCAGAAAGCTGCTTTCTGCTCCATATCTTTATTGATTGACATCATGACTGAGCGCACGACCAGCGCTTTGAAAGTGCTTATTTTATCTACTGCTTTTAAATGATTGCAAGATGAGCCGATGATGAAGTCACAATTTGTTAATAAGGGTTCTATCGGGAAATTATTTAAAACACCGCCGTCAACATACATTTGATCCTTAATGATAATTGGTTTAAAAATGCCGGGTATACAACTTGATGCAAGGACAGCCTTAATTAATGGCCCCTCGTTAAAGTACACTAGCTTACCCTCCGAAAAATTGGTGGCGGCTATCGTTAACGGTATATTTAACTTTTCTATCCTGTCTTCAGGAAAGTAATCTTTAAATAGATGTGTTATGTATTCCAGGTTGATTAAACCAAGGCTGCCTACCGCAGGACGGATGAAACGCAGTAATTTGCTTTTGATAAAAATGTTTAGACCTTCTTCCGGGTCAATGCCGGCAGCGTAAAATGCGCCTGCTATGGAACCTGCACTGGTTCCGCTGATATGATTAAAAGAAATACCCGCATTGATGAACGCTTTTAAAACGCCCAAATGTGCGATACCCCTGATGCCTCCTCCTGATAATACGATACCAACTTTCGCCATATACTAATTGTTCTTGCGTGTAATTTGGTCAAATTCTTTTAAAATACAATGTCTTTTTCGTCAATGCCCAACCGACGATCGCTGAAAAAGGTAAAATAAACGTTGGTGCGTGTATACCCCTGGTGAGGTAAAAACTTTCTAGACATATCTTATGAAATAATCACTGAGATGAATGGCAGTGGTGATACAACGTACCACTATGCGCTATTGTTTTTCATCACGATGTTATCTGGAGTCGGAGCAATATTAGGAGATCGTTAATCCTATTGGTTTGGTATCTTATTAATAAAGCCCGCAAGAAAGGGGATGAGTTCGTTATGTAAGGGAAGTTCAGGGTTGCTATAAGTTTGAAGGTTGAGCATTCGGTCTGCAGGTGCCTGCTTTAATACATGATTCATCCCGTTAAATAATTTCAACAAGGCTTTAGGATTAGCCACGGCAAGTAATTGTGCTTCTTCAACAGTAACCTGGAGGTCCGTGCTGCCGCCAGCGATTAATACAGGTATTTTTAGTTTACCCATTTCCTTTGCCGTATTATACTTCATCGACGAAATGAGAAAGGCCTGTGATGAGGGCGTGAATAAGCTCGACAATGCAGGGGGCAAGTTCCTATTGACAATTTTGTCGGCCTTTAAACTGTCTAATACTTCTGTCGCTATTTTAAAATCATCAGCACTGGCTAAAGCTTTAAATTGTTTTTTTATGACGCCGGCGATGTCACTTCCAACGCCGCTTAAAGATATAAAAGCATCAGGATTGGTTGCAAGGGATGCCATTAACCCAATGGTAGCACCCTCGCTATGACCAAGCACAATTACCTTTGAAAATCTTGGATCCGCCTTTAGTTTAGCAACAAATAACTCCGCATCAGTGATAAAATCACCCAGTTTAATATCCGCCGATCGATGTGCGGCAATGCTTTTGCCGACACCTCTTTTGTCGTAACGTACGGAAGCAATTCCATTTGCAGCCAAGCCTTCGGCCAGCATTAAAAAGGAATTGGATTTTAACGATTGCCCCTGGTTCATGTTCCTGTCGGTTGGCCCCGAGCCTCCAATCATCAACACAACAGGCACTTTGCCATCGGCCTTAGGCAAGGTAAGCGTGCCATAAAGGTCACCGATCGAGTTGTTTATGGAGAAATTATCAGGGCTTTCTAATAATGCACGCTCATTTTTGACTGTATCCACTGCTTTTTGTTGAACTCCTGCAATCAAATTGTCCTTTATGATCAGAGCCAGCTCTATCACAGGTCTTTCAAAGCTTAAAAGGTATGCTGAGAAACCACTTGCCGGAGAGCCTGCAAAGCGTGTTTTTACGACGGCTCCCAGCTGGCCATTTATCTGGGCCAGAAATTGTTTTGTACTTTCAATCTTCATTGCTGCTTTCATCTGGGGTGAAAAAAGACTGAAAATGCTGTCTGCTTGGTTTGCTTTATAGAACCGAGCGAATTTTTCAACAGTCGGATTGGTTTCGTTTTGTGCTTTTACTGTCAGTATGGTTAAAGCAAATAGTAAGGAGAGGTATATGGTTTTCATATCTTGTTAGTTAAAGGTAATATAGTGATCATCAGCGGTTGAAGCGATCATCAGTGTAGAGGTAGCTATAAGATGTAATAAAATATAAAATACATCATGCTCAAGTTGAAACCTGCATGACATAAAATGGCACCAAGTATGGATCCCGATCTTTGTTTACAAAAAAAGAAAAGCCTGCCGGCTATATAAATCATCGTCATCCATATCAAAGCAGGTCCCAACAAAAATTGCCAGGTGCCCGAAAGATAAACAATTCCAAAATGTGCCAGATGGGTCAATGCAAAGGCGGCGCTGTCAATGATTGAAGCCCCATGCTCACCAAACTTGTCTGTAAAGCTACCATGCACAATGCCCCTGTAAAAAAGTTCTTCACCAACAGGACTGAATGTCATTCCAATAAGGGCATAGATGATGAAGTAAATTAACCGGCCTGTAGAAGTTAACCCTGTTGTGGGCACAGCATAAGTGTTTGAAATATACACAAACCAATTCTCGGTCGAATAGTCGAATAAGAAATGTGCAAGCATGAAAGTGATGGTGCAGATGCCGATTCCTATCATAAAGGAATAAAGCAACCAGGTATTGTGAGCTGGTTTTTTGATGCCTGTATTAAATCTACCGTCTTTTGATAAAAGCAGATAAGGTGTTAAGGCCATCAATATAAAAATTAACGGAATCAGGTTGTAGTTCCCCGTTACATTAGCTTGCAAAACCAACATAAACCTGGGAATTCCAAAAAGTAAAATTAATAAAAGGCCAAATTGCCATTTCAACAGCAACCTGCTTTTCCAGATTTGTCTGCGCATTTTATTTTTTTTGAGATGACACGCTAAGGCTTAAAGCTATAAAATTTTAGCCATACTACTCACAATAATTAGCGGGTCTAGGATAAAAATCAGCGTTTAATCCCAATTAAAATGTCATGTGTGTATCCAATTACACGAAATGAGGTAGTAAATAGAAAAAATAGATAAATTTGGGCACGTTTAACGTTATAGTTCTAATATTAATTAAAATGAAACCTCCGGTACCAGATGGGGTCTTCACTTTTGAAACAAATAACACACAAATGAAATCAACCATCATCGCAGTACTCTTACTTATTTTTTCAACTCCACTTTTTGCGCAGTATCCAGCACCTGATTATGGGTTCAGGCTCGGTTTAACAGCACATCCAAACTTTGGCTGGTTAAAGCCTGAAGACGGCAAAAGCAATGGACTTAGCATGGGCTTTTCTTATGGTTTACTGGCAGATTTTAATTTCGCTGAAAATTATAGCTTTGCCACCGGTTTGACGGTTACCACCATTAATGGAAAGAGCACGGAAATCAATCCGGATTTATACCATGATAATTCTTCTACTGATCCTGCGGCCTACGACCTTAAATATAAACTGCAATATTTAGAGTTGCCTTTTACTGTTAAACTAAAAACCAATAAAATAAGTGATATCATCTGGTATGGTCAATTTGGTTTCTCAAACAATTTTAATCTTAGTGCTAAACAGGATGCTGAATTCAATGGCAGGTCAATTGCAGAAGACAGAAATATAAGTGATTATACTAAGTTTTACCGCGCAGGGTTAATCTTGGGGGCCGGGGGTGAGTTTGATATCGATAGCCGCACCAGCATTACCGTTGGGTTAACTTATAATAATGGCTTCACGAACATCGTAAAAGATCAGAACCGTTCGGTAAAAAACAATTACCTCGGCATTAATTTTGGGGTATTCTTCTAATGAGTATGAATATAGCACTTGCCCAGTTAAATTACCATATTGGAAATTTTGAATCCAATACCCAGAAGATTATTGACCACATCAACCTGGCCAAAACAAAGGGGGCAGACCTGGTTGTTTTTGCTGAATTAGCGGTTTGTGGTTATCCACCGCGTGATTTCCTGGAATTTGAAGAGTTTATTGACCTGTGCGAGGCTGCTGCCCAGCAGATTGCAAGTCATTGTATGGGCATTGCCTGCATCATCGGTTTACCGGTAAAGAATGAGCAAATTGCTGGAAAGGACCTTTATAATGCTGCCTATTTTATAGAAGAGGGTAAGGTGAAGGCCGTTGCTAAAAAAGCATTGCTGCCGAATTATGATGTCTTTGATGAATACCGTTATTTCGAACCTGGTACTTCATTTCAATGTATCGATTTTAAAGGACAGCGGATCGCACTGACCATTTGCGAGGATCTTTGGAACATCAACACCAATCCCCTCTATGTCGCTAATCCAATGGATCAGCTGATCCTTCAGCAGCCTGATGTGATGATCAATATCGCTGCGTCCCCATTTTCTTATATCCATGATGACGAGCGTATAAATGTGTTGTCGGGTAACGCTAGAAAATACCAGCTTCCCTTGTTATATGTTAACCAGGTGGGGGCACAAACAGAGATCATCTTTGACGGCGGTTCCCTGGTATTTGATGCTGAAGGTAATGTACTGGATGAAATGGCCTACTTTGAGGAGGAGCTGCGGATCTATGAAATTGCAGATCGGAAAATTCAAGGTTTGCTGCCCATTGTCAGGGAAGTAGCGCCTGATATTGCGCAAATCCATGATGCGCTGGTTTTAGGCATCAAAGATTATTTTGAGAAGTCTGGTTTTAAACAGGCTGTCCTGGGCTTGTCCGGTGGTATCGACTCGGCCATCGTTTGTGCCCTGGCTTGTCGTGCACTGGGCCCTGAAAATGTGATGGCTGTACTCATGCCTTCAAAATATTCTTCTGATCATTCTATCCAGGATGCCCTTGATTTAGTGAAAAATACAGGCTGTATGCATGAAGTCATTGCCATTGCAGCTGCTGCCGATGCTTTTGACGAGATGTTGGCACCTGCCTTTAAAGGCTTACCTTTTAACATTGCCGAAGAAAATATCCAGGCACGTTGCCGCGGAATTGTCGTAATGGCGATGTCCAACAAATTCGGATACATCTTATTGAACACCTCCAATAAAAGCGAGTGTGCTGTAGGTTATGGCACATTATATGGTGATATGTGCGGTGCCATTGGCGTAATAGGGGATGTTTACAAAACACAGATCTACCAGCTGACAGACTATATCAATAAAGACGGGGAGGTCATCCCTAAAAATACAGTGGTCAAACCGCCATCGGCCGAGCTAAGACCGGGTCAGATGGATTCTGATTCTTTGCCGGATTACGATACCCTGGATACTATATTATTCCAGTATATTGAATTGCGTAAAAGTTCTGGAGCCATTATAGCGCAGGGCTTCGATGAAGCTTTGGTACGTCGCGTCATTAAAATGGTAAACAGGGCAGAATTTAAACGTTATCAAACCCCACCCATATTACGCGTATCTCCCAAAGCTTTTGGAATGGGCAGAAGAATGCCTATCGTAGGGAAATACCTGTCTTAAATAATCATAAAGCTTCTTTAACAAGTTTATACCGCGGTCTTTGCCTTAGTTTTCCAGCGTTTATAGGGGATGATTAAAGCAAAGACCAACGAAGTAATGCAAAGCAGCTTTGCAATCAAATCACCGTTTTTGGTATAAAAAGTAATTTCATCGTTTAAGTTGATATCTTCTTTTAGCGCGGTCCTTGTCCACCACCCACTTTGTTGTGTCACATCACCTTTTTGATTAATAAACCCTGATATACCTGTATTAGCTGATCTTGCCACCCACCTGCGGTTTTCAATAGCCCTTAATTTAGCATATAAGAAGTGCTGGTCTTTTCCTGAAGTATTGCCCCACCAGCCATCATTGGTGATGATAGCGATGAACTGTGCGCCAGATTTTACCGCTTCACCGATCCAGTCGCCCCACAATGATTCATAACAGATCACCGGTGCCACGCCAATGCCACTGTAGGCGTAAAAAACACCTGGCTCTTCCTGCCATCCCCAGCCACTCACGGTGCCACCCAATTGAGCAAACACGGGTTTTAAAATGGTCATCGCTGCAGGAAAAGGCATTTTTTCTACCCCCGGTACGAGTTTGGATTTATGATAAAACTGCACATCGGCCGAGTTTTCAATCTGCATGGCTGCATTGAAGTGATCAATATAGAGCCCTGTATTTGGATCTAGCTGGGCACTGATGGTTTTTGGGCTGTTATAGGTTTTTACTGATTCCAATCCTGTAATTAAGGATCCGTTAGGATAGTTCTTGATGAATTGTTGTAAAGCTTGAAACTCACCACTGCTGCGGATATGGTCTTCGTTGCTATAGGTTGGCAAGGCAGTTTCAGGCCAGAAAAAATATTCTGTATTGGGTTGGGCTATGGAGTCAGATAATTTGGTAAGCACATTCAACTGCTCTGCCGGACTTATACTTCCAAATTTCTGATAAGGGTCTATATTGGGTTGTACCACCACCACATTTACCGGACGTGCATTTTCTTTATAGTTGTTATACCGGGTCAGTGAAATTGCCGCAGGGACAATCACAACGAATGCCCATACCAGCGTAGAGCGGTATCTTAAATAGGCTTTTTGTGTTTTAAAAGCTTTATAAGCTTCAAATGCGAAAATGTTACTGAGTATAATCCATACTGAACCCCCGTAAACTCCGGTATATTCATACCATTGGACAAGCTGGTGCATTCCAGAAAAGCCGTTGCCCAAAGTCATCCATGGGAAGTTGAGGTCCCAGGATTGATGCAGGTACTCCATGGCGATATAAAAGCTGAGCAGCCCAGCATAAGCTATTTTTTTGGAAGCAAATGAACTTAACCGGTAATAAAGCCAGAAGGCAAAGGTCATCAGCAATGCACCCAAGCCAAAAGGGATGAGGGATACCAGTAAAGAAACTACCGCATTATTGCCTGCATTAATGGCATTATATACCCAGTAAATGCAGGAGGTATTCCACACAAAGAAAGTAATACCTGCAGTTAAAAACACTTGCTTCCCCTTTTCTGCCAGCTGACTGTTTTTAATTTTGTCGATAGCCAATAGTAATGGAACCAACCCTATTAGTAACAGGGGGGTGGTGTAGGGGATGGGTGGCCAGGCCAGCCATAGGATAAAGGCACTTAATAAAGCAAGTAGGGTAATATTTTTGGAATTCATTTAGTTAAAAACTTTCTAAGATACTTGCTTTTTTAGCTTCGTATTCTTCTAATGTGATCAATTGTTTATCGAATAAAGTTTTTAACTTTCTCAATTTAAGGGTGGTTTCATCTTCTGGCTCTTCCAATACAGTGGGAGGAGGCGCTGGCAATGACTCTTGTACCGGCGCAGGGATTTCTATGGCTTCTTCAACAAAAGCGAAGTTTTCTGTAAGTTGTTTTTCGTCCTTTTCAATGCTACGGACTTCTTCATGATAGTGATCTAATTGCTCTTTAGCGGCCTGGTATAATTTACGGGCCTGAACTTTTGGGATAAATTCTGTAACCAGGTTTTCACCATGCTGCGGTACACAAATAAATTTTGAACCAAAGAATTCTTCCTTAAATGACACTTCTTTAATACTTTTCCAGGAGATGTCCTTGAAGTTCATCGTGATGCCAAAGTTTGCTGGCTCACAATAAAAGATACGTTTTGTGGTCACTGCAATACAATCCGGAAGGAGGTTAACCGCAGGTCTTTTTTGCACTGCGATGTAAATTATATCCTCATTACTGCTCAGTAAATCTTTTAATTTACCCAATACTTTTTCTATCGTTTTAGGATCTTGCTCTTCGTTTAAAAATCTCTCTATTAACATGCTTCAGGATTGTCAGGGTTAATTATTTTTTATAATCCGGTTTATCGGCTTTTGATTTTTTACCTTCCGGTTTACCGGCCACACAAATTACAAATTCTCCTTTTAAAATATTGTTTTCAAAATGTGATTTTATCTCAGCAAGTGTACCTCTTACGGTTTCTTCGTACAGCTTGGTCAGTTCCCTGCTCACAGAGGCTTGTCGGTCTTCCCCGAAAAACTGGCTGAATTCTTCCAGGGTTTTTAAAAGGCGGTGTGGACTTTCATATAAAATGATGGTCCTTTCTTCTTCTGCCAGTTTCTTCATGCGGGTTTGCCGGCCTTTTTTTACTGGTAAAAAGCCCTCAAACACAAAGGAATCTGCCGGAAGTCCGGAGTTCACCAATGCAGGTACAAATGCAGTGGCACCAGGTAGGCATTCCACTTCAAGGTCGTTTTTGATGACTTCCCTCACCAAGTAAAACCCCGGATCGGAGATGGCTGGTGTGCCGGCATCTGATATTAAAGCAACCTTTTTCCCTTCCTTCAGAAATCTAATGATCTCTGAAGTGGCTTTATGCTCGTTGTGCTGGTGATGGGAATAGGCTTTTTTGTCTATCCCAAAGTGCTTTAACAAGGGAGCACTGGTGCGTGTATCCTCTGCTAATATGATGTCTGCTTCTTTCAATACCCTGATGGCCCTGAAAGTCATATCTTCCAGGTTACCGATCGGTGTCGGAACAAGAAATAGTTTACCATCCATGTTCAGTGTCTCCAAACTCTTGTTATCTTTGTTCAAAATATATAAATAATGCTGCAAGTTAACTATATCCGTGAAAATAGAGAGAAAGTTTTAGAACGCTTAGGTGTCCGCAATTTCAAACAGACCGAGCTGGTTGATGAAATTATCGAGTTAGATAATGATCGTAAACAAACACAAACTTCCTTGGATAATCTTTCGGCTATAGCAAATGCAAGTGCAAAGCAGATCGGTGAACTGATGCGTAATGGCAAAAAGGCTGAAGCTGATGCCTTGAAATTAGAAACCACGGCAAATAAAGAAAAAATCAAGCCGCTTTCAGAGCGTTTGGCGGCTGCAGAGCAACAGCTGCATAACTTATTGGTTCAGCTGCCCAACCTTCCGTATGAGCTTGTTAAAGCCGGTTCTACGCCAGAAGAAAATGAAGTGGTGTATGTGCATGGTGAACCTGCTGTATTAAATGAACAGGCGCTGCCACACTGGGAGCTGGCTTCTAAATATGATATCATTGATTTTGAACTTGGCACTAAAATTACCGGCGCTGGTTTTCCAGTTTATAAAGGTAAAGGGGCAAAATTACAAAGGGCTTTAATCAACTTCTTCCTGGACCATGCCACTGCGCAGGGATACAGGGAAATGCAGGTTCCGCACCTGGTGAACGAAGCTTCTGGTTTTGGTACCGGACAGTTGCCGGATAAAGAAGGACAGATGTATCATTCTACGGTTGATAATCTTTATTTAATTCCTACAGCAGAAGTTCCCGTGACTAATTTATATCGCGATGTCATTTTGAAGGAAGAGGAGCTTCCTGTTAAGAACTGTGCTTATACGCCATGTTTCCGCAGGGAGGCTGGTTCATACGGTGCCCATGTGCGTGGCTTAAACCGCCTGCACCAATTTGATAAAGTGGAAGTGGTGCAAATTGCTCATCCTGATCAATCCTATGAAATACTGGAAGGAATGAGTACTTATGTGCAGTCCCTATTACAGGAACTGGGTTTACATTACCGTGTGCTGCGCTTATGTGGTGGCGATATGGGCTTTACTGCCGCGATGACTTATGACATGGAGGTTTGGAGTGCCGCACAGCAACGCTGGTTAGAGGTGTCTTCTGTTTCCAATTTTGAAACTTATCAAAGTAACCGCCTTAAGTTAAGATTTAAAGGAGCAACAGGCAAAACACAGCTTGCTCATACGCTGAATGGAAGTGCTTTGGCTTTGCCAAGAATTGTAGCTTCCATTTTGGAGAATTATCAAACACCTGAGGGTATTAAAATTCCGGCAGCTTTGGTAAAATATACCGGCTTTGATATCATTGATTAATCCTGATATACAAATTAAAAATATAAACCTGTATCATAAATCATGATACAGGTTTTTTGGTTTTTACTACCTAACATTTAACAGCAGGATGAGGCTTCGAATGCTGGTGCTCAATTGTTCAAGTGAAATCGATATTTAATTGGAAACAAACTTCAAACCAACAACAGAACCTATCAAGGTGGTGATGAAGAAAATACGCCAAAAACTCACAGGATCTTTGAATACCAGAATGCCAACGATAACAGTACCTACTGCGCCAATGCCTGTCCAAACGGCATAAGCTGTACCGATAGGCAAGGTCTGTGTAGCTTTAATGAGTAGTCCCATACTAATCATCAAGGCAACCAGGAATCCGCAAAACCACCAGTACATTTCACTGCCACTGGTTTCTTTTACCTTGCCAAGGCAGGAGGCGAAAGCTACTTCAAACAGACCGGCAATAACTAAAATAATCCAATTCATCTTTTTTTTTCTGCAAATGTCGTTAACTGGCTTGAAAGAATATTTTACAAATGATAAAAAATGAAATTATTTACCTGAGGTCTGCCCTTAGTCTGCTTAAACTTACCTGTGTTATCCCCAGATAAGAAGCGATATAGCCTAATTGTACCCTTTGCAACAGATCAGGATTAATTTTGATCAGTTCCTTGTAGCGTTCCATGGCTGTTTTAAATTGCATGGAGATCAGCCTTTCTTCTGTTTTAATCAGCTCCTGCTCTGCAAGCTTCCTTCCCCAGTTAGCCAGGTGTATATCCGTAGCAAACAAGTTTTTCAACAATCTGGTCTCTAACCTATATAACTCGCTGTTTTCAAGTAGTTCTATATCCTCATAGGCTTTCTCATTGGCAACATAGCTTTTCATTGAAAGTACAGTATCGCCCTCTTTACCAAACCAAAAAGTGACCTGATGCTCTTTATTATTGGCATATGCCCGAACGATACCCTTTTTGATAAAATAGACGTCTGTTTCTATTTTGTCTGCTTTTAATAAGATATGACCTTTAGGGTAGACAACTTCTGTAATACAGGCTATCAGTTCTGCCTTTGACTGTTCAGGCAGTTCATATAACTTACCAATGATCTCGTCTATATCCATTTATTAAAATTAATGATTCTGCTTTCCGCTGATGCCTGTACGATTCGATTTCTTAAATAATGTTCCCATAAAAAATGGGGCTGATCATCATCTGATCAGCCCCATTTTAGTTAAAAATCCCTGTTCTTACAAGATAAGGATCAATAATAATATAATAATGATAATTGCACCAACAGAAAGATAAACACCACCATTCATGGCACGTGCTTGATTTTTCATTTCTTTTAGTTCTTTACGTAATTCTTTTTTATCAGCTCTGGACATATCAGATTTGTCCATGTTTCTGATCTCTTCAACACGGTTAGTAATTCTTTCGAATTGAACCTTTTGTTCTGCTGTTAATTCTGTCTTATTTTTGTCTTTGTTACCAGCAGCCATTACCGGGTTAGCGGAGATGCCTAACATAAACACTAGCGTCAGGGAGTAAATTAATTTTTTCATAATCTTTCTTATTTGTTTTTACTCTAATAACAAAAAACCTACCAATAATTTGGTAGGTTTCATTATTGTAATGCTAATGTATTTTGTTTTAGCTACTTACCTTTCAGATCGCAATAAATAGGCTGAGGAATTATCCTTGTTCACAACGAAAACTGTATAGTGTTCTGAGCAATTACAAGATTTCGAATATGGTATTCACTACATAATTCAACTTAATTTTCTTGAAGTCGATTTCCGGAGCAGATTCGGCAAGATCAGCTGATGCTTTCATCATCATATTGGAGCGGTAGTTTTGCTGTGGAAACGTTTCATTGTTAATTTCCTGTATGTCGAGCACACTGCCTAACTTATTTCCCAAAGCGCCAACCATATAGGTCGCTTTTTCTTGAGCGGCCTGCAAAGCCTTAATTTTCAATTCTTTCTTTAAAGCTTCCAGTTTCGAATAGTCATAACTCTCAATATTAGTGTAAGAGATACCCTTAGGGTCAATGGATGCCATAATTGCATTCCATTTATTTAAGTCAGTCACTTTTAAACGATACTGTTTGCTCACCAGAAATTCAGGATTTTTCTTTTTCTCTGTTACCATGTTGTAACTGGAAAGGTTGTTAATCATTAAATTCTCCTTAGGAATTCCAGCTTTTTGAACGGCATTGAACAATTGGTTTTCTAAGGTGGTGATGTCAACTCTTTTTTTACTGTTATTATCTTTCAGGTATTCTTTTAAGGATATACTCAAGTAAATAATATCAGGCGTAACTTCGGCTTCTGCATTTCCACTAACGCTGATCTTTTTACGTAAATCAACCTGTTGGGCCATTGCGCTCATACTAAATAAGGCAACGAAGGCAAGGGCAACTAATCTTTTCATAGTATTTGTTTTGTGTGTTTGATATGATATATACATAGAGATGAAAATATCATACCAAATCCACATTCTTGAAAGTTAATTCCTAGATTTATTCCTCAACGACCTCATTATTAGGGCCTATTTCTTCAACGATCTCTTCCTTAAAATAAGTATTCTGGAAAACAAGGATTAAAATCACCCCTACAGAGATGGCTGCATCAGCAACGTTGAACACCGGCCTGAAGAAAATATAGTCTTCGCCACCCCAGATCGGGAGCCAGGTAGGAAATACGCCTTCCAGGATCGGAAAGTAAAACATATCAACTACGCGACCATGAAACAAACCCGCGTAATTCCATATTTTTCCATAGAATACTGAATCAATGATATTCCCTAAAGCACCGGCAAATATCATTGCTACATTTAATATTAAACCTCTATGGTATTTTTTCTGGATAAGGTAATGTAAACCATAACCAATTCCCGCTACAGCAACTATTCTGAACAGAGACAAAGAAAGTTTACCAAATTCACCACCAAATTCCAGCCCAAAGGCCATACCATTGTTTTCTGTAAAGTGGATAATGAACCAGTCGCCTAAAATCTTAAATTCCTGTCCCAGGTACATGTTTGTTTTTATCCAGACTTTAGAAACCTGGTCAACAATAAGGATGAAGAAGATAAGCAATAAAGGTTTTGTATAGCCTTTCATTATGCCTGCTTCAATTTAGCTTCCATACTTAAGGTAGCGTGTGGTACTGCACGAAGACGTTCTTTTTGAATAAGTTTGCCGGTTTCCCTGCAAATTCCGTAAGTTTTGTTTTCAATACGAACCAATGCAGCTTCAAGGTTTTCAATAAACTTCTTTTGACGGGCAGCCAATTGATTGATTTGTTCCTTCTCTAAAGTTGCTGAGCCATCTTCCAGGGTTTTGTAAGTTCCTGAAGTATCTTCAGTTCCATTTGAATTCGGACTACTCAAAGAATTGGTTAAAGAAAGAAACTCTTCTTTTGCCATTCTCAATTTTTCATTGATCAGGTCTTTAAACTCTTTTAATTCGTTATCTGAATACCTTGTTTTTGTGGTGTTTTCCATAATAATTATTGTTTTTCTATCGAAATTAGTAGTTCAACATCATCAATAACGATTTTGTTTCCCATATCAATATTTTCTGTTATAATAAGATCATCTGCCAGAATTTCCGAGCAAATGTATAATTTATTTTGTTCTGCAGCGCTTGTAATCAGGTTATCCTTTTGTAAAGTAACCGTTATACGATCTGTAACTTCAAAATTTAATTCCTTTCTTAAATTCTGAATGCGGTTAATTAGTTCCCTTGATAGGCCTTCCTGTTTCAGTTCATCCGTGATGGTTACATCAAGTGCTACTGTAAGGTTCCCAAGGTTCGTCACTTGCCAACCCGGTATATCTTCCGCAATGATGTCCACATCGCTCAATTGAATCAGGTATTCCGTATCCGGAATTTCCATCTCTCCTTTGATTTCAAATGCTGCTAATTGCTCCTGGTTTAAATTATTGATGATTTCCGCTACCAGCTTCATGTCTTTACCAACTTTTGGACCAAGGGTTTTAAAGTTAGGTTTAATTTTTTTCTTTATAAAGCCGGCTGTGTCCCTAATGTACTCAATATTTTTAATGTTAGTTTCAGAAAGTATCAATTCTTTCACTAATTCTACCTTTTCCGCAAACCTTTCATCAAGAACAGGCAATAAAATTTTGGCTAAGGGCTGGCGCACATTGATACTGCTTTTTTTACGTAAGGACAATGCCATCGATGAAATACTTTGTGCAAGCTCCATCCGTTCATTTAATTCCGTGTCTACTAACGTTTTGTCAGCCTCTTTCCAGAAGGTAAGGTGTACCGATTCCACGGCTGCAGATTTGGCGCCGGTTGTCAGGTTCTGATAAAGCCAGTCGGCAAAAAATGGTGCAATAGGTGACATCAATTGTGAAATACTCGTTAAGCAAGTATACAACGTTTCATAGGCTGCTTTTTTGTCGGCAGTCATCTCACCTTTCCAGAAACGGCGGCGCGATAAACGGATATACCAATTGCTCAGGTGCTCATCAACAAAAGTTTGTATGGCTCTTGCCGCTTTGGTCGGCTCATAAGTGTTATAGCTTTCATCAACTTCGCTGATCAGGTTTTGCAACAGCGATAAAATCCACCTGTCCAGCTCACTTCTTTCTGTTACCGGTGTTTCATTAGCTGCATCAATGCTGAACTGGTCAATGTTTGCATACAAAGCAAAAAAGGCATACGTATTATAAAGGGTGCCGAAGAATTTTCTGCGCACTTCATCCAGGCCGTCCATGTTAAACTTCAGGTTGTCCCATGGAGAGGCATTGCTGATCATATACCACCTGGTCGCATCTGCACTATAAGTTTCGATTGTACTGAAAGGATCAACACCATTGCCTAAACGTTTAGACATTTTGTTGCCATTTTTATCAAGTACCAGTCCGTTGGAAACTACGTTTTTAAATGCAATACCGGGGTTGCCAACTCTTTCGTTGATTGCTTTAATTTCATCACTGGTTTCACTGAGCATCACTGCTATGGCGTGTAAAGTAAAGAACCAGCCACGTGTTTGGTCTACACCCTCGGCAATAAAGTCGGCGGGATAAGCACTTTCGAAGGCCTCTTGGTTTTCAAAAGGGAAATGCCACTGTGCATAAGGCATGGCGCCGCTATCAAACCAGACATCAATTAAATCCAATTCCCTGATCATTCTTTCCCCTTTAGGCGAAGTCAAGATCACATCATCCACATAAGGGCGGTGCATATCTTTCAACTCAAAAGATGCCTCCATAAAACCGGCTTCCACAGATTTTTTAATTTCCGCGTTCAGTTCTGCCAGCGAGCCGATGCATTTTTCTTCTTCACCATCCTTGGTACGCCATATTGGCAAAGGCGTTCCCCAATACCGCGAGCGGGAAAGGTTCCAGTCTACCAGGTTTTCAAGCCAGTTACCAAACCTACCGGTACCCGTAGCTTCGGGTTTCCAGTTAATGGTTTTGTTCAGGGCCACCATTTTATCCTTTACGGCAGTGGTTTTAATGAACCAGCTGTCTAAGGGGTAATACAATACGGGTTTATCAGTTCTCCAGCAGTGAGGATAACTGTGTTCATATTTTTTAACGTCAAACGCTTTATTGTCTTCTTTTAACTTGATGGCGATTAAAACATCAGTTGGTTTAAAATCAGCTTCTTTGCGTTCTTCGTCACTATAATATTCTTCTTTAACATAACGGCCAGCAAAATCTGTTACTTCAGCAACGAATTTACCTTGTTTATCCACAAGCGGACTTTCGTTTCCTTTAGCGTCTTTTACCAACACCGAAGGGACGCCGTTTTCTTTGGCAACCCTGAAGTCGTCTGCACCAAAAATAGAGGCTGTATGCACAATACCGGTACCATCTTCGGTCGTAACGAAGTCACCCGGAATTACCCGGAAGGCATTCTGCTCCAAATCATCATTGGTTACGTAATTCATCAACTGGTGATAGTGTAAACCAATCAGTTCCTTGCCGCCAAATTCTGCAGCAACGGTCCATGGGATTAATTTGTCGCCACCTTTATAGTCGTCAAAAGACAAATCTTTCGCTTCCTTTTTGAAGTGTTTATTTACCAGTTCCTGAGCCAGTACAACACTCACCGGCAAATAGGTATAAGGATTAAAAGTTTTTATTTTTACATAACGGATCTTTTCGCCAACAGCCAAAGCACAATTGGAAGGTAAAGTCCATGGGGTAGTGGTCCATGCCAGGATTGCTGTTTCCTCATTTTCACGATCGAACAGCACCGGTATTAAAGGGTGTTCCTGATCTTTCTTCAAGAAAAACTGCGCAGTAATGGAGGTGTCCTTCAGTATTTTGTAGGTGCCCGGCTGGTTAAGTTCATGAGAACTTAAACCTGTACCTGCAGCCGGCGAATACGGTTGTACGGTATAACCCTTGTATAAAAGGCCCTTATCGTAAAATGATTTCAGAATCCACCAGAGGCTTTCCATATATTCATTTTCATAAGTAATATAAGGGTTATCAAGATCTACCCAGTAACCCATCTTTTCGGTCAGGTCATTCCATACATCAGTGTATTTCATCACCTCCTCACGGCAGGCAGCGTTGTATTGCTCAACGGTTATCTTTTTACCAATATCTTCTTTGGTAATGCCCAGTTTCTTTTCTACAGCAAGTTCTATCGGCAAGCCATGGGTATCCCATCCGCCTTTACGTTTCACCTGAAAACCCTTCAGTGTTTTGTAGCGGCAAAAGATATCTTTAATGGCCCTGCCCATTACGTGGTGAATTCCCGGCATTCCATTGGCTGATGGAGGGCCTTCATAAAATGTAAATGTGTTCTCCTTAGAACGGGTAGAAATGCTTTTTTCAAAGATGTTCTCCTCTTTCCAAAAATCAAGTATTTCTTTACCTATTTTAGCTAGTTCCAGTTGTTTGAATTCCTTATACATTTTATTCAGTATCCTTAAAAATTAAGGTTGCAAAGTTAACGTTTTAGAATCGAAAATGGTAGCTTTACAGCTTATTTGTTTTATGACTAAACACCTGAAAATTGGGATGATATGCATGCTGGGTGCAGTAATTTTGATGCCCGTAGCGCTGTTTCTGAAGAATACCAATATGGCTGCAACCATCGCTATTATCGTTGCCAGCATGATACTAGAGGTTATTGGATTAATATTTGTTATTATTAGCTTAATTAAAAAAAGGAAAATAAACAAATTGCACCATGATTAAAAAACTTAAACTTCAGAAGGCAGTTATTGTTCTTATTTTCGGCTTCATCGCTTTGGTGGTCTATCAAGTGATGAGTATGCGAGAAATGGATTCCAGTATTTATGTGCTCGAGGCAGCGGGTTTACTCTTTATGGTAGGGGCGCTGATGCTTTTGTATCCGATAGTTTTGGGGCGGAAAGATAAGGAAGGGAAGGTACAACTCGATCCTGACAAGCAGGTAGCGGATGATGTAGAACAATAAGCTAAAAAAAACGTCTTAAATAGAAAAAACCGCCCTTTTTGGAGGACGGTTTTTACAATATATGTAATAAGGAACTTTAGATTACTTGAACATTTACTGCATTTAATCCTTTACGACCTTGTTCTTCATTGTAAGAAACTTTATCGTTTTCACGGATTTCGCCTAATAGGCCACTTGAGTGAACAAAGATTTCTGCACCACCATCTGCTGGTACGATAAAACCAAAACCTTTAGACTCATTAAAAAATTTTACTATTCCTTCTTGCATTGTATTGTTATTAAAAAATTGAATTGCAAATGTAAGTACAATTATTTGAAACTCAGCATCTATTGTGAAAATAAATTATTTTTGTAGTCCGGGTAGTTCTACAACCTCATTCACATCTGCCTCATAGTCTACTCCTGGAACTTCAAAACCGAATAAATTAAAGAAATCTGTACGGTAACCTGCAAGGTCTCCAAGGGTAGGTAAAGTTTCTGTGGTTGCCTGTGCCCAAAGTTCCGCAACTTTCGCCTGTACATCTGCTCTCATTTCGAGGTCATCAATCCTGATCCTTCCTTTTTCATCTAAAGGTATCTCTCCATTCTGATATAAACGATCCTGAAATAAGCGTTGTATTTGCTCAATACATCCTTCGTGGATACCCTCTTCTTTCATCACTTTATATAATAGAGAGATGTATAAAGGGATAACAGGAATAGCCGAGCTGGCCTGTGTAACCAGGGCTTTATTAACCGAAATAAAAGCCCTGCCATTGATGTCCTTCAATTTCTCAGCAAGGCTGGTTGCTGTCGCTTCCAGGTGGTCTTTCGCCATTCCGATTGTGCCCTTGCGATAAACTGCTTCCGTAAGCTTCGGACCTATATAAGAATACGCAATTGTGGTAGCGCCTGGTGCTAACAGATCAGCTGCTTTTAAAGCGTCGATCCACATTTCCCAATCTTCACCACCCATTACTTTCACAGTACTTGCTACTTCATCCTCGTTAGCAGGGTCAATGGAAATTTCAGAAACATTTCCTGTATGAAAATCTACAGTTTTATTAGAAAATGTCTGGCCAATTGGCTTCAAAACTGAATTATAAGTAGTATCAGTTGTTGGATCAGTTCTTCTTGGCGATGCTAAACTATAAATCACCAGATCTACCTGTCCAAGGTCAGCTTTAATCAGGTCGATGGTTTGTTGTTTGATTTCATTTGAAAAAGCATCTCCATTGATACTTTTTGCATATAAGCCCGCTTCTTGTGCCTGGTGTTCAAAAGCCGATGTGTTATACCAGCCAGCAGAACCAGGTTTTCCTGGTGCATCAGGTTTTTCGAAAAATACACCTATGGTAGCAGCATTTGACCCAAAAGCACTGGTGATTCTTGAGGCCAAACCGAACCCGGTGGAGGCGCCAATTACCAGTACTTTTTTGGGGCCTTCAATAAGGCCTTTTGATTTTACATATGCTATCTGATTGATTACATTTTGTTCACACCCTTTTGGATGGGAAGTAAGACAGATAAAACCACGTGTTTTTGGAACAATTATCATATTACGTTTTTAATAATTCTACAGTAAATAAAAATACCGATTTGCAAAATTAACGTAAACCTAATGTTTTTTATCAATTGATTGGGAGAAAAAGTAAATAATCTCAACGTGTTGATGGTCAGTGTTTTTTAATTGGATTTAAAAAATATAAGTCGACATTTTTTAATTTTTGACAAACTTTCTTGATGAAAATAGGTTATAGTTAACAAATCAAGAACCTATAAAAGCAAATTATTATGGCACCTACAACAAAAACAAGTGGCACAAAAACGGCAACGAAAACGAGTGGAGCTTCCAAGCCTACTGGAAAAAGTGGTAAAATGGAAAATTCTGAGTTTCATAAGTTCTTTGTGGATGAGTTGAAAGATATTTACTGGGCAGAGAAACATTTGGTAAAAGCTTTACCAAAAATGAAGAAGGCAGCTACTAGTCCTGAATTGGCAGCAGCATTCGACAAGCACACCCAGGAAACCCAAATGCACTGCGAAACTTTAGAGCAGGTATTTGAACTGTTAGGCGAAAAAGCCAGCGCTAAAAAATGCGATGCAATGGAGGGATTGATTGCAGAAGCAGAGAGTATTATTGAGGATACCGATTCTGGTACTTTAATCAGGGATGCAGGATTAATTTTAGCTGCTCAGAAAGTGGAACATTATGAAATTGCTACCTACGGTACCCTCCGCACTTTTGCGCAGAACATGGGACATACTGACGTCGTTGAATTATTACAACAAACCTTGGATAATGAAAAGGCAACAGACGTTGCTTTGACTCAGGTAGCCGAAAGTTTTGTTAATCAACAAGCAGCAGAAGAGTAATTTACCAAACAAATTATTAACAAAAGGGCTTGTCTTATCA
>NZ_JBBHKC010000015.1:0-22446 GCF_037482985.1 Pedobacter immunditicola | reverse complement strand
ACCATAACCTTTCGGTACAATCATTACTATTACTTACATTTGTGGATGGCAAATTTATCTGTAAACATTAACAAAATAGCCACACTGCGAAACAGTCGCGGGGGCAATAATCCTGACTTAGTGAAAGTAGCGCTGGACTGTGAGCGATTTGGTGCGCAGGGAATCACTGTACATCCACGTCCCGACGAAAGACATATCCGCTACCAGGATGTTTTTGATTTAAAGGCCGTTATTGCGACAGAGTTTAACATCGAAGGCAATTGCCGGGAACAGAAATTTATTGACCTTGTCTTAGCCAATCAGCCTGCACAAGTGACGCTGGTACCTGATACCGAAGGACAAATTACCTCCAACCACGGCTGGGATACCATAAAAAACCAGGACTATTTAAAGGAAATGGTCAGTGTATTTAAAAATGCCGGCATCCGGGTATCTATTTTTGTAGATCCGGTATTGGAAATGATTGATGCAGCGGCAAACACAGGCACCGACAGGATAGAACTTTACACGGAAGCCTACGCTCATCAATATCCGAAGGATAAAGTGGCGGCTATTGCACCTTATGTTGCAGCGGCTAACAGGGCAAATGAACTTGGCCTGGGTATCAATGCCGGTCATGACCTCGACCTCCACAATTTGAAATATTTTAACCAGCACATTAACAATCTCTTGGAAGTTTCCATCGGCCATGCCCTGATCTCAGACGCCCTATACCTTGGCCTGGAGAACACTATACAAATGTATATTAGACAATTATCAAACTAGCTGGATTTTTTTTACCTTTGCGGCAACTTTTATCAGTATCATTCATGAGCTTAAATATATATTACAAAGAAGATTTTAAAAATCGTCATATTGCAACGAACGAGGCAGATACTGCAGCGATGTTGAAAACTGTCGGCGTAAATTCTATTGACGAACTTATAGAACAAACAGTTCCACCTCAGATCAGGTTAAAGCAACCTTTGAACTTGCCAAAAGCAAAATCAGAAACTGACTACCTGAGCAGTTTAAGGCAAACAGCCTCTTTAAACAAGGTGTTTAAATCTTATATCGGACAAGGCTATTATGATACCATTACACCGGGAGTGATCCTGCGTAATGTATTGGAAAATCCAGGATGGTATACACAATATACCCCTTACCAGGCTGAAATTGCACAAGGCCGTTTACAGGCTTTATTGAATTTCCAGACCACGGTAATCGATTTAACAGGGATGGAAATTGCCAATGCTTCTTTATTGGATGAAGGTACTGCAGCTGCAGAAGCCATGTTCATGCAATACAGTCTTCGCAAAAACCAGCAGGCAACAAAATTCTTTGTTTCTGAATTGTTGTTCCCACAAACAATAGACATCCTGAAGACCCGCGCCAATCCTTTCGGCATTGAGCTTGTCATCGGTAATCACCAGGAAGTGGCATTAGACGATACGTTCTTTGGCGCTATTGTACAATATCCTGCAGCTAACGGTGAAGTGATTGATTACACGGCCTATGTTGCACAGGCACATGAAAAAAATGTTAAAGTTACTGTTGTAGCAGATCTGTTAAGTTTAACCTTATTAACCCCTCCGGGAGAATGGGGTGCTGATGTTGTGGTAGGTACCACACAGCGTTTCGGCGTTTCTATCGGTTTCGGTGGTCCGCATGCAGCTTATTTTGCTACAAAAGAAGAATACAAAAGAAATATCCCGGGCCGTATCATCGGCGTAACGATAGACGTAAATAATAACTATGCCTTGCGCATGGCCCTGCAAACCAGGGAACAGCACATCCGCAGAGATAAAGCGACTTCCAACATTTGCACGGCACAAGCTTTATTGGCAATTATGGCCGGTTTTTATGCCGTTTACCATGGTCCGAAAGGTTTAAAGCTGATTGCTGAACGTACACACGGACTGGCCATAAGCCTGGCTAAATCGCTGGAGAAAATCGGTTACAAATTAGGAACGACTTCTTACTTTGATACCATTCAAGTTGAATTAGGTAACCTTGCAGACTCTATCCACAGGGAATGCATCGACAATGAAATCAACTTAAATTATAAAGGTTCGGTGGCCACCATCGCTTTGGATGAAACCACTACCGTTGAAGACATTAAACTGTTAAATAAGATCTTTTCGAAAGTAAAAGGTATTGCCGCAGATCAGGCAGAACTGGAAGTAGAAAATATTGAAACTGTTATTCCAGCAGCCTTACAACGTAGCTCTGCTTATTTAACACACCCGATATTCAATTCGCATCATTCAGAGCATGAAATGCTGCGTTATATCAAATCGCTGGAGGCAAAAGATCTTTCCTTGTGCCATTCCATGATCCCATTGGGTTCTTGTACCATGAAACTGAATGCCACTGCAGAGATGACGCCGATCACATGGCCTGAGTTTGCTAAAATACACCCCTTTGCCCCTGCTGATCAAGTAGCCGGTTATTATACTGTATTTAATGAGCTTGATAAATGGTTAAGTGAAATCACTGGTTTTGCGGCCATGAGTTTGCAGCCAAATGCAGGTGCTCAAGGTGAATATGCTGGCTTAATGGTGATCCGTGCTTACCACCAGGATCGTGGTGAAGGACATCGTAATGTAGCTTTAATTCCTTCTTCTGCACATGGAACAAATCCGGCTTCTGCTGCCATGGCAGGAATGAAAGTGGTGGTTGTAAAATCGCTGCAGAACGGAAACATTGATGTGGAAGACCTGAAAGCAAAAGCTGAACAATTTAAAGATGTGCTTTCTTGCCTGATGGTCACTTACCCATCTACACATGGTGTATTTGAAGAAAGTATCATTGAAATCTGTGAAACTATTCATGCAAACGGCGGACAAGTTTATATGGATGGTGCCAACATGAATGCACAGGTTGGCCTGACCAGTCCGGCTAATATTGGCGCCGATGTTTGTCACCTGAACTTGCATAAAACCTTCTGTATCCCTCACGGTGGCGGCGGCCCCGGTATGGGACCAATTGGTGTAGCCAAACACCTGGTTAAATACTTACCGGGACATGCGGTAGTAGATATTAACAAGGAAAAATCTATTCATGCAGTATCTTCAGCACCATGGGGCTCGGCTTCAATTCTGATTATCTCTCATGCTTATATTGCCATGATGGGTACTGACGGACTCACCAACGCAACCAGGTATGCTATCCTGAATGCTAATTACATGAAAGCTCGTTTAGAGCAGCATTACCCGGTATTATATGCTGGCGCTAAAGGCCGTTGTGCACATGAGATGATCCTGGACTGCAGAAGCTTCAAAAGCTTTGGCATAGAGGTGGTTGATATTGCTAAACGTTTAATGGATTATGGTTTCCATGCACCTACAGTTTCCTTCCCGGTAGCGGGCACCTTAATGGTGGAGCCTACGGAAAGTGAGCCTAAACATGAGCTCGACAGGTTTTGTGATGCACTGATTGCCATTAAAGGAGAAATTACGGCCATTGAAAACAGCGAAAGCGATAAAGTAGACAATGCTTTAAAGAATGCACCACATACAGCAGCTAATGTGACCGGTGATGAATGGAAGCATAGCTATAGCAGACAAACTGCAGCTTTTCCATTGCCTTATGTAGCAGCTTACAAGTTCTGGCCTTCTGTAGGAAGGGTAAATGACTCCTATGGAGACAGATCATTGGTATGTGCCTGCCCTCCGATTGAAAGTTATATGGAGGAATCTTTAAGCTAATGAAGTTGCTATCAGATAATTATTAATTTATTGTATTAAAAAAAAGGTCATTTTAATTAAAATGACCTTTTTTTTATCTGGTGAATACGCAACTATTTTATATCTTTAATAAAATTTATTGCTCTCTTTACTAAACTAGGATGGATTTTAAGATCAACTTACTTGTTATTGATGATGACGACATAAATATCTTCATTATTAAAAAAATTGTAGAGAAGACAGGATTTGCTGTAAATATGGTGGCAAAGACTAACGGCCAGTTAGCGATTGACTACCTGGATGAAATTGCAGGAAACCCCGAACAGTTCCCTCACCTGATATTGGTCGACATTAACATGCCGGTGCTTAATGGCTGGGAATTTATTGAGGCTTATGAAAAAATGAATATCAGGAAAGCAGTGGACATGTACATGCTTTCTTCTTCAGTTTATGAAAATGATATTGAAAAAGCCAAAACCTATAAAGTGGTTAAAGGATTTATTTCTAAACCCTTATCTATCGACAGGCTCATCGAATTATTCAGAGCAGTAAGCGTTTAATCTTTAGCTGATTTTAAAAATACCATCGGTATAAGTCACAAAACCGGTGGCTTTTTTCTTGCCATGGTAAAACAGGCAGTTCCAGTTTTCAGCGGCTGCTCTTTGTCCATAGGCATCACGAAGTTCCATTGCCTTGCGGCCATCGAAGTCGTACTTTGCAATAAACTTGCGCATGAGCTCCTCCGGTTCCGGCAATACATCGCCACCAAAAAATACTTTATCGACACCGTCATTTAAAAGAAAAGTTTGATGATAAGGACAATGAGCACCGGTTAATTCGTAGCTGATGCCATCGATAAAATCGCCGCTACCCTCTATAAATTTTAACTCCGCGTTTCTTTGCAAAAAGTCGAATATCTCTGTGTGGTAGGAAGAAGATTTGCCGCTGAAGGCATATTCCCATTCTTCCCTTTGAATGACATAAGTTGCATGTGGAAAACTAAGTTCCATTTTACCGTCAAGGTGGTGTACCATACCACCAGAATGGTCATAATGAAGATGGGACATCAGCACATAATCAACATCATCCGGATCAAAACCTGCCTTTTTGATATTCTCATGTAAAACCAGTTGCCCCGCTTTGTTACTGAAACCTAAACCAGTATCCATAAGCAGCAACAAATTGTTCATTTTAACCAAAAAAGGCTGCACATGAATAAATAAGGAAGCAGGCCTGTCTTTAACATGATCAACAAGGGGGTTGAAAGGAATAAACTTTTTTGTGGCATCTACTGAATAAGAACCTTCGTATAAAGTGAATACTTGCAATGACATAGATAATAAGTAAGAAAAAAATTAATGATATCTTTACGAATCACATTGCAAAGATATGGAAAAAAGATGGGTGCAGGCTTTACAGGGAAATAAAGAGCATACGGATGCGCTTGCACAAGAGTTAAAAATAGACAGCAGCTTAGCACAAATTTTAGTGCAAAGGGGTATAACTACCTTTGATGAAGCCCGGTCCTTCTTCCGCCCATCTCTGGACGACTTACATGATCCTTTCTTAATGAAAGACATGGATAAGGCTATCGACCGAATTGACACCGCATTGGTTGAAAAAGAAAAAATCTTGATTTATGGCGATTATGATGTAGATGGGACTACTTCTGTGGCTTTGGCTTACAGCTTTTTTAAACAGTTTACCGACAGGCTTGAATATTATATCCCTGACCGGCATAAAGAAGGTTATGGCATTTCGACTTTAGGCATCGACTACGCAAAAGAACATGGTTTTACATTGATCATTGCCTTGGATTGCGGTATAAAATCCAATGATAAGGTACATTATGCCAATAGCCTGGGCATAGATTTTATCATTTGCGACCACCATTTACCCGGTGACGACATCCCTGAAGCCATCGCTGTGCTCGACCCAAAACGTTCAGACTGTCCCTACCCTTTTAAGGAACTGGCAGGATGTGGCATTGGCTTTAAGCTGGCGCAGGCCTTTTGTATCAAACACCAGATTCCAAAGGAAAAATATGAGCAGTACCTTGACCTGGTCATGGTAAGTGTGGCAGCAGATATTGTTCCTGTTAAAGATGAGAACAGGATCCTGGCCTATTTTGGCTTGAAGAAATTAAATACCCGGCCTTGCATGGGCCTTAAAGCGCTGATGGAAAGTTCAGGTGCGCCAAAAGAATATACTTTAACAGATATTGTATTTACAATCGCACCGCGGATCAATGCCGCCGGGCGTATGGACCATGCCCGTGAAGCCGTTAAAATGTTATTATGTGCTGAAGATGGGCTGGCTAAAACACAAAGTTCCTTCATCAACCTGCACAATACGGAAAGGAAAACCACTGACCAGCTGACCACCGCAGAAGCCCTTGCTTTAATTGGCGCTTCTGAAATACTGATGAAAAGAAAGACTACGGTGGTTTACAACGAGGCATGGAACAAGGGTGTAATTGGCATTGTAGCTTCCAGGCTAACGGAAACCTATTACCGGCCAACCATCGTGCTTACTGCTTCTAACGGATTTCTCACTGGATCGGCACGTTCGGTACCCGGATTTGATCTTTATGAAGCGCTACTGGGCTGTGCCGATTTACTGGAACAATTTGGCGGACATAAATTTGCTGCCGGTTTAACCATGAAGGCAGAAAACATAGATTCTTTCTCCGACCGCTTTGAAAGTGTGGTCGCAGCAAGCATTCCCGAAGAGCTGCTCTGTCCGGAAATAAAAATTGACACAGACATTGGATTGTCACAGATCGACGGCAAATTTCAACGTATACTGGCACAAATGGCCCCTTTTGGACCGGATAACATGGCGCCAGTTTTTGTGACGCACCGTGTGTATTGTGTGGGAAATCCTTATATTGTTGGATTGAAACACTTGAAATTAACTATAAAACAACAAAATTCAAGTACTTTTGATTGCATTGGCTTTAACCTGGGGCACTACCACAAGGATATAATACCCGGTCAGCCGTTCTCTATTTGCTATACAATTGAAGAAAATGTATGGCGGGAACAGAAGCGCTTACAACTGAGCGTTAAAGCCATAAAATTTGATAATTGATCTACTTAAATGATATTAAGAGCAGAAAATCTAGTTAAAAAATATAAGCAGCGTACGGTTGTAAATGATGTTTCATTTAATGTAAGTCAGGGAGAGATTGTTGGTTTGCTTGGTCCTAACGGAGCTGGAAAAACCACCTCTTTTTATATGATTGTAGGCTTGATTAAGCCGAATCATGGAACAATATTTTTGGATGATGAAGATATTACCAGCGATGCGATGTACAGAAGAGCGCAGAAAGGTATCGGCTACCTGGCGCAGGAAGCCTCTGTATTCAGGAAATTAACGGTAGAAGACAACATTCTGGCGATTTTGGAAATGACCAAAATGGGAAAGGAAGAAAGACACGAGAAACTGGAAGAGTTGATTACAGAGTTCAGTTTACATAAAGTTCGTAAAAACAGGGGCGATTTACTTTCGGGAGGTGAGCGCAGGAGAACAGAGATTGCCCGTGCCCTTGCCGCAAGCCCTAATTTCATTTTGCTCGATGAGCCTTTTGCCGGGGTGGACCCCATTGCAGTGGAGGAGATACAAACGATTGTAGCGAAGCTTAAAAAAAAGAATATCGGCATTTTAATCACCGATCACAATGTGCAGGAAACATTATCTATCACCGACCGAGCTTACTTATTATTTGAAGGAAAAATACTGGAGTCTGGTACACCAGAAGTTTTAGCCGCCAATGAAATGGTAAGAAAGGTGTATTTAGGATCTAACTTTGTGCTGCGCAGCAAAACCTTTTAATTCATAGCTAGAAAAACATGGCAATTGTAAATTCAATTTTTACCTGGTATATGAAGAAAAGAGTTCATCAGATTGAACTTTTCATGAAATATCCGCATGATGTACAGGAGGAATGGTTTTTCACCTTAATCTCCAGTGCTGAAAATACCGAATGGGGCAGGAAATACGATTATAAATCAATACTTACCCCGGAACAGTTTAAAGAAAGGGTACCCTTACAAAATTACGACACCTTAAAGCCCTATATAGAAAGAATGCTCAGGGGCGAACAGAACATCCTCTGGCCTTCTGAAATCAAATGGTTTGCAAAATCTTCAGGAACAACCAGCGACAGGAGCAAATTTATACCGGTATCCGAAGAATCTTTGCACGAATGTCATTATAAAGGTGGCAAGGACATGATATCCATTTATTGCAATAACAGGCCTGACAACCAGATTTTGACGGGCAAGGGTTTGGTTTTGGGTGGCAGTCACCAGATTAACCAGCTCCATGAAGATTCTTTTTATGGAGATCTTTCTGCGGTGCTGATTAAAAACCTGCCAATGTGGGCCGAGTATTACCGTACACCAGCCATGTCTATTGCGCTGATGGACGATTACGAACATAAAATGGAGAAAATGGCTGAGGCCAGCATTAAGGATAACGTCACTAATATCTCTGGAGTACCCACCTGGACCATCGTACTGGCCAAGAAAGTGCTGGAAATGACAGGCAAAAAAAACTTGCTGGAAGTGTGGCCTAACCTGGAGCTTTACTTCCATGGTGCAGTAAACTTTAAACCCTACAGAGAACAATTCAAAGCCCTGATCCCTAGTGATGACATGTATTATTTGGAAACTTACAATGCATCAGAAGGATTTTTTGGCGTCCAGGATGAGGTGAATTCTGAGGAGCTGTTATTGATGCTCGATTATGGCATTTACTATGAGTTCTTGCCGATGGAGCACCTGGAGGAGGAGAACCCGAAAACTTTATCGCTGGACCAGGTTGAATTGCATAAAAACTACGCCATCATCATCTCTACCAATGGCGGTTTATGGCGTTACATGATCGGAGATACCGTGCAGTTTACCTCCCTTCTCCCCTTCCGCATTAAAATTACAGGCCGTACCAAACACTTTATCAATGCTTTTGGTGAAGAGGTGATCATCGATAATGCCGAACATGCCATGAGCGCTGCCTGCGATGCCACTGGTGCTGAATTTAAAGATTATACCGCTTGTCCGATTTACTTCAAAGATTGTGAAGCCGGCGGACACGAATGGATCATTGAATTTGAGAAGCAACCGGATGATTTTGAGTTGTTTATCGATGTTTTAGATAAAACTTTGCGGAAAATCAACTCAGACTATGATGCCAAGCGTTTCAACGACATGGCTCTTTGCAGGCCTAAAGTTCATAACGCACCAAAAGACACGTTCTATAAGTGGCTAAAGTCTAAAGGAAAGTTAGGGGGACAACATAAAGTTCCACGCCTGGCGAACGACCGCAAATATGTGGATGAGATATTAGGCATGGCTTAATGCACTTTCGAATGCTGTATCCTGACAGCATTCAAAATGGCAAGCAGGGCGACACCAACGTCTGCAATAACGGCTTCCCATAAGCTAGCCACCCCACCGGCGCCGAGCACCAGCACCAGAATTTTTACACCCATAGCCAGTGTAATGTTTTGCCAGACTACATTTCTGGTCAGCTTACCTATTTTTATGGCTGTTACTATTTTATAAGGCTGGTCGTTCTGGATCACCACATCAGCGGTTTCAATGGTGGCATCACTACCTAAACCACCCATCGCAATGCCGGCATCAGCCAGAGCGATCACCGGTGCATCATTCACCCCATCTCCCACAAAAGCCAGGCAGTTACCATTGGCTTTTAAGGCAGCAACCTTTTCTACCTTATCCTCAGGCAATAAAGCGCCGTAAGCTTTGTCGATACCCAAAGTTTTGGCCACCTTGTTAACCACACTTTGCTTGTCGCCACTGAGCATTACCGTAGCAATATTCAACTGGTGCAGGGCCTTTATGGTTGCTGCAGCATCAGCTTTAAGCTCATCAGCAATACGCAAATAGCCGGCATATTGTTCATCTACAGCAATCAATACAACGGTTTCTGCTTCCGCATCGATACTTGTATCATAAGGGATATTAAATTTACGCAGCAAGCTACCATTACCTGCCAATACGTTTTTACCATTGATGACCCCCTTCAAGCCATGCCCGGCTATTTCTTCCACCTGTTCTACTACTGCACCGTTAAGGTCAGCATGTACCGTTTTTGCATAGTCAGTAATGGCAACAGCGATGGGATGGGTAGATTTGCTCTCCAGGGCGGCCGTTAATACCAGCAACTCCATATATTCCAGCTGTTGGGATACCAGCGCCTGCACCTTAAAAACACCTTTGGTGAGGGTTCCTGTTTTATCCATCACCACGGTATCTACCTTGGTCATGACGTCGAGAAAATTTGACCCTTTAAACAAGATGCCGTTTTTAGAAGCCAGGCCAATACCACCAAAATAGCCAAGCGGAATGGATACCACTAATGCACAAGGACAACTGATGACGAGGAACACCAGTCCGCGGTAAAACCAGTCCTGGAACTCATAATTTGTGACAAAGAAAAATGGAAGCACGACCACCATCAAGGCCAGCAGGAACACGATAGGTGTATATACTTTTGCAAAACGGGAGATAAACAACTGTGTCTGCGATTTGCGGGCAGCGGCATCCTGTACCATTTCCAATATCTTGCTCAGCTTACTGTCTTTAAACAGGGAGGATACTCTTACTTCGACCAGGGTATTTATATTGATCATGCCTGCCAGCACCTGTGTTCCATTAATTTTAGCATCAGGAACACTTTCCCCCGTCATGGCCGCAGTATTAAAAGTTCCTTTCTCAGACAATAAGATACCATCTAAAGCTACTTTCTCACCCGGTTTGATCTGGATAACTTCATTGATCTTCACTTGATCAGGATGCGTGGTAAAGGTTTGCCCCGCCCTGATCACCGTTACCTTGTCGGGCCTGATATCCAGCAGGGCTTTGATATTTCGTTTCGCTTTATCTACTGCAGCATCCTGGAACCACTCCCCGATGGCGTAAAATACCATGACGGCCACACCTTCACTAAACGAGCCTATGGCAAAGGCGCCCAGTGTGGCGACGGTCATGAGTACAAATTCGTTGAAGAAATCAAGGCGCATTGCCTTTCGAAAGGCCAGCTGGATGACTTTGTAACCCGAAAGCAAATAGGCACTACCATAGATAACGAACTCAACAGGGGTATTGAATTTAAAATTAAAACCATATTCCAGCGTTAACATAACGATCAGCACCAGCAATGCAGTCAACAAGGGCCATTGATTGGTCCAGTTGTTGCTTTTATGATTTACCTGAGGGTGGTCATGGTTGTGATCGTGTTGCTGCTCGGAGGTATGAGGTGGTTTTGTAACTATATTTTCTTCTGCTTCCATATGTAAAACAATTAATTTAGCTAAAACGTTCCACATTACAAAGGCTAGGTATAGCTTTTACAAACAACTGTTTATTCATGAAACTTAAAATATTATTGATGATCTGCTTAGGCTGCTATGCCCTTAGCCTTAAAGCGCAACGACCACCTGTTAAAGCACAAATGCCACCGGTTTTAACAGCACTGGCACCCGCTAGACCATTACATCCACCTGTTTTTGAAGGCATGGTGATTGATACTGTCCCCCTGGTTTTTAATGATTTGCCCTTAAACCTGGTGAAATACAGTTATGGCAAACCAAACATCAACTTTCTGGCGATCCATGATGATGAAGATACCGGTATAAAAGCGGCCTTTGAATACATCAGGTTTTCAGGAGGTTCGATCATCGATTGTCAGTATGGTAGTGTAAGAAATTTTAAGTTCCATCATAACGACGAAGAATTCCAGACCGACCCAAACAGCATTTACACGATTCCCGGCATTATCAGGGGACTGGAGAAATACAATTGGGCAGAGCCCGAGGTGGTTAAACAGCTGGATCTAACCGGTAAAGAGATTTTAAAGCTTTACGGCCCAAAGAAGCCGCCTTATATCTTCACCTTACATAACAATGGGGATGGTGGTTTTGGTATTGCTTCTTACCTGAAAGGCTATGAACTGGAACATTTTGCTGATTCCCTGCACATTAATTTTGAAATGGATAATGACGACATGGTGCTGGTGACCGATGTGGACATGTTCAACTACCTGAAAAAAGAAAATATAAATGTGGTGCTGCAGTCTGAAAATGCACCTGACGACGGCTCTCTTTCTTATTATGCCATGCAAAAAAGCATTCCTTATGTGAATGTAGAAGTGCAGCACGGGCATATGATCGAGCACCTGCAATTGATAGAAATTGCCAGTAAAGCGTTAAAAGAAACACTTGGCCTTCCCTGATGACCAAGTGTTTCCGGTTGATGGTCAGCATCAATGGAACTCCATTTTCTGCACAGGTTTAATGTTCTGATTAACCCGAAACAAGTTATCAGGATCATATTTGCGTTTTATTTCGGCTAGCCTGTCATAATTCTTGCCATAGCTGGCCTTTATACGCTCTTCCCCCTCATCCATCATGAAATTGACATAGCCGCCGCTATCCGAATACGGTTTTAAAGCATCCCAATAGGTTTTGGCCCAGGTGGTGATTTGATCCTTGTTAGCGGGGTCGGGATCTACCCCCACAATCACCATTGCCCATAATGCATCGCGGTGTGCCCAGGCTGTTGCGCTATCACTTACCCTGGAGGCTACCCCATTTATAGGATAGAGGTGCATGGTGGAAAACATGGTGGGCAGTGTTTCTCCAAATTTGATGTGTTCTTTGATGGCCGCATCACTTAATTCTTTCACAAAATGAGCACGCCAGTACCACTGCATACCCGGAACATAAAGCGCATCGAACATACTCTGCAACACCGGCTGAGGCATAGGGCCTACTAAATCCAATGCAGGCTTTTTGAATGCCCTGATCGGCTTAAAGAATTCTTCAGCTTGTTCCATTGGCCCGGTATAAGTCCAAACGACGCCGCACATCTTTTTAAGGTGCAGGTGTTCTGGAAAAGGCGCTCCCGGAGGCACCATGAGAAATGCAAAGAAACCGTTGATATCATCTGGTGCATCCTTAATATAGTCATAGTACCATTTCATGACTTCTTCTGCTTCGCTCAACTCATATAACATCGGACCAGCGTAGACCATGTCCACAGGGTGAAGCTTAAATTTAAATGCGGTGATGACGCCGAAGTTTCCACCGCCGCCTCTTACAGCCCAAAACAAGTCTTCATTTTCGTGCTCACTTGCAGAAACAAAACGTCCGTCGGCCAGTACGATATCCACAGCCAACAGGTTATCAATACTTAACCCGCACTTTCGGGTCAGGTGACCGAGGCCACCACCGGTGGTTAAACCGCCAACTCCTGTAGTGGAGATAATACCACTAGGTGTGGCCAATCCAAAAGCATGCGTTGCATGGTCAATATCACCCCAGGTGCAACCACCGCCGGCAATGACTATTTTACCATCCGGATCAACCAATGTGAACTTGATGCGGGAAAGATCGATGACCAGGCCATCATCACAAATACCCAGACCACCAGCATTGTGCCCGCCACTACGAATAGAAACCAACATATCATGCTCTCTGGCATAATTCACACAATTGATGACATCCGCCACATCTGTACACATGGCAATCATCCGCGGACGTTTGTTGATCATGGCATTATACACTTTCCGGGCATCTTCATAACTTTCATCCTGAGCGTCGATTAAGTCGCCCCTCAAACTTTGTTTGAATTCTTCGATAGTTTTCATAGTTATAAAATTTGATTTTTAGTGGATATGAAGCTATCATAAGCTTGTTGATCGTTATTAGTATGCTGGAAACTTATGATGGTTTCATAGTTATAAAATTTGATTTTTAACGGATATGAAATGGATATGAAGCCTTCATGAGCATAGCTCCATTACCTAAGAAATACAAATAATTTTACAGATGAAATTTAAGAAAATTTTAGCTAAAACGCATTGGTTTTGAGTAACTAAATTAAAGCAATGATCTTGTTTCCAGCTACATAACAAATCGACTTGATCTATTAACCAGCAAGAAAGAAGCGCTGGCAAAAAGGGGATGTAAAATTATGTAAAACCACCATAATTTGTTCAGGGGATACACAAATTCTGTTATAAAGATCAAAACTGTATATTATTATACATTAAAAAAACATAACTTTTAGTAAAGTGGTTTTTGATTGTTTAAATTTTATCGCGAATTTTTTAAATATAAAGACCCTTTTTTAGTACGACAAGGCATCATTGCCAGCTGGCAATCGATAAAACCGCTAGGTTATTGCCTTCACATTGAATTAAATTGAAAACAGGCATTCCCTTTGCAAACCGCTATTCATCTAACGCTTCGTAAACATACCGTTTACCCCCCGGTAAACTCTAGTGTTATTCCAGCTGTAAAAGCAGGAAGACATCGCAACCTAAGTCGTGTTTCTTAAAATCTTCTACAAATTAATATTATAATATCACAAAATGAATAAAACAAGTACTTTAAACAAGTCTAATACGAGCCCCGGCACGTCTTTTTCGAGGTTAACCATGACGCTATATGCCTCAATTGCCATTTTTATGCTCATCATTACAGGTTGTAAAAAGGATGATTTTGAAGGTGAAGTTTCAGGTGAATGCCCAGTGGTGGTATCTACAGATCCGATGGATAAAGCTGTAGACGTAACCCTTAACAAAGTAATTTCAATTACTTTTAATACGGACATGGATGCCACATCCATTAACAATTCAAGCTTTAGCATTAAACAAGGAACGACGGTGATCAAAGGAAAAGTTGACCCTACTGCTGATGCAAAAACCTTTACCTTTACACCAGAGGTTAACCTTTTGCCATTTACAACCTATACAGGTACTGTAACGATGGAGGCAAGAGATAATTTCAAAACAGCCATGATTGCTGATTACACTTGGTCATTTATTACAATTCCACGCGTAACGCTATCCTTCTCCCCTCTTTTAAGTGGTACAATCGCTGGCGCTGGTGAATTTGCAGAAGGTTCAACAACGACAGCAAGTGCTACTGCGCTTACAGGTTTTACTTTCACCAATTGGACAGAGAACGGGAAAGAAGTATCTACCAGTTCAAGCTATCAGTTTATCATGAAAGGTAACAAAGCTTTAGTGGCTAATTTTGCACCGGTACCCCTTGGTAACTTCGCTGTAAACTTAACTTCTAGTCCTGCCGCAGGTGGCACAACCACTGGATCAGGACCTTATCAAGTTGGAACTAATGTAACAGTAAGTGCTGTCGCTAACCCAGGTTTTACCTTTACCAACTGGACAGAAAATGGAACAGTTGTATCTACAAGTTCTAGCTTTCAATTTGCAATTACTGCCAACAGAACATTGGTAGCCAATTACAAAAATGTTCCCGCTTCACAATTTGCAGTGACTTTAACATCAAGTCCCGCAGCAGGTGGAACAACAGATGGTGAAGGATCGTATAATGCAGGTACTTCAGTAACCGTAAAAGCGGTAAGCAACCCGGCTTATAATTTCGTGAACTGGACAGATAAAGCAACAGGCGCAATAGTTTCTACCAGTCTTGACTTTACATTTCCATTGAGTGCTAACAAAGCTTTGGTAGCTAATTTCGCTATTAAAACTTATACCTTAACAGTGATCGCTGCAAACGGTACAGTTTTAAAAAGCCCTAATCAGGTGACTTACAACCATGGTACTTCGGTAGTTTTAACAGCTACACCAAATGCAGGTTATGCTTTTGTAGCCTACAGCGGACATGCAATTGGGGTTGATAAAACCATTACAGTTAATATGAATGCAGACAAAATAGTCACGGCCACTTTTGCTTTGCTTCCAACTACGGGTTTAGGTCCGAAAGCTATTGACTTAGGTACTGCGGGAGACTTTGCTACATTAACGAAGTCAGGAATTTCCACTACAGGAATTACTAAAATAACAGGTGATATTGGCGTGAGTCCAACTGCTGCAACTGCAATTACAGGCTTTGATTTGATCATGCATACCAATGGCGAGTCATCACATACGCCAATTGTAACGGGTAAAGTATATGCATCCGATTATGCAGCACCTACACCAGCGAAAATGACGACCGCAGTGAGTGACATGGAAACTGCATTTACCACAGCAAATGGTTTAACTACACCTGCACCGATCGTGGGTCTGCACGCCGGAGATATTAGTGGCAGAACACTGGCGCCAGGATTATACAAATGGGCTACAGGGGTGTTGGTAACAAATGAAGGTGTTACACTTTCAGGCGGACCGAATGACACTTGGGTTTTCCAGATCTCTCAGGATTTAACCATTAACAATAGTGCTAAGATTACATTATTGGGTGGTGCACAAGCCAAGAACATCTTTTGGGTAGTTTCAGGAAAAGCAACATTGGGAACAAATTCAGATGTGAGCGGTATTATTTTAAGTAAAACGCTGATCTCTCTGAATACAGGTGCTAAAGTTACCGGCAGATTGCTGGCTCAAACAGCGGTTACCTTAAATGCAAGCACTGTTATTCAACCACAATAATTCACATTCATTAACAGGCTGTATCAATCAGTTATATCATCACGCTGGTGATACAGCCTTCAAAAAAATCATATGTTTCCAAAATATAAAATAATCAAAAGCAGCGTCATTTGTTCCCTGATGCTTTTCATGACCAATAGTGCTGTACAGGCACAAACAGAACAGCCAACATGGTGGTTTGGCTTGTCGGGAGCGGCAAATACAAATTTCTATGACGGTACCACACAAAGGTTAAACAATGATTTGATTGTACCGACAGCTTTCCATAAAGGAAATGGTATACGTCCTTTCGGTTCCTTGTTAATCGAATATCGCCCAAGCCGTGTTTGGGGAGGTATGTTAAATGTAGGTTATGATGGTCGTGGCGGTAAATTTGATGGCGTAATTGCTCCATGTGACTGTCCGGCTACCTTAGAAACAAATACCAGCTACCTTACTATAGAACCTAGCCTAAGATTTAGTCCGGGTGGTGGAAATTTCTACCTTTTTGCGGGACCAAGAGTTGGTATTAACCTGCAGAAGGATTTTGCTTATACGCAATTGAGACAACCAGATACAGATGCAGAATTAAGTGAGATGCGTAAAACCGTAATTTCAGGGCAGATCGGTGCGGGTTATGATATCCCACTTTCGCCTGAAGGCAGCACGACAAAATATGTGCTTTCTCCTTTTGTGTCCTACCACCCTTATTTTGGTCAGGATCCCCGCAACATAGAAAGCTGGTCGATGAGCACGCTAAGAACTGGTGTGGCTATAAAATTCGGAAAAGCGAAGAAAACTGCAGCGGAAGCAGCGGTTGTTGTTCCTGTTGAAGAGTTTCAATTTTCAGTTAATGCAACACCAAACGCTCCTGTTAAGCTTCAGCTAAGTGAAACCCTTCCTTTATTGAACTATGTTTTCTTTGATGAAGGCTCAACAGCAATACCTTCAAGGTATGTGACGCTTTCCAATACTGAGGCAAACAATTTTAAAGAAGCACAATTACAGACACCAGCATCAGAAAGCAGGTCTGGCCGTTCTTCAAGCCAGTTGAATGTATATCATAACGTCCTGAATATTTTAGGTGACCGTTTAAGGTCTAATCCAGGTACATCAATCAATTTGAGTGGTGCATCAGCAAACGGACCGGCAGAAGGAAAAGTCTTTGCAGAAAACATTAAAAATTACCTTGTTAATACATACGGTATTGAGGGATCAAGAGTGATTACTCAAGGGCGTACAAAACCACTTCTACCATCAGAACAACCCGGTGGAACGAAAGAACTTGATTTATTACGTGCTGGCGACCGCAGGGTTGACATCAACAGTAAATCTCCTGAATTGCTAATGGAAGTAGGTGGCGGTATGATGAAGCCTGTAAAGGTTAATGCAACTCAAGGCGATCCTAAAGCTGGTCAGGTTGTATTTAAAGTACCAGGAGCAGATAAAATGTTCAAATCGTATACCATTGAGATGACTGATGCAAAGGGTAAAATCAGTAACTATGGTCCGTTTTACAACAACGAGGAGAGTGTTTCTGCCAAAGCAATTTTAGGCGACCAACCTTCAGGCGACTATAAAGTGGTGATGAACGGCGTTTCAAAAAGCGGATTGCCAATTAAAAAAGAGAGTAAGATCTATTTGGCGAGACAGCCGGAAGTGATACAAACAGGTTTGCGTTACAGCATTCTGTATAATTTCAACCAGGCTACTACCGCAGCTTCATATGGTGACTTCCTGACGGAAACGGTTGCACCATTAATTACAAATGGCGCTACAGTAGTTATCCATGGTCATACGGATAAGATTGGTGATGCAGCGTATAACAGTAAATTATCACAAAGCAGAGCGCAGGAAGCACAAAATATTTTACAAGGTGTTTTAGCTAAATCAGGAACGAGGAATGTTAAATTCCAAACTAATGGTTTCGGTGAAGAAGCAGATCGTTCACTTTTTGATAATAACCTTCCGGAAGAACGTTTTTATAACAGAACGGTTATCATTGACATTATCCCGGTTAAATAATTGAATGAGCTGATATTGGTGAATGCTGACTAAATGATCAGCATTTATTAATCATTACAGGTCATTGAAGGCTGTATCAAAAGAGATTTTGATACAGCCTTTTTCTTTTACTAAGGTTTGATCAGGCTATGCTGATTAACCCGTCATTTCGGGCCCTGTTCCGAAATCTATTTATCCAACTCCATTACGTAGAAACCTGAAATTAACTTAGCCCGACGTAACCTGAAATATGTTAAAAATTCAATTTCTTTTTCCAGATAAACCGGTTGAAATCAAACTGAGAATACGGTGGACAAGCGCCTGGCTGGGACGTGATAAAAGCACCCATGGCCACGGCATAATCGAGGGTTAAATCTACGGGCTCATCACCAAGCTTCATCGCCAGGAAGGCGGCAAGAAATGAATCGCCGCTTCCAATCGTATCGGCAACTTTTACCGGGTATGCCGGATACTCATAACAAAATGAAGGGGTATAGTAAGTAGCGCCCAAGCTGCCTTTGGTGATGATCATTTCCTTCATATCAAAACGATTGAAGAGCACTTCTACGCCCTCAGCCTCTTTTTTGCAGGCAGGGTGATACCATCGGGCAATCAACAGGAGCTCAGCGCTGTTGAGTTTTACGAGATCGGCATTTTGGAGGAGGGTATCAATTACTTCCTGAGCATAGTGTGGCGCACGCAGATTGACATCATAGACACGGTAATTGGCATGACTTAACATCCGGTATAAAGTTTCTCTGGAAGTTACATTCCGGGCACTGAGGGTACCAAAAACAAAAGCTTGTGATGCCTTCAGTAAGGCTTCAAACTCAGGTTGCCAGCTGATATAGTCCCAGGCGACAGGATATACAATTTCATAAGTAACTTCATCATTGCTTTCATTAACGGTCGCCAGGACTTCGCTTGTGGCATGTTCAGCATCAAGTTGAATAAGCCCGGTTTCTAAACCAATTTGCTTTAAAAAACCCAGTAATTCCTTGCCCGGCTGGTCATCCCCCACACGGCTAATCAATTGGCTGTTCAAACCAAGCTGATGTAAATGATATGCCACATTCATGGGTGCACCGCCCGGCCTTCTGCCTGCGGGAAGATTATCCCATAAAATTTCCCCAAAACAAACTATCGGTTTATTCAATTGACCATGCTTCATTTATCCAATTTAGGATTTTATACGGAAGAATCAGCTGAAGTATGATCATAAATATAATGCAGGTCCAGCACAATGGGTTGAGTATTTGGAACCATATGTTTCTCCAGAAATGGTGTTAGGGTTTTACCAAACTCTGTAAATAACTCCTCAGATTCCCATATTTCAATAATCAGCCAATTGTTGCCAACAAAACCACCAAAATGATGAATCATTCCTTTAGGATTCTCATGCCCTGCTTCACGTAACTCTTCCCAGACCTTGTCATATTGTGCAACGGTTAAACCTGCAATCGTGAATTGAACCATAATCTTTCCCATAACCATAAGATTTAGCAATACATAACAAATAAGGGCTGGGGTAAGTTTTTGGATAATGTGACCCCGCATAAGTTTTTTTACAAATAAATGCTTGTATCATTTGATTTAACTATTTTAGATTTCGTTTAAGACAACAGCCAAATTATATACCGCATGAACAATAATTTAACGACTCCTGATTATATTGTCTTTTTTATTTATTTCTTTATTGTAGCAGGTTACGGTTATTGGGTGTACAGACAAAAAAAATCAAGCGGTTCGAGCACAAAGGATTATTTTCTTGCGGAAGGTTCTTTAACCTGGTGGGCCATCGGCGCTTCTATCATCGCCTCGAATATTTCTGCAGAGCATTTCATTGGGATGTCGGGTTCGGGTTTTGCCATGGGGCTTGCCATTGCAAGTTATGAATGGATGGCCGCCGCCACCTTGATTATTGTTGCGGTATTTTTCCTTCCTATTTATATCAAAAACCATATCTATACCATGCCGCAGTTTCTTGCTGGCAGGTACAATAATACGGTAAGTACCTTAATGGCAATTTTCTGGCTGCTGGTCTATGTTTTTGTCAATTTAACGTCCATCTTCTTTTTGGGTGCACTGGCCGTAGAAACCATTACGGGGGTTCCTTTTGTAATCTGTATCCTCGGCCTGGCGTTTTTTTCGGTGATTATTACCTTGGGGGGGATGAAGGTGATCGGCTATACCGATGTCATACAGGTGTTGGTGTTGGTGATTGGCGGGTTGATTACCTGTTACATGGCCCTGAGCCTGGTGGCTGACGAATTCCGTTTAGATACAGTTCTGGCCGCATTGCCAGTGTTAAGAACCGAGGCCAGCAGTCACTTTAGAATGATCTTTTATGAAGGTGATAAATATTATAATGAACTGCCGGGACTGGCAGTTTTGGCTGGAGGTTTATGGATCAATAACCTTAATTACTGGGGCTGTAACCAATACATCATCCAAAGGGCATTGGGTGCAGATTTAAAAACAGGGAGAAAAGGATTGATTTTTGCGGCATTTCTTAAACTATTGATCCCGGTAATTGTTGTCATTCCTGGTATAGCAGCTTATGTATTGTATCAGCAGGGCTATTTCCAGGAAGAGATGAAGGATATCAACGGTATTGTAAAACCCGATCACGCTTATCCTGTATTGATGAACTTATTGCCTACAGGTCTGAAAGGACTCGCTTTTGCTGCCTTAACTGCAGCTATTGTAGCCTCGCTTGCCGGGAAGTGCAACAGTATTGCCACCATTTTCACCTTAGATATTTATAAGAAGTACCTCAACAAAGAAGCTTCAGAACGGAAAATGGTTGGTGTTGGCAGGTGGGCAGTGATCATCTCCACATTGATTGCGATTGTAATCGCACCTGCCTTACGTAGTTTTGACCAGGTATACCAATTTATACAGGAATATGTAGGTTTTATATCACCAGGTGTTTTTGCCATTTTTTTACTTGGCTTTTTCTGGAAAAGGACAACTTCAAGTGCTGCACTTACCGCCGCGTTGCTGACTATTCCTCTTTCCGTTCTGTTGAAGTTTTTACCTACCTTAAGTCAGGGACTGATTACACCGATACCTTTTTTACACCGCATGTCCTGGGTATTTGTCATCATTATCGGATTGATGGTGATTATTACCCTGGCAGATGCGAAAAGCAAAGAGAACCCGCAGGGGCTTGAAATAGATAGAAAAATGTTTAAAGTGAGCCCCTCATTTGTGGTTTCATCAGTAATTATCTGTGGTATACTTGCGGCCTTATATACGGTGTTTTGGTAGGTAAACGTGTCTTTACAACAGTTAGCATCGTTAAGTAAATAACCTAAACTTAAAATTATGAAAGCGTCTGAAAAAGAAACTGCGAACCCCTTATCAAGCCTCGAAGTATGGGAAGATGATGTTTTAAAGCGTTATCCCGAACCGGGAAGCCCTGTTAAAAGCAAAGAGGAGTTCAGAAATTATGACAACACGGAAAAAGATTCTGTAAGGGAGTTTTACCGCTTAAACCATAAATACCAGACTTATGAAAACGTGCTGGCTAAAAAAGCTAACTTTTTGAAGTTCGACAAGAAAGAGATGCCCTGGTGGTCGGCCATGGAGTACCTGAACACGCTGATAGATGATTCAGATCCGGACACGTCGCTGGACCAGCTGCAGCATTTGCTGCAAACGGCAGAGGCCATCCGTGCAGACGGGCATCCCGACTGGTTTATCCTAACAGGTTTTATCCATGATTTAGGGAAGGTATTATGCTTGTTCGGTGAGCCACAATGGAATGTTGTAGGAGATTCATTCCCGGTAGGCTGTAAGTTCTCAGATAAGATTGTCTATCCTGAGTTATTCGCCGATAACCCAGACTCCACTGATGAGCGTTACAACACAAAATATGGTGTATATAGCCATCAATGTGGCCTGGATAATATCCATATGTCCTGGGGCCATGATGAATACCTGTACCACATCACGAAAGATTACCTGCCTGAACCTGCATTGTACATGATCCGTTACCATTCATTTTATTCACAGCACAGGGAACATGCTTATGATCACCTGTTGAATGCACATGACCAGGAAATGTTTAAGTGGGTAGATAAGTTTAACCCTTACGACCTTTATTCGAAAAGCCCTAAACCGCCGGTAGTGTCTGAACTTAAGCCTTTTTATGAAGATCTGCTGGCTAAATATTTGCCTGCTACGGTTAAATTATAGCATGCTGTTTGAACAGTCTATTAGTTACTCCAGCGTACGATTGACACGAGTACGGGAATTAAACAGCATGTAATTATAGCACTTCCTACTTGCACTTTAATCATATACTTAAAAGTTATTTATAAAAAAAGGTAGACCTTTT
>NZ_JBBHKC010000014.1:0-80400 GCF_037482985.1 Pedobacter immunditicola | reverse complement strand
TCTTTTGTTTTATCTGGCTTTCGCCTAACTCCACAAAGAACAACATTACTACACTTTAACTCTTCAAATCAACCTCTTCTCTATCCCTTTCACTGTTTCACTTCCTCCGAAGCGGGATGCAAAAGTAAGAAAAATATTGGCAACTGGAAAAATATTTTGAAAGAAATCCAAGGGTAATGGCTAACCTGCTCATTTACTGCGAAAAGAAATCGAAAAAGGCTTAAAGAAGAATGATACAAGTTTAAAAGAAGGGTTATACAAGTTCAAAAGGCCATAGCTTAATGACACCTATATATACTACTATACTTTATCAGCCATGAACCTACCTCCGATCTACCTTTTTAAGGGGAAAAGGTAGATACACTGTGGACTCAAGGTACATCCACCCTAGATCCATTACCACTTGACTATTACCCGGCCATCATCCCCATACCATGATAGGCCCGCCTATCTTTTAAATAGAAAACGAAGTCGTGAAGTCAATAAATAGAGAACCGGCCCGAGGAAAGGCATCATGATGATGATAATAGCCCAAACTGCTTTATTATTTGTTATCCATTTATCAGATTTATCAGACATTAAATCAAATAAAGCTGCTATTGGTAAAATGATAACTATAAGAATTATAAATACTCGGAAGTTCCCATGAAATGATATGCTTATTGATAGTTACATAACTATACAATAAATATAAATTTTATCTCTTTCATACCATAACTCAAATTTAAGAATTATAGGAATACCCTATATACCACTCATTAACACAATAAGATGAAGTAATTGTAACTAAGGAAATTATTTAGCAAACTAATACTGACCTGTTGCCAGTAACACCAGGGTACAAGCCTCCAACGGTTCAATACCATGCTCTTTTAGCAAAAGCTCGAGTTCATCGTTTTCGGTACCCGGATTAAAAACTACGCGTTTGGGATTAGTTTTGAGGATATAATCATAATAACCAGGTTGGAGCCGGGGACCTATATATAAGGTTATGGTATGCACATCCTCATAAACAGGACCTGATTCTTCTATTTCCACGCCAGCAACCGCCCCTTTTTTAATACCCACATTGATAATATCGTGCCCTTTTGCTTTCAACATATTTGCAGCTTTATAAGCATACCGTGTGGGGTTTGGGCTTGCCCCTATAATTAAAGTCCGTTTCATTTCAGAATAATTTAAAAATCAGGAACCTAAAAATTAAGGTGTCCCTGTGCTTTTATTGATCAATCAGCTATTCAACTAACATCCCTTACAGAAAAAATGTTTGGATTACAGGTATTTCACAACCGCATTGGCACAGTTGATCCCATCAATTGCGGCAGAAACAATGCCACCGGCATAACCAGCCCCTTCGGCACATGGAAATAAACCCGCTACCTGCGGATGTTGTAAACTTTCCTTATCCCTGGGGATGCGCACCGGTGAAGAACTTCTGCTCTCCACACCTACCAGAATGGCTTCGTTGGTATAATAGCCCTTCATTTTCTTTCCAAAAAGCGGCAAAGCACCTCTGAGGCTCTCGGCCACAAAGCTGGGCAGGGTATCATCCAATAGCGCAGATTTTGTACCTGGCAAGTATGAGTTTTTAGGAAGATCCACAGAAAGCCGCTTCTCCACAAAATCAACCATCCTTTGAGCAGGTGCCACTAAACTGCCTCCACCCAATGCAAAAGCCTGCTTTTCAATGGCAGCCTGAAAATGCATCATCCTTAAAGGATCATCACCTTTAACATCATCAAGCGTTACCTGTACCACCATTCCTGAATTTGCAAAAGGGTTATTTCTTTTGGAAGGTGACCATCCGTTAACTACAATTTCATTTTCATAGGTAGCACATGGGGCAATAATGCCACCCGGACACATACAAAAAGAAAATACCCCGCGGTCCGCCACCTGTTCTACCAGGCTATAATAAGCAGGTGGTAAATACGCACCGCGCTCATCGCAATGGTATTGGGCCGCATCTATTACAGCCTGGGGATGCTCTATCCTCACGCCGAGCGCAAAGGGCTTTGGCTCTACCAGAATCTTCTTCCGGTTCAACAACTCATATACATCTCTTGCCGAATGACCAGTCGCTAAAATAACAGCATCGGCATGGAGTTTCTCCTCACCGTTAATCACCACCCCCTTCACTTTTCCAGATTCAACTAGCAGATCCGTCATCTTCTGACCAAAACGGATTTCGGCACCCGCATTTAAAAGTGTCTCGCGGATGGCCGTAATGATGAGCGGCAGTTTATTGGTACCGATATGCGGCCTCGCATCAACTAAGATATCTTCAGTTGCACCGTGCTGCACAAACGTTTCCAGCACATGATTGATATCGCCACGTTTGTTGGATCGGGTATATAATTTCCCATCAGAATAGGTTCCAGCACCACCTTCACCATAACAGTAATTAGATTCGGTGTTCACAACCCCTTCTTTGTTGATTGCAGCAAGGTCCCTTCTCCGCTGCTTCACATCTTTACCGCGCTCCAGGATAATAGGTTTAAAACCATTCTGGACACATTGCAAGGCAGCAAACAAGCCTGCAGAACCTGCACCTACAATAATAACCGGCTTCCGGTTACTGACATTTTGATAGTGAATTGGAGGATTTTCTGCCAGAATTGGCTCATCCAGGTAAACTTTTACATGCAGCCGATAAACTACTTGTCGGGACCGTGCATCAATGGACCGTTTTAAAATTTTATAGCCCTTAATTCTACGCAAATCCACATTTAAAGCGGTGGCCAGCGTTTTCCTTAAAATTTCTTCCTGATCAATTTCACTGGGAAGCAGTTTAATTTCTATATCTTTTTGCATAAACTTGTCAGGTTTTTATCCTGAAGCGTAACAAAGGTACAGAAATTGCAATCTAATTCTTAAATTAACCATTAAAGATGTAGGAATGTAACCATCATAAGCTCACGAAAGCTTCACCTTAAAAAACATAATAAACAAGAAATCATCACTATCTTATGATAGATTAATCACCTTAAAAAAATCAACATCAAAAACATGAAAAAAATAATTTTAATCGTAGTCGGATTTCTATTGGTATTTATCGCATTTAGCGGTTGCAGTGGATATAATAATATGGTTCAATTGGATGAACAAGTGAAAACCAAATGGAACCAGGTAGAAACACAATACCAACGCCGGTCGGATTTAATACCAAACTTAGTAAGCACAGTTAAAGGCGCTGCAAATTTTGAGAAAGAAACCCTGACCCAGGTCATCGAAGCCAGAGCTAAAGCAAGTCAAATTACGGTTGATCCTGATAAATTAACTCCTGAGAACATCGAAAAATACCAGGCAGCACAAGGTCAGATTACACAGGCTTTAAGCCGTTTAATGGTACTTACTGAAAACTATCCTGAGTTGAAAGCAACAACACAATTCAGTGATCTTTCTGCACAGTTAGAAGGAACAGAAAACCGTATCGCTGTTGCCCGTAGAGATTTTAATGAATCTGTGCAGGTTTACAACACTAAAGTAAGGTCTTTCCCAAATAATATTACTGCTGGCATATTTGGATTTGACCAAAAAACCGGCTTTAAAGCTGATGCAGGCGCACAAAATGCTCCAAAAGTAGAATTCTAATCAAGGGAAACGAATTTATCAGGGTAATGCGTAGTTAATATACGCATTACCCTTCTCTTTATATATAAAATATGACACTTTTTAATGAACAAGAACAGGAACTGATTGCCGCCACTATTGCAGAAGCAGAAAAGCTTACTTCAGGTGAAATCAGAATTGCAATAGATAGACACTGTCACGGTGAGCCGCTTGATGTGGCTGCAAGCTATTTCCATAAGCTTGGAATGGATAAAACCATCGAACATAATGGTGTATTAATTTACCTTGCCTATGAAGACCATAAATTTGCTATTATAGGCGACCGTGGTATTAATAAAGTAGTACCTCCGGATTTTTGGGAAACCACTAAAGTAGCCATGAGGGCACATTTTTCCGGTGGCAATATTGCAGATGGCTTGATAGCTGGCATTAGCCTGGTTGCTGAAAAACTTGCCATATTTTTTCCTTCTGATAAAGATGACATTAATGAACTCCCTAATGACATCGTATATATGGCTCCAAATAAACCTCACGAATAATGAAAAAACCAATTCTGTTGTTTTTATTGGTTTTTCTAACCAGCCTGGGTTTCGCCCAGGACTTTCCTGCAAAGCCTAATAAACTAGTAAACGATTATACCGGCACTTTCTCTGCCTCGCAAACACAGCAGCTTGAAGATAAACTGGTTGCTTTCAGTGATTCCACCTCTATACAAATTGCCGTTGCCGTATTAAAATCTGTTGGTGAATATGATATCAATGATTATGCACTTCAACTGGGCAGGCAATGGGGCGTAGGCTCCCAGAAGAATACCGGTATCATGATTGTGGTTGCGCTTGGCGACCGGAAAATCGCCATACAAACGGGCTACGGCCTTGAAGGTGCTTTGCCTGATGTGTATGCCAAAAGAATTATAGAGAATGACATTAAGCCTTATTTTAAGGCAGGGGATTATTACGCAGGAATTGAATCGGGTACCAATGCCATTATTAGTTATACCAAGGGTGAGTATAAAAACGACAAGCCTAAAAAAGTAACGAAAGATAGAGGTGCAGCTGTGCCTATCCTGATTATTATTGTCATCATCATCATCATTATTATGCGTAAAGGCGGTGGTGGCCGCGGTGGCAGCCAAGTGATCGGCAGTCGTGGTGTAGCAGATTCCTTGTTTTGGGGGATGCTTCTTGGCAGCATGACCGGACGTTCTGGCGGTGGTGGTTTTGGTGGCGGATTCGGCAGTGGCGGCGGAGGTGGCGGAGGCGGCTTCGGTGGCTTCGGCGGTGGTAGTTTTGGTGGTGGCGGTAGTAGCGGCGACTGGTAATGGAGATATTGAAATGGAAGAAACTTTCATCAAGGTATTTGGTGGAAGAAAAATGGGCAACTTTGAGAGTTGATACCTGTAAATTGCAAAATGGCTCCGTTAAAGACGATTATTTCGTATTGGAATACCCCGACTGGGTAAACGCTATTGCTGTGACCAAAGAAAACAAGATTATCCTTGTCCGTCAGTACAGGCATGCAGCAGACATTGTGTCCCTGGAGATTCCAGGCGGCGTAATGGATGGTGATGAAGAAGCAGAAACTGGCGTGAGAAGAGAGTTGCTCGAAGAAACGGGCTACTCATTTGAAAAGGCTGAACTCCTGGTAACATTATACCCCAACCCCGCAACATCTACCAACAGGACCTTTACTTACCTGTTAACCGGCGGCACAAAAACGCATGCACAAAATTTGGATGAACACGAGATTTTGAATGTGGAAGAATACACTATTGAAGAAGTGAAGCAATTGCTGATGGATAATAAAATAGACCAGGCTTTACATACCGCAGCGCTATTCTATGGATTAAATAAGTTGGGCGCTTTTAGCTAAGCACCAACCTTTTTTGGATATCAGCTACATATCCTTTAAACTTTTTGTCGGTATCAATCAGATCCTCTACGGTTTGGCAAGCGTAGATAACCGTAGAGTGATCTCTGCCGCCAAAAAAGGCCCCAATACTTTTCAAAGATGATTTGGTATGGCTTTTAGCCAGGTACATGGAGATCTGTCGCGCCTGTACAATCTCCCTTTTACGGGTGGATGACTTCACCATTTCCATCGGCACCTCAAAATATTCACAAACCAACCGCTGAATAAATTCCATAGAAATCTCTTTCGTGGTGTTCTTAATGAAGTTCTTCAGCATCTGCTTGGCCAGCGTTAAATCAATCTCCTTTTTATTTAAAGTTGACTGCGCCAGCAATGACACCATTGCCCCTTCCAGTTCCCGCACATTATTATCGATATTATGCGCTACATACTCCACCACTTCTGCCGGTAATTCTATACCATCTGCATACATCTTCTTTTTCAGGATGGCGATACGGGTTTCGAAATCAGGGATCTGCAAATCTGCAGAAAGCCCCCATTTAAAACGGCTTAACAACCTTTCTTCTAAACCTGACAAGTCTTTCGGAGATTTATCAGAAGTGAGGATCACTTGTTTACCTGATTGGTGCAGGTGATTAAAGATATGGAAGAAAATATCCTGGGTCTTCTCTTTCCCTGCAAAGTTATGCACATCATCCATGATGATGATATCCATTGCCTGGTAAAAGTTGACGAAATCGTTAATGGTATTGTTTTTCAAAGAGTCAACAAATTGCTGACAGAACTTCTCACAGGATACATAAATCACAAGCTTATCAGGAAGGCTCTGTTTAATTTCATTTCCTATGGCCTGGGCTAAATGTGTTTTCCCTAAACCCACACCACCATAAATCATTAAGGGATTAAAAGAAGTACCTCCTGGTTTTGCGGCTACGGCAAATCCGGCTGACCTGGCCAGCCTGTTACAGTCGCCCTCAATATAACTGTCAAAAGTATAATTTGGGTTAAGCTGTGGGTCTACATTCATTTTCTTCAAACCCGGAATGATGAATGGGTTCTTGATGTCTTTGTTAATGGAGATGGGCACGGGCATGGATTGCATCTTTGCAGCAGCGCCATTTCCGTTAGATGGCATATTGGTGGTATAGGGCATTCCAGTGTTTGAAGACTTGTCTACCACGATGTTATATTCCAGTCTACCATCATCCCCCAACTGCTTCTTTACAGTCTTCCTTAACAGGCCGACATAATGTTCCTCCAGCCATTCATAGAAGAATAAACTAGGCACCTGAATGGTCAAAACATTGCCTTCCAGCTTAAGTGCAGATATCGGTTCAAACCAAGTTTTGAAACTTTGATTCGGAATGTTATCTTTTATTATCTGCAGGCAATTATTCCATACATCAGTACCAGTTTTTTCCATTGCTTTTCTCTAAAATGTTGGTTTTCAGAGTCGATATGGCCTTCATTAATCGACCGATTTGACATATCGAATATTCAAAAAATTATCAACATTTTAAACATAATTTGAAAGTATTTGGTAACTGCTTAGCAAGCAGCACCATACTCTACTTAACCTGAATTTTTTGTGTGGATAACTATTTTTTAACAACAATTTAATACTCGCCGAAAACATTTCGAAGGGTATCGGCAATTTCACCAAGGGTGGCATAAGCCTCCACTGCAGTGAGCACATAGGGCATCAAATTTTCTGTTCCGAGGGCTGCCGTTCTTAAATTTTGAAGGGCTGAATCTACCGCTGTCTGGCTCCTTGCCGCCTTCAGCTGCCTAAGCTTCTCTGTTTGTATCGTCCGGATGGATTCGTCGATGGTCATCACATCGGTGATTGCTTCCTTTTCCTGGGTAAATTTATTCACGCCAACAATTACCCTGGTCCCGTTTTCCACTTCCACCTGGTACTGGTAGGCTGCACTGGCGATCTCATTCTGGATGTAACCATTTTCAATGGCATTTACCGAGCCGCCCATGGCGTCAATTTTATCAATGTATAATTGTGCCGCGGCTTCAATTTCATCCGTTAAGGCCTCGATAAAATAAGAGCCTGCCAAAGGATCAACCGTGTCGGCTGCACCACTCTCAAAAGCAATCACTTGTTGGGTACGCAAGGCTATTTTTGCGGCCGCTTCAGTAGGTAATGTCAGGGCTTCATCGTAACCATTGGTGTGAAGAGATTGTGTACCACCAAGCACTGCAGCCATGGCCTGGTTGGTTACCCTGATCACATTATTTAAGGGCTGCTGGGCAGTTAAAGTAGAGCCCCCCGTTTGGGTATGAAAACGTAACATCTGCGCTTTCGGCGATGTGGCCCCGAGCCCTTTCGTGATCTTTGCCCACATTCTCCTGGCTGCCCTGAATTTAGCGATTTCTTCAAAGAAGTTATTGTGACAATTGAAGAAAAAGGAAAGGCGTTTGGCAAACACATTAATATCCAAGCCTTTCTCTAGAGCGGCATTCAAATAAGCCTTGCCGTTGGCCAAGGTAAAAGCCAGTTCCTGTACTGCAGAAGATCCCGCTTCCCTGATGTGGTAGCCAGAAATGGAAATGGTATTCCATTTAGGGACCTCCTTGCTGCAGTACTCAAAAATGTCGGTGATAAAGCGCATCGACTGCTTTGGGGGATAAATATAGGTTCCCCTTGCTGCATATTCCTTCAAAATATCGTTCTGAATGGTACCTGAAATTTGACTGAGGTCTGCTCCCTGCTTCTTGGCCAAAGCAATATACATCGCGAGTAAAATACCGGCGGTGGCATTAATGGTCATTGAGGTGGTAATTTTCTGCAGCTCAATACCATCAAACAACAGCTCCATGTCTTTTAAAGAATCGATTGCCACCCCTACCTTGCCTACTTCACCATCAGACATGTCATGATCTGAATCATAACCAATTTGTGTCGGCAAATCAAAAGCTACAGAAAGCCCGGTAGTACCTTGTTTTAGCAAGTAATGGTACCGCTGATTGGATTCCTCTGCGGTTGAAAAACCAGCATACTGGCGCATGGTCCATAAACGGCCGCGGTACATATCTTTTTGTATTCCCCTGGTAAAAGGAAATTCTCCAGGATCTTCCAGTAAAGGTTTTGCCGTATGATATAATGTTTTGATTTCTATGCCAGATGTGGTGGTCACTTTTTTATTGTCCATAGTCGTAATGATTGCAGTATTAATTATTTGTTTGAATACCGTAATAATTAATGAACTCCCCTACAAAAATGTACAAATTATTTATCTTTGTTATTCCTAAATTGAAATAACATGAGTAATACAGTGGATACAACATTTGCACCTGTAACATTTACAGAAAACGCCGTTAAAGAACTATTTAAATTAAAGGATCAACAAGAAATTGCTGAAGATTTTGGTTTAAGGGTAGGCGTTGAAGGTGGTGGCTGCTCAGGAATGAGTTATGTTTTAGGCTTCGACCAGAAAAAAGAAGGTGATCAGGAATTTATGATCGATGGCATTAAGGTTTTCATGCACAAAGCACATCAGATGTATTTGCTGGGTATGCAGGTAGATTGGCAGGATGGATTAAATTCAAGAGGATTTACATTCAGCAACCCTAACGCCAGCAGTTCTTGTGGTTGCGGTACCAGTTTTGCAGTATAAGTTGCATATTCAATAAATTATTGTAACATTTAAGGAAGTCCCGTTGTCTTAACAGCGGGACTTTTTATTTTTATCCCGTAGAAATCAAACCTGGAAAATGACCTATACCGAAAACGTCAGACTGGCACTCCACTCCATCAAGAGCAACCGCTTAAGAACAATGTTAACCGCATTGATCATTGCCATTGGCTTATCTGCACTTGTTGGCATTTTAACCACATTGGATGCCGTAAAGAAAAGTATGACTGAGGCTTTTTCCAGTATGGGCGCAAACTCTTTTACCATCAGAAACCGGGGTACTGGAATCAGGGTAGGAAATTCAGGGCAAAGGCCTAAACCCTTTAAATCTATCCGTTATGAGGATGCTTTGAAATTTAAAGAGCGCCTCAACACGGCAGCTACTGTTGCCGTGAGTGTACGTGCAAGTGGTGGCTCTACCGTTAAATTTGGAACGGAGAAGACCAACCCAAACATCAGTATCATGGGAGTGGATGAAAATGGCCTTGCTTCGCAGGGTTTGGATCTTCAACTTGGGCGGAACTTCAGCGCCTCCGAGGCCGTTCAGGGTAATAACGTGTGTATCATTGGAAGTGAGATCAGTAAAACGCTCTTCAAGGACACTTCCCCTATAGATAAAATTATAAATGTAGGAAACAACCGATTAAAGGTGATAGGCGTTTTGGTATCTAAAGGCTCGAGTATGGGCTTTAGTGGCGACAGGGCAGTTTATGTGCCGTTGCTGAAAGCCAAGTTAATCAATTCGAGCTCAGACCCTTCCTATACCATCACGGTGATGGTACCTAACAATGACCTGCTGGAAAATATTATCGGCGAGGCTACTGCGGAGTTCAGAAATATCAGGAAATTGAAAACAACGGCCGCAGCCAATTTCGAAATTACTAAAAGTGATGCCGTCGCACAGACGTTGTTTGAGAATCTTGCCTTCATTGCCATTGGCGGGGTTGCTATCGGCGTCATCACCCTTATAGGGGCATCCATTGGTTTGATGAACATCATGCTGGTATCTGTAACAGAACGTACCAGGGAAATCGGTGTACGAAAGGCGATCGGGGCAAATCCTTCTGTGATCAGGAAACAGTTTTTAATTGAGGCCGTTGTCATTTGTCTGATGGGCGGCGCAATGGGGATCTTTCTAGGGATATTACTGGGCAACGCCATCTCCTTAATGATGGGCGGCTCCTTTATCATCCCCTGGATGTTTATATTTGGTGGCTTTGCACTATGTGTGGCAGTAGGCGTTATTTCCGGCTATTACCCCGCTAAAAAAGCTTCAAAACTGGATCCTGTAGAAGCATTAAGGTATGAATAAAAAAAGAGCCACTAGTTGTGGCTCTTTTTTTATTCTTGTTTTTATCTTCCTACGTATTGCGTTTCATAATAGGCCTGGTAGTTTCCGGAGGTCACATTCGTTAACCACTCTTCATTTTCCAAATACCAATCAACGGTTTTCTCCAAGCCTTCTTCAAACTGTAAACTAGGCACCCAGCCTAAAGTTTGCTGAAGTTTAGAAGAATCAATGGCATAGCGTAAATCGTGGCCAGCACGGTCTGTTACATAAGTAATTAGCTTCACGGATTCGCCTGGCGTTCTGCCTAACTTTTTATCCATAATCGAGCAAAGCAAATGAATAAGGTCAATATTTTTCCATTCATTATGTCCGCCGATGTTATAAGTTTCCCCGCTTTTAGCCTCGTGGAAAATTAAATCAATGGCACGGGCATGATCTTCAACCCATAACCAATCCCTAACATTCTCCCCTTTACCATAAACCGGAACAGGTTTGCCACTTTTCAGGTTATTGATAGCCAAAGGAATCAACTTTTCAGGAAAGTGATGAGAACCGTAGTTGTTGGAGCAATTAGAAATCACCACATTGAGGCCATAAGTATCATGGTAGGCACGCACAAAGTGATCTGATGACGCTTTGGATGCTGAATAAGGACTATGCGGATCGTAAGCCGTAGTTTCTGTAAACATTCCTGTTTCACCCAATGCCCCATAAACCTCATCGGTGGAAACATGGTAAAAACGCTTCTGCTCATAATCACCTTTCCAGAATTCCTTGGCAGCATTCAACAAGTTGACTGTACCAATCACATTGGTCATTACAAAAGCCGATGGATCAGTGATGGACCGGTCCACATGAGATTCTGCCGCAAGGTGAATCACCGCATCGAAATTTTCTTTACGGAAAAGGTCATTCATTTCTTTGGCATCAGTAATATCAGCTTTTACAAAGCTATAATTAGGCTGGTCCTCGATGTCCTTCAGATTTGCCAGGTTACCGGCATAAGTCAGTTTATCCAGGTTAACAATCTGTACTTCAGGATATTTGTTCACAAATAGTCTTACTACATGCGATCCAATAAATCCGGCACCTCCTGTGATTAATAGTTTCTTCATTTTTATAATTGTTTCGGCAAGCCCATTACTTCTGCAGCGTGGGCTAGTTTGCTGTTATACACTTTATTTAATAGCGCATTAAAATTTTCCTGCAGGTCAAACTGCCAATCCTCATGCAATTTTTCATACTTTTTAAAAACAGAAAGCGTCGTCCTTAAAAAATAAGTAGTCAGCTTTTCCTGGTACTTATACAAAGATGAAAACACATTTTCGCTAAACACCAGGGGTACACTGTTTAATAAATAAATTCTCAACTCCACTTCACTGTTCACCGCTTTAGTCACCTTATAATGGTGGTTGATCTGACCATTTAATTTTCTAAAGACTGTCAGGGTTTCCTTTGAAGACAAGCGCTTCTCAAGATCCAGCAAATCCATTGCTTCATCTATTTCTTCTTTCAAAGCCTGATGTCTTCTTGTTAAATCATGCTCGTTCTCCAGCAACTTGAAGTGCAGGTGCTCTGTTAAAATTTTATCTTTGGCAATCAGACGAAGCAACAATTTGTCTTTTTCCTTAGCTGGAATTTCTATAATTGCATCTTTTAAATCCTTATGCTCTCTTAATAACATTTAAAATGGATTGTCTTTTAAATACTCCTCCCATTTCCAGGCAGAAAGCATCATTTCATTAATATCAAGCTCCGCTTTCCAGCCCAGCTCATTGGCCGACTTGGTTACATCGCCCCAAACCTGTTCAATATCACCTTCTCTTCTGGCGCCGATGGTAAAGTTAAGCTTAACGCCAGTAGAATTCTCAAACGCGTGGATAATCTCCAGTACGGAAGAACCTTTTCCTGTTCCTAAGTTAAACACTTCGTAATTGGAATGTGCTTTTTTACTTTCCATTCTTTTAATCGCAGCAACGTGCGCTTTCGCTAAATCAACTACATGAATATAATCCCTGATGGCACTTCCGTCTGGTGTTGAATAATCGTCACCATAAACCGTAATTGGTCCACGCTTACCAATGGCAGACTGCGTAATGAAAGGTACCAGGTTTTGTGGCACACCAATCGGCAATTCACCAATTAAAGCAGTAGGATGAGCACCTACGGGATTGAAATAACGCAGTGAAATTACCTTCAGGGAAGGAGTTACTGCACAGGTTTCCTGTAAAATTTCTTCAGCGATCTGTTTGGTGTTACCATAAGGAGACTCTGCTTTTTTAACAGGAGCAGCCTCGGTAACGGGTAACACATCCGGCTGACCATAAACGGTACAGGATGATGAAAACACCAGGTCAACAGTTGAATTAAATGCATTGATCACATTGATCAGCGAATAAAAGTTGTTTCTGTAATATTTTAAAGGCTGTTGTACAGATTCACCCACAGCCTTATAGGCGGCAAAATGAATGACACCAGTGATATCAGGATTGTTTTGCACAAATTCCTTCACCTTCACTTCATCACAAAGGTCAAATTCAAAAAGCTCAAACTTCTTTCCTGTAATTGTCTCCAGTTGTGTTAATATCTTCGGATTGGAATTTGAAAAGTTATCCACAATGACTACTTCATAGCCAGCATTGTGAAGTTCAACTACGGTATGGGACCCGATAAATCCGGTCCCCCCTGTTACTAGTATTTTAGACATGTTAACGGTTATAGGTTTTAAAATCTTTATGGTCTTTATTAAACAAAGCCTCTTTAGGTAAAGATTTGAAATATTCGTAAGTAATTTTAAGTCCTTCTTCCCTGCTTACTTTCGGCTCCCAGTTCAACAATTCCCTTGCTTTGGTAATATCAGGCCTGCGTTGCTTCGGATCATCGACAGGCAAATCCCTTAATACCAGTTGCTGTTGCGTACCAGTCAGTTTAATAATTTCCTCACCAAACTGTTTGATGGTAATTTCATCAGGGTTACCAATATTTACCGGCATTGCATAATCGCTCATCAGTAAACGGTAAATGCCTTCAATTAAATCATCCACATAACAGAATGAACGGGTTTGTGAACCATCACCAAAAACGGTAAGGTCTTCGCCACGCAGCGCCTGACCAATAAAGGCAGGTAATACCCGTCCGTCGTTAAGGCGCATTCTTGGTCCGTAGGTATTAAAGATCCTGACAATACGGGTCTCCAGGCCATGGAAAGTATGGTAAGCCATGGTCATGGCTTCCTGGAAACGTTTGGCTTCATCATATACCCCCCTTGGGCCTACCGGGTTTACATTACCCCAGTATTCTTCAGGTTGCGGGTTGACATTAGGATCCCCATAAACTTCAGAAGTTGAAGCGATGAGCATCCTTGCCCCTTTATCTTTTGCTACCCCTAATAAATTGTGGGTTCCCAGGGAACCCACTTTTAAGGTTTGTATCGGTATTTTTAAATAGTCAATCGGGCTCGCCGGCGATGCAAAGTGAAGGATGTAATCCAGCGGACCAGGCACATAAACGAATTTTGAAACATCATGGTGATAAAATTCAAAGTTCTCTAGTTTAAAAAGATGTTCGATATTGTGTAGATCACCGGTAATCAGGTTATCCATCCCAATTACAAAATATCCCTCTTTGATAAAACGGTCACATAAGTGCGACCCTAAAAAACCCGCTGCCCCGGTGATTAATACTCTTTTACGTTCCATTCAGTTTGTTTAGCTACTAATTTACGACCAATGCTATTATAATAATAGCCAAGATCGATCATTTTCTGCAGATCATATAAGTTCCGCCCGTCAAAAATTACTTTATTTAACAATGCGGTTTCCATTCTTTCAAAATCAGGGTTCCTGAATACAGACCATTCTGTGGCAATAAGCAATGCATCTGCATTCTCTAACGCTTCATATTGGTTTTCTGCATATTTTATTTTATCTCCCACCTGTTTTCTCACATTGCCCATACCTTCAGGATCGAAAGCCGTTACAGTAGCACCATGTTTGATGAGGTGATCAATGATGTATAAAGCAGGGGCCTCACGGATATCATCCGTTTCAGGCTTAAAGGCTAAACCCCACAGCGCAAAATGCTTCCCCTGGATATCACCTTTATAATACTTCAATACTTTATCCACCAGGATCACTTTTTGCTTTTCATTGACGTCCATAACTGCTTTCAGGATCTGGAAATCGTAATTGTGTTCTTCAGCAGATTTGGCTAAAGCCTGAACATCTTTAGGAAAACAACTACCACCATAACCAATACCCGGGAACAGGAACCTTTTTCCGATCCTGTCATCAGAGCCAATGCCTTTACGAACCGCATCCACATCAGCCCCTACAATTTCGCATAAATTAGCCACTTCATTCATGAAGGTGATTTTTGTGGCAAGGAAGGAATTCGCCGCATATTTCGTGAGTTCAGACGAGCGTTCGTCCATAAACAAAATAGGATTTCCCTGGCGTACATAAGGACCATATAACTCAGCCATTAATTTCTGTGCTTTTTCACTCCGGGTACCAATGACCACGCGGTCAGGTTTCATGAAATCATCAACTGCAACGCCTTCACGCAAAAACTCCGGATTGGAAACAACATCGATTTCCACTAAAGTATTTTCACGGAATACCGCCTGCACCTGATCAGCCGTACCTACAGGTACAGTAGACTTATTGACGATAACTTTATATTCTGTAACCAATTTAGAAATGTCTTTTGCAGCTCCTAAAATATAGGAAAGATCTGCAGCACCATTACCACCCGGAGGCGTTGGCAAAGCCATAAATATGATCTGCGCATCTTTAATAGCCTCCGCAAGGTCTGTAGTAAATGTTAATCTTTTTTGTACAATATTTCTCAAAAATAAAACATCAAGCCCCGGTTCATAAATAGGAATAATGCCGTTCTGCATATTCTGCACCTTGGCTTTATCAATATCAACACAGATAACATTGTTACCCGTTTCAGCAAGGCATGTTCCGGTCACTAAACCGACATATCCTGTTCCGATTACAGCAATTTTCATAAAATAAATAGGATTTAAGTTGATTAAAGAAACTGCAGCACGGTCTATAGATCATAGTTCCTAAACTTGTGTTTCTCATATATTAGTAGAGTTTTAATTTAATAAAGTATCTTCGGCGAAGATAATAATAAACATCCAAAATGCTGTTCCTTTATAACTTTGGTATATACTTTTATAGCTTCCTGGTTAAAGTGTTTGCTTTATTTAGTCCTAAAGCTAAACTATTTATTCAAGGCAGACAAGATATTTTTTCAGTGTTAGCACACAAAATAAATTCACAACATACACACATCTGGTTACATTTCGCTTCGCTTGGAGAATTTGAACAGGGGCGTCCGGTCCTGGAAAGAATCAAAGAACTGCGACCTGAGAAAAGAATAATTGTTACTTTTTTCTCACCCTCAGGTTATGAAATCCGAAAAAACTATGCACTGGCTGATGGCGTTTTTTACCTGCCCCTGGATACAGCCAGTAATGCAAAAAAATTCATTGACATCATCAATCCGGAGATCGCCATATTCACTAAGTATGAATTCTGGTATCATTACTTTGCAGCACTGGAAGAAAAAAAGGTCCCTTTATTTTTAATATCCGGTATTTTCAGGCCCAACCAGTCTTTCTTTAAATGGTATGGTGGTTTTTACCGTTCCATTTTGACTAAAATTACGCACTTGTTTGTTCAGAACGAGGAAAGCGAGCGTTTGTTGAAAGGCATTGGGATCAACCAGGTGAGCCTGAGCGGCGACACACGTTTTGACCGGGTGTATGAAAATGTAGCCACCGTTAAAGACCTGCCACTGGTTCAAGCATTTATACAGCAATCGAAGGTACTTATTGCAGGCAGTACCTGGCCGCAGGACGAACTCTTAATTGCTGCATGGATGAAAAACCATCCCGACTGGAAAGTAATCCTGGCGCCGCACGAAATTGGAACTGCGCATATTGATCAGTTGATGACCTTATTTCCCCAAGCAGCGAGATACTCTACCTTGCAGCAGCAATCACCAACCCCTGAGCAAAAGATCCTGGTGATAGACAATATTGGTTTGTTATCCTCCCTTTATCAATATGGCCATATCGCTTATATTGGCGGAGGCTTTGGCGCAGGCATACACAATACGCTGGAAGCTGCAGCTTTCGGATTGCCGGTGATATTTGGCCCACGTTATGATAAATTTCAGGAAGCTAAAGATTTAGTGGCACTGAAAGCAGCCATTTCTATTCATGATGATAAAGAACTGGAAAGTGCTTTCCAGTTCTTTATTGAAAACCCAGCCTCCGGAAAGAAGGCCCGGGATTATGTGGTGGAGAAAAAAGGAGCTACTGAAGCAATTATGCAAGCAATAGTACCTTACCTCAATTAGTTTTTCGACATTTCAACCATGGCTTCAATCCATTTCGGATGGTCGTTTAAGCTGGCTACCAATTGTACTTCCTCACCACCTAAAGCCTTGAAATCTTCATGATATTCCACACTGATCTCATATAGTGTTTCCAGGCAATCGGCCACAAAAGCCGGACAGAAAACAAGTAACCTTTTTTTGCCTTTTGCGGCAAGCTCCTTCAACACATCACTGGTGTATGGCTGAACCCAGGGTTCTTTACCTAACCGGGATTGGAAACAAACTGAATATTTCTCTGCAGGAATGTTCAGCTCTGCTGCAATTAATCTTGCCGTATCATAACTCTGGGCAGAATAACAAAACTTATTTACGTCTGTTAAAGTCGCACAGCAGTTATCTTTCTTTAAACAATGGTGCCCCGTATGATCACATTTGATAAGCTGGCGTTCCGGCAAGCCATGGAAACTGAATAACACATGATCATAAGTTTCTGGCTGGTAACGGCGGGCATTATCGGCAAAAGTCTCGATCATCAGTTTGTTGTCATGGAACGAGTTTACAAAGCTGATATCAGGAATGGTTTGCCATTTACTTACAATCTCCATCACTTTCTGGATCACAGAACCTGTACTTGCCGAAGCATACTGTGGAAATAAAGGAATCACCCTGATGCTTTCCACTAAACCAGCCTTCATGTTTTCAAGGGCAGCTTGAATGCTGGGACTTTGATAACGCATGGCCAGCTCTACATGGTATTCTTCACCAAGCGCTTCCTGTACCAGGGCGGTCTGGATTTTACTGAAATATAACAATGGTGAACCATTTTCATCCCAGATCTCTTTGTAAAGTTTTGCAGTCTTCGGACTACGGAAAGGAACAATAATACCCCTTACCAGTAAATTCCGCTTAAAAACATTAATATCGATTACCCGCTCATCCATCAGGAATTCATCCAGATATTTACGTACGTCACCAACTTCCGGGCTATCCGGAGTTCCCAAATTCACGAGTAATATGCCTTTTTTTCCCATATTTAAAATTCAAAAATAATACCAATAGAAGGTAAAATATTCCCACTGGTATTGTCCAGCAATTTGGTCTTAAAGCGTGAAGGATCTCCAGGCATATCCTGGGCCTGCCCTTCCACATCTCTGTCTAACACCAATTGCGGCTGTGTTTCGTACTTGTTATAAGTTAAATTTTGAATGTCCAAATATACGTTAAGGTTGAATTTCCTGAAAGGATACTTCTTATCCACCCGCAGATCAAACTGATAAAAATCCTTCAACTTATTGACATTCAATCTGTCATAATCCTGAACCCCTTGAGGGAACACGGAATAATTACTTTTTAATGATGAATACGAAATGTCGTAAGGCGTATAAGGCCCACCACCCGAATATCTGAATTTTGCCCCTATCTCCCAGTTATTTTTAAGGGTCTTTCCTGCGGTCATGCTTAAAATGTAACGGTTGTTCCAGCTAGACTGCACATATGCTTCACGTTTATCCTTAAACTCACTTCTATACAGCGTAAGGGCAAAAATACCATAAAAACCTCTGTTCAATCGTTGCTGGGCGAAAAACTCAACGCCATAACTTCTGCCATCGGTCACACCTGTTGAAGGCCTGTTTCCCACTACCCCAAAATCAGCACCAAGATTTGCCAGCGGAATTGTATCCCCCAATACCTCGATCAAAGGATATCCGGAATAGTGTTTATAAAAGCCCTCCACGGTAAACCTGGTATTTTTTAACGTATTGTATTCCAATCCGGACACCAATTGCGTGGATTTTATGTAGTCAACATGCTTATTGGACAAGGCATTGTCTGGGCCCGACCGGTAACCCAACAAGGTATAAGGAGGCAATTGATAGTAGATGCCAGAATTGAAATTGAAACTGATCTTCTCATTGAAATTATAAGAAGCTGAAAATCTCGGCGAAAAAGTTTTCAGCGGGTTATGCATTTGCGAGGCAAAGGTATTGCCATCAAAACGCAGTCCCACCGACAGGTTTAACTTTTCCTCAAAATAAGGCGCACTCAGCTGGGCAAAAAAACCATACTTCTGAAAAGTAAGGTGAGATTGATACTGATCCAAACCACCCGGTAAATATTGTAAAGTTTTGGTATTGTATTCGGCACTTTCAAGTCCTGCGCCAAAGTTGATCCTGTAAACCCCTTCTTTTGAAGTGTTTTCAAAACGCAGTTTATTTTCTATTTCACTTGATGCATAATCAAGGGTTTTTAGATCATTTTCGTTATTGTCTTTAAATTTATCTGCGCGGTTATTCAGGTAATTCCTGCTCAGTACTAAAGTAGAAAAGCCTTTTTGCCGGTAATTTTTATAAACAGCACCCAACGTGTAGTTTTCCTGGTTGTTTTCAGGAAGATTGGCAAGCAAGTATAAGTTATCCTCCGTATTTTCAGTACCGAAGTTCAGTTTTGATTTATCTATGGCACCCAGGCCAAGCAGGGTGAGCTCATGCTTAGGGTTAAACCTGGTTTTCAGTTTAAATTGAAAATCCTGGTAAGAAGGCAAAAATGGCAAACCCAGCAATTTAAATAAACCTTGCAGGTAAGATAAGCGGTAGGATGCAATAAAAGTGGTTTTTTTAGTGATTGGCCCTTCCACCGTAGTGGCAAAATCACTGGAACCCAAGGTTAAGGATGTCCCGATGCTATCGGGATTGCCGTCTTTTTGTGTGAACTCAAAAACCGAGCTCAGCGTATTGCCTCTTGAAGCTGGAAAAGCTCCTGAATAAAAATCAACTTCCTTGATAAAATCAACATTAATCAGTCCCACCGGGCCACCAGAGGAGCCTTGCGTGGTAAAATGGTTGATGGTCGGGATTTCAACGCCGTCAATATAAAACCTGTTTTCGTTTGGGGCACCCCCACGAATGATAATGTCGTTTCGAAAGCTCACCGGTGCAGATACTCCCGGTAAAGATTGTATCACCTTAGAGATATCCCTGTTACCGCCAGGGTTCCTTTTGATCTCCGTAGCACCGATGGTACGCAAAGACAAAGGACTTTCTAAAGGCTTGAGAAATCTTGGGGCTTCAATGACCACTTCATTCAGGGCACTTACTTCCGCTTCCAGCGCTACATCAAGAAATGCCGGCTTGGCATTGCTCACCGTAATATCGAAGGCAGATTGGCGCTTATATCCCAGGAGCGCAAAGTAAAGATGGTATACACCGGGGTTTAGCCCCTGGATACTGTAATTGCCCAAGCTATCACTTTTCACAGGACCTGAACCGCCCTGCACATAAATAGTTACCCCATCGAGTGCCACATTGCTGTAAGCATCAGTAATTTTACCTTTTATAACGCCAGTTTGAGCCATAGCCAGCTTGGCACCAAAAGCCATAAACAGAAGAAGGACGGTTTTTCGGAAATCAAACATGTAATGAGGCGGCTTAGTAAGCTAATAATCTTGCTTTCACCTGTTCCATTAACCACATCGGTGTAGAAGTGGCACCACAAATGCCGACTTTATCTGAAGGATTGAACCACGAAAGATCCAGTTCCTCTACGTTAGAGATAAAGTAGGTGTCAGGATTATATTTCTTGCAAACATCATGTAAGACCTTTCCGTTTGATGATTTCTTCCCGGATACAAAAATGATCTTATCGAAGTTAATGACAAATTTCTCCAGATCTTCATAGCGGCTGGAAACTTGTCGGCAAATGGTATCATTTGCTTTAACATCATAGCCCCTGCTGAGCAGCTGTTCTTTGATATGGTAGAATTTATCAGTGCTTTTTGTCGTTTGACTATACAAGGTGAATTTTGAGGGAAGATCAATGGTATCTAATTCTTCCAGGTCCTGAAAAACTATTGCTTTTCCATCGGTCTGTCCCTGTAAACCGATGACCTCAGCATGCCCGTGCTTTCCAAAAATGAGGATCTGCTCGTTGTCATCATGAGAGTTTTTGATCCTGTTTTGTAGTTTAAGCACTACCGGGCAGGAAGCATCTATTAAAGTAAGGTTATTTTTTAATGCGAGTTCATAGGTAGAAGGAGCTTCACCGTGTGCCCTGATCAAAACCTTTTCATTGTACAGGTTTGCCAGTTGCTCATGTTCGATGATACGGAGCCCTTTACCGGTAAGCCTTTTCACCTCTTCATCGTTATGAACGATATCGCCAAGGCAATAAAGATAGTCCTCCTCTGCTAAGATATCTTCCGCCATCTCAATGGCGTAAACAACACCGAAGCAAAAACCAGAAGCTTTGTCTATGGTAACAGCTAAATCGTATTTCATCACTTTTGAACCTTATGTATACAAAAATACATAAAATTTTTCTCCTCAGCTCATTTAGCTTAAATACACGCAATCTTCTGCGCCTTCCACATCAAGCACCACGTCAACATGTTCCTTTAAAACGGTAGACATTTGCAGGCCCACGAAGTCTGTTGCGATGGGAAATATTTTATGACTCCTGTCTACCAGCACCACAGTACGTATTTTTTTATGTGGCGTATTTAAGAATACCCCAAGGCCATAGGCCAGGGTTTTACCGCTGCTCAACACATCATCAACTAAAATAATGACTTTATTTCTCCATTCACTTTCTTCCTGATCTGTGCTGGCGATTAATTTGCTATTGGTCTTTTCAAGGTCTATCCGCAGGAGGACAATTTTGAACTCAGAAATCTTCAGCAACACTTCCCTTAACCTGATGGCAAGTTTATAACCCCTGTCCCATATACCTGCCAGTACAATTTCCTCTTCATCAAGGTTATCTTCCAGTATTTGATAAGCGATACGATTAATTTTTTGTTGAATTTGAGTTTTATCTAGAATTACTAATTGAGAATCAGCCATTGGTATACCTTATTTAGGTTACAAAAAGAAACATTTTAAGGTACATAATCAAATAATAGAAAAATATTTTCTTTTTGTTGCAACGTTTGACGGGTAAATGCGTCTAAAGTTTATAAAGATACCTCATGCAACAATCACAACCTTTAAAAGTCCTCGCAATTCTATTAATTGCTGCTACAAGTCTGGTTCAGACTACGTTTGCCCAAAAAACTAAAACCGCTGCCATCAGCAACTTCAACCAGGTAACGGTTTCCAGCGGGATAGATTTATATCTTAAACAGGGTAATACGGAAAGTGTAAGCGTTGTTTCGAATGCAGATTTGCTTAAAGACGTCATCATCGAAAAAAAAGGAAGCAGCTTAAACATCAGGTTTAAAAATAACATCAGCTGGGACCGCCTATTTAAGGGCTCAAGTATCAAAGCCTATGTTACTTATAAAACATTGAATTCACTTTCGGCAAGTGGCGGAAGTGACGTTTTCACCCAAAACACCTTAAAAACACCACGGTTTACAGTGAACGTTTCTGGTGGTTCTGATCTGAAACTAAATATCATGACGCAGGACCTGGATCTTCATGCGAGCGGAGGTTCAGATGTAGAATTAAAGGGCAAAGCCAATAACCTGGAAATCCACTCCAGTGGTGGCAGTGATATTGATGCCTTTGACTTTATTGTGGAAAATGCACGGGTAAATTCAAGCGGCGGCTCTGATGTAGATATTCATGTAACCAATGCATTGGAAGCAAGTTCCAGCGGCGGCAGTGATATCGTTTTTAAGGGAAAAGCTGCACTAAAAAACAACTCCTCAAAAAGCGGAAGTGTAAAAAGATTTTAAAACTGCCAGTTTTTTTAATCCCTGCCTGGAACCCCTCCTTGCAGGGATTTTTTTTAGTTTCTTTTCTGGTAAGGATAATAAATAAAGTTCGCCCCTTCAGGCACAATCACAAATACACACGCGTAATCTTCTGGCTTTTTATAAGCTTTTAAGAACAACGCTTTTTTCTCCGGTTTAATAATTCCTTTTTCAATAAATTCTTCAAAAGTTGAAGCCTGAATAGTCCATTCTGTATGAAGCTCTTCCCGGTCTAGTATCATTTCACCGATGTTCACGGTATGCTGATGAGCTATAAAAATAGGGTTGGCAGAAATGCCTTGCACCATAATTTCAACCGCCACTTCCTTGATCGACTCCGCATAAAAATCCAGGTCTTTCTCCAGGCTTACCAAAGGACTTTTTTTCTGTTCCTCTTTGTTACTTTCTGGTTGCTGAGGCAATAATTCTTCTATATCCATCTCTTATTTAACTAACTTTAATAAAACCACATTTTCAACATGCTGTGTATGAGGGAACATATCTACAGGCTTAATGCGTGTCACTACATATTTCTCCGTTAACAAGGCCAAATCCCTGGCCTGTGTAGCGGCGTTACAGCTCACATAAACAATTTTTTCCGCTTCCATTTCCAGCAAGCGCGCTACCACGTCGGCATGCATCCCTGCTCTTGGCGGATCAGTAATGACAACGTCTGGTTTACCGTGCTGAAGAATAAAATCAGCCGTCAGGATATCTTTCATATCTCCGGCATAAAAAAGCGTATTGTCGATTTTATTTAAATTTGAGTTGAACTTCGCATCTTCAATCGCTGTTGGCACATATTCAATTCCAACCACTTGTTTTACGTTACGTGCCACGAAATTGGCAATCGTGCCAGCGCCGGTGTATAAATCATAAACCAGTTCATCACCCTTTAAATCAGCAAAATCCCTGGTTATTTTATATAACTCATGTGCTTGGAGAGAATTGGTCTGGTAAAAAGATTTAATCCCGATCTTGAACTTCAGGCCATCCATTTCCTCAAAAATATAATCCCTGCCTGCATAAGTAATCACCTCCTGGTCAAAAATGGTATCATTCTTTTTTTGATTGACGATGTATTGTAAAGAAGTAATGTCAGGGAAGTTCTGTTGCAGATACGCCATCAAACCATCTATTTGTTCTTGCTCTACATAAGCAAATATAACGGCAACCATCACTTCACCAGTAGAAGAAGTACGGATAATCAGGTTACGTAAACTGCCTTCATGGTTACGGAGGTCATAAAAACTAAGGCCCGTGCGCAGCGCATAATTTCTCACCTGGTTTCTTAACGTATTCGAAGGTTCGGCCTGCAAGTAGCAGTGTTCGATATCAAGAATCTTATCAAACCTACCCGGAACATGAAAGCCCAAAGCATTTAATTCCAGGTTTTCCTGGTCGTCCATATCCGCTTTATCCAACCAGCGTTTGTTAGAAAAGGTATACTCCAGCTTATTTCTGTAATATTTATTTTCTGCAGAACCCAAAATAGGCTCCATAGAAGAGGTGTCAATTTTTGCTAAACGCTGCAGGGCAGCCTCTACATTCTTATACTTAAATTGTAATTGAGCGTCATACTGCATGTGCTGCCATTTGCAACCACCACAAGTGCCGAAATGCTGGCAAAAAGGGTCAGTTCTATAGGGAGAAGCAGTGTGCAGTTCTTCAATAACGGCCTCGGCAAAATTTTTCTTCTTTTTCGTCAGACGTACATCAACTACATCCCCCGGAACGGCTTTATCTACAAACACCACAAGCTCATCTGCCTTGCCTACACCTTTACCTTCTTCAGCAATATCTATAATATGCAAATTAGGAAGGATAGTAACCGTCCCTGATTTTCTGTTTCTACTCATTATGCGGCAAATTTAACGGTTTTTTTCATCAGAATATAATTTGTTTTTTAACGGTGATAAAGCTATCATACGATGAAGGGTTCAATTACAGACTGATAAGGGATGGGTTAATCAATAGCTACAGACACATCATTAACACGACCTGTTGAGTACCTACCTGCGACCTGTCTTTTATCGGTTTTCCGGTACGAGGTCGGTAGCAGGTATGTGGCTGATCGGTGTTGATACTGTCGTATTTGTAATTTTTCAGCAAAATTTGTGCTTAGGAAACAAGATCAGTCCTTAACTTTTGACATCAGGAATCCAGGGCATGAATAAATGCCTGCAAGATAGAAACCTGTATTTACTTTTTATTAGCCCAATATTTTAAGGATAAATCCAAAAAAACCACCTGCTATGTTAAAGCTCATATCAAACTTCTCATCTACCAAAACCGAAAATTCCAAAACCTCTTTGCTCATTGTAAATGACTGTGATACAACAAATATAAAGGTTTTAAAATTAGGGAAACAAAGGCCGATGTTAAGAATTTGTAAAGATAAAGAAGGCTATAATGCAGCCTTCACAAGAAAGGGAAGGAGCTCTTTCTGGAAACTCACAAAGTTTTTACGAACGTCAGCATCGCTGACTGAAGTAAAGGCGAAAGAAAACACAATACTTTTACTGGCTTTTAACAGAAATGCCAGTCCTTCTCTGCGGGAAGGGTTATTTTTAAAGTGATCCAGCTCCAGGTAAGCAGCCAGTAATAAAGACTCCAGCTGGTCAGAAAGGTGTTTTAAGAACTCCTGGGAGTTGGCATTTTCACGAACGAAGTCCCAGCCGATGAACTCATTGCACACCGTGTAAGTCAGCCGGCATGTTTTCATCACCAACGCTTTCAAATGTTCTTCCTCGTCGGCAAACTGCGCTTTGTTTTTCAATATTTCGTGCAGGTTCAGGTCGAGGTAATTCATGAGAATAGCATCAAGGATCTGCTCCTTGCTATCAAAATATTTATAGATGGTTGCTTTGGCAATTCTTGCTTTTTTGGCAACTTCATTCACACTGGTTTTATGATACCCGTATTTCCTGAACAGCTCCTTAGCAGATCTAAGTATATTTTCTTTAATTTTTTCTGGTTCCATTAATTTGTTATATGTAATTGCTGAAAACCTTGCGTGATGGTATAAGCCTTCAAATTCCGCACTGCCGGTGCCTTTGCCGGACTTCCATCGGTGAGCATAAATCGGGCTCCTGAACAAGGATCAGTTGCGGTGATGTTTCCTTCATCTGGCGTAACTTTACAGCCCGACTCCGGATTTACTGAACTGCACCGGTCATAAGCTTTATAACCGAATGCAGTTGAGACAATGAGTAAACCAGCTACACCTTGATCTGGCACCAGTAATACATTATTTGTTGCGCTGATTTTAAATTCCTGTATCGTGATCTTATAATTAACAGGCACATCAGGAATAAATGTTCCTTCTTTCGAACAACCGATGAATAGTGGAAGAAGAAAACATAAAGCAGCGTTATTCTTTATCATCAAATTAATGATGTTTTATATTGTTTAAGGAAACGCACATCATTCTCAGAGAACAAACGAAGGTCCTTAATTTCAAACTTCAAATTGGCGATACGTTCAATGCCCATACCAAAGGCAAAGCCACTGTACTTCTTAGAATCGATGTTACAATTTTCAAGCACATTAGGATCTACCATACCACAGCCTAATATCTCTACCCAGCCACTGTGTTTGCACAGCTGGCAACCATCACCCTTACAAATAGTGCAAGAGATATCCATCTCGGCAGATGGCTCCGTAAAAGGGAAATAAGAAGGGCGGAAACGTACTTTCGTACCTTCGCCATATAGTTCCTGCACAAAGTAAAACAAGGTTTGCTTCAAGTCTGCAAAAGAAACGTTTTCATCTACATATAAACCCTCCACCTGGTGGAAGAAACAATGTGCCCTGGCAGAGATGGCTTCATTGCGGTAAACACGACCAGGCATAATTGCCCGGAAAGGTGGTTTGCCCGCTTCCATCATTCTCACCTGCACAGAAGAAGTGTGCGTACGCAAAGCGATGTCTCCTTTTTCTCCACCTTTTTTGATAAAGAAAGTATCCTGCATATCGCGGGCAGGGTGTTCTTCAGGGAAGTTCAGGGCAGAGAAAATATGCCAGTCATCTTCTATCTCCGGACCTTCGGCAACGATAAAGCCCAGTTTGTTAAATATTTCAACAATTTCTCTTCTCACCAGCGCCAAAGGATGCCTGGCACCAACGTCGAAACCCGCTCCTGGTAAAGTCAGGTCTAATCCCGATTCGTTACCAGTAACTTCTTCTTCTCCTTGATCCTTTAAAGTCTGGTATTTTGCTTCAGCCAATTGCTTAAACTCGTTCAGTACTTTTCCTAATGTTCTTTTTTCTTCAGGAGAAACAGCTTTAAACTCATCAAAGATGTCCTTGATGATTCCTTTAGTACCCAGAAATTTTATTCTGAATTGTTCCAGCTCATCCGCATTTGCGGTTGAAAAAGCATTGATTTCGGCTGTGTATTGTGTTATCTTCTCTTGTAACATGGCTCCAAATATACGCTAAATAACACCCAGTTCCTTACCAACTTTGGTAAATGCAGCGATGGCTTTATCCAAATGATGTTGTTCATGTGCAGCAGAAAGCTGTACCCGGATTCTTGCCTTACCCTGAGGCACAACAGGATAGTAAAAACCAATCACATAGATGCCTTCATCAAGCATTTTGGAGGCAAACTCCTGCGCTAGTTTCGCTTCATACAACATAACAGGTACGATGGGGTGAATGCCCGCAGGAATATCAAATCCAGCTTCGGTCATTTTCTCACGGAAATAATTGGTATTACTTTCCAGTTTATCACGTAGCTCTGTCGTTTCACTTAACAGGTCAAGCACTGCAACCGAAGCTCCCGCAATAGCCGGCGCTAAAGTGTTGGAGAACAGGTATGGCCGTGAACGCTGGCGCAGCATATCAATAATTTCTTTTTTTCCGGCAGTAAAACCACCTGATGCACCACCCAAAGCTTTACCTAAAGTTCCGGTGATGATGTCTACGCGGTCGATAACCCCACAATGCTCATGGGTACCTCTTCCATTTTTACCCATAAAGCCCGAACAATGCGATTCGTCAATCATGACTAGAGCCTCATAGCGGTCTGCAAGGTCGCAGATTTTATCCAGCTGCGCTATAGTCCCGTCCATAGAAAAAGCACCATCGGTTACAATGATTCTGTTTCTGCTGCCAGCTGCTGCCTGCAACTGTAGCTCCAGGTCTTCCATGTTATTGTGTTTGTACCTGTAACGTTTGGCTTTACACAAACGAACACCATCTATAATGGAAGCATGGTTCAACTCATCAGAAATAATGGCATCAAGGTCGTTAAATAAAGGTTCAAAAACACCACCGTTCGCATCAAAAGCTGCAGCATAAAGAATAGTGTCTTCAGTACCTAAAAACGTAGATAACTTAGCTTCTAATTCTTTATGAATATCTTGTGTGCCGCAAATAAAGCGTACAGATGACATGCCATAACCATATTTATCAATTGCTTTTTTTGCTGCTTCAGTTACCCTTGGATCAGAAGACAAGCCTAGGTAATTGTTTGCACAAAAATTAATTACATTTTGTCCGGTGCTTACCTTAATGTCTGCACCCTGAGGCGTAACAATAATTCTTTCCCTTTTATATAACCCGTCTTTCTCGATTTGGTCTAGTTCTTGTTTAAGAATTGGTTGTAATGTTTTATACATTTTTATTAAATTAAGTTCCCAAAGTTAGGAAATTATCAATTATCACCCCTAACTTATTAAAGGCATTATTAAACGTGTATTTTAAAATACCTTTTTAAAAAAAAATACATGATATTTATATATTTAGGTTACATATGAAAAAAATCTTTTTTACGCTTTTATTCTTCCTGGCTATCGTCAGACCTGCTTTTTCTCAACAGCTACTCCTAACAGGTAACATAAAAGATCAACAGGGTATGACAGTGCCTTTTACTTCAGTATATATCAAAAACACCACCATTGGGACCTCAGCAAATATAGATGGTGTTTATATGCTGAAACTGAATAAAGGAGCTTATACCATTGTTTTTAAAACGATAGGATATAAGACAGTAGAAAAAGTGGTGGAACTGGATTCTAATGCGGTTGAAAATGTTGTACTCACACCGGAAACCTACTCCTTAAAAGAGGTCAGCATTAGTGCTAATGCAAAAGACCCCGCCTATGAAATTATTAAAAATGCCATTAAAAACCGAAAGAAACACCTGGAAGAAGTAAAAGAGTTCAGTTGCAATGTCTATATCAAAGGTGTACAGAAGTTAGTGGGTGCCCCGAAAAAGTTCTTCGGCAGGGATATACAAAAAACCCTGGACCTGGACACCAACCGGAAAGGCATTCTCTACCAATCAGAATCGCAGTCTACTTACAACTGCAGGAAACCCAATCATGTGCACGAAGAGATGATTGCTTCAAAAGTAGCGGGCCGAAATAATGCCTTTAGCTTTAACAAAGCCTCGGACCTGGAAATTAATTTTTACAACAACATCATTTTAGAAAATGTATTAAGTTCAAGAGGCTTTGTCTCCCCTATCGCAGATTATGCTTTATTTTATTATAAGTATAAATTGATAGGCACCACCGTAGAAAACGGTGTTTATATCAATAAAATAGAGGTAACGCCACGCCGAAAACACGACCCTGCTTTCCGTGGCTACATTTACATAGCCGATGACAACTGGAGAATACAGGGTACAGATTTATACCTGACTAAAAACACCGGCATCAACCTGATCGACACCCTGAATATTATTCAGCAGTTTACCAAAGTGGATAGCACCTATATGCCTTCCAATATCAACTTCACTTTTAATGGCAATGTGATGGGGTTTAAATTCGATGGTTATTACCTTGGTGTATTTAACAATTACAACCTGAATCCTAATTTTCCGGACAGTTATTTTAATGGTGAAATTCTAAAAATCCCTAAAAATGTAAATCAAAAAGATACGACTTACTGGAATGCATCGCGGCCTATTCCACTGAATCTGGAGGAAAAGATCAATTACATCAGAAAAGACAGCATCGCAAAAAGAAAGGAAAGTAAATTCTACCTGGATTCTTTAGAAAGGGTAAACAACAACTTTACGACGGCTAAATTATTGCTGACACATTACACGATCAATAACAGGTATGCGCAACACTCCGTTAAATTAGACCCTGTATTAAAGGCATTCATCTATAACACCGTGGAGGGCTTTGGAATCAACTATGGGTTCACCTTTACCAAAGAATTTGAGTACAACAGGAAATATAGCATCAGACCGGAAATAAGGTACGGGTTTGCAAGCCGCACCCTTACGGCAAACATCAGCGGGGATTATTATTATGACCCTGTTAAAAAGGCTCATGTAAGTCTCTCCATGGGTTCTGGCATCTATGACCTTAACCGTTATGGAACGATGAATTTATTATCCAATACCTTGAACACGCTGCTGTTTGAAAAGAACTATCCAAAGTTCTACCAAAAAAACTTTATCAACGGTGCAACGACCAGAGAAATAGCCAGAGGTTTGCAAGGTGCGGTGGCCATACAGTATGCCAGAAACAAGAACCTGGTTAATAATACCACCTTTTCATTCTTCGACAGAGATGACCAGGAGTTCACTTCCAACAATCCTTACACCCCGTTGGTAGAGACCCCTTTATTTCCTGATTACAATGCATTAACCACCAATTTATCATTGATTTATACTTTTGGCCAGAAGTACATTACACGACCTGACGGAAAAATTTACCAGGAATCTAAAGCGCCGCGGATAGAACTGACCTACCAAAAGGGGTTCAAAAATGTACTGGGCAGCGATGTAGATTATGATTTAATCAGCATGGAGGTTTATAAAGAGCGGATCAGTGCAGGCTTATGGGGCTATTCATCATTTGTGGTGGGTGCCGGAAAATTCCTGAACAATAATGTGGTATTTTACCCGGAGAGTAAACATTTCAGAGGTAACAACTCGCTGACCTCCTTACCGGATATCCGTAAGTTCTCTTTCCTTGATTTCTACCAGTACAGTACCGACCGCCATTATGTAGAGGCACACGTGGAACATAACTTCGCAGGACTGATCATGAACAAAATACCACTGATCCGTAAATTAAAACTCGAAGAAGTGATTGGCGGAAGCTACCTTAACCAGCCCCTGAAAAAGAATTACAAGGAGTTCTACTATGGTTTGCAAAGGCTTATCTTCAGGGTAACGTATGGCTATGCTTATGACGGCAATAGAAAAGTACATGAAGGCTTTAGAATTTCTTACGGCTTTTAAGTGCTTTGTACGATGCTGAAATAGAAAAAGCTATATTGAGATTAGGAAAAAATTGTACTTTTGCAATATTAAACGCCGTATGCAACGGTATCAATATCTTATGAACAAATTTCAGACACTCCTATACTATTGCTATAGTCCTATAGCTGACGCCGAACAATTCGCTGCTGATCACCTTACTTTTTGTAAATCCCTCGGTCTTGTAGGCCGTATTATTGTGGCAGAAGAGGGCCTTAATGGTACTGTCTCCGGAACCAAGGAGGCTTGCGAAGCTTATATGGCACATATCAAGGCAGATGAACGTTTTGCCAAAACAGATTTTAAAATCGATGATGTACCAGCACCATCCTTCATTAAAATGCACTGCCGTTATAAATCAGAGATTGTGCATTCAGGCTTAAGAGATCCTAATATCATTAATCCCAATATCCAAACGGGTAAACATTTAGCACCTGCGGAGTTCGAAAAGATGATTGATGACGAGGATGTGGTAATCCTTGATGTACGTTCAAATTATGAGCATAACCTGGGCCGTTTCAAAAACGCCATCACCCTGGATATTGAAAACTTTAGGGATTTCCCCGAAAAAATAAATGAGTTAGCACAGTATAAAGATAAAAAAGTGTTAACTTACTGTACCGGTGGCATCAAATGCGAAAAGGCATCTGCCTTGCTGCTGCACCATGGCTTCAATGATGTTTATCAGCTGCATGGCGGTATTATTAAATATGGCAAAGAAGCTGGCGGTAAAGATTTTGAAGGTAAATGTTATGTTTTTGACAACCGGATTGCGGTTGATGTAAATACTGTTAACCCAACCGTAGTTTCCAAATGTTATAACTGCGGAAAAATTACCCCGAAAATGATCAATTGTGCCAATCCCGAATGCAATGAGCACGTCACCCAATGTGATGATTGCGGAGAAACCTTATTGGGATGCTGTTCTGAAGTCTGTACCACTAACCCGCGCAGGCGCCCTTATGACGGAACAGGCTATTATGTGAAAGTTCCGCAGCCAGTCAATGTTACATGAAAACCGCAGCCGATTTCTTTGTACTAAGCCCAATTGATGTAAATTACCTGGGATTAGCTGCATTGTTAATCGTGTTCGTTGTTTGCTTTTTCGTTGGAAAGCGGTTTTATGAAAATAAGCTTCAAAAACACAGGGCTGATATCAGCGCAAAGGTACAACCGGAAAAAGAGGCGTTTTCAAAAAGAGAAGCTGAAGACCGGGATAAGCAGATTTCAAAAATACAGACAGAAAAATTGCAGGCAGCGCTTGCCGGTAAAAACCGGGAACTGGCAAACGCTGCCATGAACCTCGTTTACAAAAACGAGCTTTTGCAAAAGATCAGTGATGAGATCCTTAAAATTAAGGATGAAAATGGCAAGCCCTTGCCAGAGAAGCAGCTCCTGAAAATTCAAAAAGTGATTGACGAAGGAATGAATAATGAACGTGACTGGAATTTATTTGAGCAAAGTTTCAATGAAGCGCATGAAAATTTCTTCAAAAAGTTGAAGTCAGGGCATCCCGAACTTGTTCCCAACGACCTCAAACTTTGTGCATTTTTACACATGAACATGAGTAGTAAGGAGATAGCTTCATTGCTAAATATCTCACTACGCGGGGTGGAAATCAGACGCTACCGCTTAAGAAAAAAACTAAAAGTGCCTCATGATAAAAATCTGGTTGAATTTTTACTGGAATATTAGCGCTACATCAACACCTCTCCTCTGCCCCAGAAGTGCCGTAAAAATGAAGGTCAATTCGGGGCGTAAATCACTTGTAACTTCTTACTAACCAGACCAAATGAAAACATTTTCACCATCAACAATTTAATTAATGCTATACCTGCCGTTTTGATGCTTTTGGTGATGTAGTAATGTTGAGGTTGAAAATTTGCAATAGCAAAATAACTAGTGGAAATTTAATAGTGCAATCTAAACTAGAATACCATGGAAAGAAGTTTTACTAAAATTTCTGTTGTAACTATTCTATTTTTGCTATTTTTCAATGCCACTTACGCTCAGGACATTACAGTGAGCGGTGTGGTCACTGATGCTCAGGATAAAACCACTATCCCATCGGTTAGTATAATTGTAAAAGGCACCACAACAGGAACACAGACAGATGCAAATGGAAGGTTTGCAATTAAAGCACCGGCAACCAGCACCCTCGTGTTCACCTATGTTGGTTATGACACCAGAGAGGTTCCTGTAAATAACCAGACTACGCTAAATATTGCTTTAACATCATCAGCGCAACAACTCGAGCAAGTGGTAGTGGTTGGTTATGGTACGCAAAGAAAAGTTGATGTAACAGGATCAGTCGCATCCGTGGGTGGTGCAGAAATCTCCAAACAAGCTTCAACAAACCCCGTCAGCGCTTTACAAGGTAAGGTTGCAGGGGTTTCAGTAACCAATACCGGTGCACCAGGTTCTACACCGCAAATCAGGATCAGGGGTCTTGGCACCATTTACGGTAACCAGGCGCCCTTATATGTGGTAGACGGTGTTTGGTACAGCGACATCAATTTCTTAAATCCCAATGACATTGAAAACATCAGTATCCTGAAGGATGCCTCCGCACAATCCATCTATGGTATCCGTGCGGCCAATGGCGTTGTGCTGGTGACGACCAAAAAAGGAAAAATTAATGCCCCTACCACCATCAATTATGACGGTTATGTAGGACTTCAGAAAGTAACCAACCAGGTGGAGATGGCCAATGCGAGTGAGTTTGGAACCTTGATTAACGAATTGTATACCTCTAATAACCTCGACCCGCTATTTCCAAACCCGGAAAGCCTTGGCGCAGGCACAAGCTGGTATGACCAGATTCTGCAGAATGCCTTCGTCACAAGCCATAACATTTCAATACTTGGGGGAGGCGAAAGGTCAAATTTTAACGTTTCACTGGGTTACCTGGATCAGGATGGCATTATTGAAACTAATAATTTTAAAAGATATACCGCACGTGTAACAAACGATATCCAGATCTTCAAAGATTTGAAATTAGGATTTAACCTGACGGGTGTTTCTACCAGATCTGATGACATCCCAAATGCGATCTTTCATCAGTTGTATACTGCTGCCCCTGTGATTCCCGTATTTAATGCTGATGGCACTTATGGTGACCCTGAAGATTTCAATTTGGGTAACGCTGCCGCTTATAACCCTCAGGCTACTATTGACTTCTTTAACCAGGAATCACAGGATTACAGGGTTACCGGTAACATCTTTGCTGAATTGAAATTCGCTGACCACTTCACCTTCAGAAGCAGTTTCGGAGGTGAATTTGGCCAGGCCCAATCAAGAACCTATGCGCCGGTTTATGAAGCTACTTTTACCCAAAGAAGGGACATCAGTGTGCTGGATTTAAAACGTGTGGAAACCCGCAACTGGATCATTGAAAATACGCTGACCTATCAGAACACTTTTAACGAGGACCACAATTTAACGGTGCTGCTGGGCCAGTCGGCACAGGCCAATAAAGGATACACCGTTAACGCAACTGCAGAAAATGTCCCTTTCAATACGGATGCAGATTTGTATTTAAGATTAGGAAATACGGACTCCAGATTTGTAAATGATCAGGGTACGTTAATTAAATTTGCATCCTATTTTGGAAGAGTAAATTACGCTTTCCAAAATAAATACCTGATAAACGCTTCCATGAGGGCGGATGGTGCTTCTCAATTCTTTGGCGAAGAAACCTGGGGATATTTCCCTTCTGTGGGTTTAGGTTGGGTGGTTACCAGTGAAGACTTTATGGAAAATCAAACCATATTTAGCGCCTTAAAAATCAGGGGAAGCTGGGGTAAAGTAGGAAATGCCAGTGTGCCGGTAAACCCTACGCAGGCATTAATTGCACAAACCGCAAGCCTTGTTGCTTTTTTCGGTGATGCCATCTATACAGGCGCAAGCAGAAATACCCTCGTTCCTCCTTCTATTGTCTGGGAAAAAGGAATTGGAACAAATATAGGTTTTGAAGCATCCTTTTTAGATAGCAGGCTAAATGTCGAAGGAGATTACTATAACAGAAAAACGTCAAGGGCTATATTCGCCTTACCTATCCTGGGCTCACTGGGAACGGTTGACAACCAGATTTTAGGCAACCAGGCTGATATTCAGAACAGAGGTGCTGAACTTTCTATCGGCTGGACGGCAAGTACGGAAGGAGGATTGACCTATCGAATCAGTGGAAATATTGGCTTAAACAACAATAAAGTATTAGATGTGGTATCTGGAAGTACACCCATCTTTTCTGGAACCTTAGGCATTACCAACGGTGCATTGGCAACCAGAACGATCACAGGTGAACCAATCGGACAATTTTATGGCTATCAAACTGTAGGTGTTTTCCAGAATGCTGCCGATATCAGCAGCTCGCCAACACAGGCAGATGCAGCTCCTGGAGGATTTAAATACCAGGACACCAATGGTGACGGAAGGATTAACTCATTGGATAAGGTGGTGTTGGGAAATCCAAATCCTAAATACACTTATGGTATAAACACAAGTTTTGAATACAAGAACTTTGACCTTGCCCTTGATTTTCAGGGTGTAGCGGATGTTGATATTTACAATGCAAACCTTGCCTTCCGATTTGGAAATGAAAACTTTACCAGGGACTTTTTTGAAAACCGCTGGCGTGGTGAAGGCACCTCCAACAGTTACCCATCTGCTAATATTGGATCCACTGCAAACTCAGCACCGAATTCCTTCTTCGTTTCCAGCGGCGCTTATTTTAGGGTAAGGAATGCACAAATAGGTTATACTTTACCAGGTAATATTCTTGAAAAATGGAAAGTAAAAAAGATCAGAATTTATGCAAACGCGCAGAATGCCATCAACATTTTCGGGTATAAAGGCTTTAGTCCTGAAGTGGGTCCGGAGCCAGTAGATCCGGCTTCAAAAATTTCAACTTCAGTAACGAACACGACGCTGAATGGCGGTATTGATGCCAGTGTATACCCCTTGTTTGCCACTTATAATTTTGGTGTCAACCTTACATTTTAATTCGTAACGACCATGAAAACAATTCATATCACTTATAGAAGAATCCTTACAGGTTTTACTTTATGTATCGCGCTAGCAACAATCGTTTCCTGTAAAAAAAGCTTTTTGGATGTACCTGAACAAGGCCAGCAAAACGCCGAAGCCTTTTGGCTAACCGCAGAGGATGCTGAAAAAGGCGTCAATGCCATTTATGCTAACCTGAGATCCTGGGAAAATACAGCATTTCCTGCCATCGCTATTGAAAGTATGGGCGCTGACGAAGCGGAAAAAGGAAGTAGCCCTACTGATGCTACCTTTTTCCTGGAATTCGATCAGTTTAAAATTGACCCTGCACAGGGACAAATTTCTGGTTTTTGGAACGGACAATACAGAAATATCAATTATGCAAACCAGGTATTAGACAATGTACCGGCTATTACCATGGATGAAAATTTAAAGGCCCGGTATCTTGCTGAAGCAAAATTTGTAAGGGCTTTATCTTATTTCAGGCTTGTCCGCGCATTTGGCGGTGTGCCCTTGCGCTTAACTGTACCAGCTGATGCCACTGAATATAATATTCCCAGGGCATCTGCTCAAGAGGTATATGCCCAGATTGAAACCGATTTAACGGAGGCCGCAGCCGTATTGCCACAGTCTTATGGGGCTCAAGACCTTGGCCGTGCCACAAAAGGTGCTGCTTTGGCTTTACATGCAAAAGTAGCCATGTATTTAAAAAAATGGAATGATGTACTCAATTACACCAACCAGGTAATGGGTTTCGGTTATGCTTTACTACCTGACTTTGAGAAAGTATTCAGACTGGAAAATGAAAACAGCAGTGAATCTGTTTTTGAGATACAGGCTGCTTTAGTTCCGGGAAATACAGGCGCTTCAAACTCTCAATATGCCCAGGTTCAAGGCGTAAAAGGGAGTATTGGCGGAGGCTGGGGATTTAATGTTCCAACAGCAGAGTTAGCTGCAGCATTTGAGCCCGGTGATCCTCGCAGAGATGCCACCATTATTTTCCGTGGCGAAACTACACCAGAAGGTGATGTGATCCCTGCAACTGGAGATAATCCAATGTATAACCAGAAATCATATGTGCCCTTTTCTTTATATGTAACCGGTTATAACGAAGGTGCACAACAAAACTACCGGGTTTTACGCTATGCTGATGTTTTGTTAATGAATGCTGAGGCAGCTAATGAATTAGGCAATACAGCACAGGCATTATCATCGTTGGAAATGGTCAGGGCCAGGGCACGCCAGGGCGATCCAAATATCTTACCACCGGTTACCACCACTGTTCAGGCTGAATTGAGATTGGCGATCTGGAGAGAAAGACATGTAGAACTGGCCTTGGAATATGACCGTTATTTCGATGTGATCCGTCAGGGAAGAGGAGCGGAAATATTTGGGCCTAAAGGTTGGATTGCAGGCAGAAATGAGGTTTGGCCACTACCACAGACAGAAGTTGACCTGAGCGGGGGGGTATTGACACAAAATCCGGGTTATTAAGATATCTTATATATAGTGAAGAGGCCAATCTGAAAGTTTCATCATTCGGCATGGCAATCACCATACGAAACAGTCTTTTTTAATTTTTCCAGATGCTGAAACTGAAAAACTATTATTCGCTGTTGTTGCTATTCGCCTCCTGCACTATCCTTGCTCCTGAACCTGCAGGGGCACAAAAAACTAATAACAAGATTTCGGCTGATTTAAAAATAAAAAAGAACCTTACAGACGATCAGTTGTTTGACCTTGTCCAAAAACAAACCTTCAGGTATTTCTGGGATTTTGCACACCCGGTAAGTGGCATGGCACGTGAACGCAGTAACAAAGCACCTAACTACGGACCAGAAGTGGTAACCACCGGTGGCACCGGCTTTGGCCTCATGGCCATTATCGTTGCGGCCGACCGTAGGTTTATTCCCCGCGAACAGGCAGCAGAGCGGACAAAAAAAATTGTCGACTTTCTGTGGAAGGCTGATATGTTTCATGGTGCTTTCCCGCACTGGCTAAACGGAGAGACGGGGAAAGTGATCCGTTTCAGTTTAAAAGACGACGGTGCTGATATTGTGGAGACCTCCCTGCTGTTCCAGGGTCTGCTGACTGCACGTCAATATTACAACGCTGATAACGAAGTAGAAAGAACCATCAGGAACAAGATCACCTGGATGTGGGAGGCCGTGGAATGGGATTGGTTTACGCAAAACCAGCATGTGCTTTACTGGCACTGGAGCCCGAATAACGACTGGAGCATGAATCACCCGATCAGGGGATGGAATGAATGTCTGATCACCTATATACTTGCCGCCTCCGCACCAAGATACCCCATTGAAAAAAGAGTTTACGTGGATGGCTGGACGCACAGCAGGACCTTTTATAACGGGCGCCAGTACCATGGCATTACCCTCCCCTTAGGTGATGAATATGGTGGCCCCTTATTCTTTTCCCATTATTCCTTTCTGGGCCTTGATCCCAGGGGTTTAAAAGATCAGTTTGGTGACTACTGGGAACAAAACAAAGCCCACACCCTGGTTAACCGTGCATACTGTATAGAAAACCCTAAAAAATATAAAGGTTATGGAGCGAACAGCTGGGGTTTAACGGCAAGTGACAGCTGGAAGGGTTATGCAGCTCATTCGCCAACAGAAGATTTGGGTGTAATTAGTCCGACGGCAGCACTGTCCTCTTTTCCCTATACGCCCGAATATTCCATGCAGGCTTTAAGGCATTTTTATGAAGATATGGGCGAACAGCTATGGACGGAATATGGTTTTGCCGATGCTTTTAGTGAGCAACACCACTGGGTAGCAAAATCACATCTCGCCATAGACCAGGGGCCGATCATTGTGATGATTGAAAATCACCGCAGTGGATTAATATGGAAGTTATTTATGAGTATTCCGGAAGTTCAGAACGGATTAAAATACCTGGGCTTTACAAGTCCTGCAATTGCAAAATAACATGTTTAACAAACAAAATATCCTTTTTATCGTGCTGGCATTCTTTTGCACACTACCTGTGTTGGCGCAAAAGAAACAACTTACTTATTGTAATCCGGTTAACCTCGATTACGGCTACACCCCTATTCCCAATTTTTCGGAGCAAGGAAGGCACCGTGCCACTGCCGACCCGGTTATCGTGATCTATAAAGGCGATTATTACCTTTTTTCTACCAACCAATGGGGCTATTGGTGGAGCACTGACCTCTACAACTGGAATTTTGTCTCCAAATCTTTCCTTCGGCCCGAGCATAAAGTTTATGATGACCTTTGTGCGCCTTCCGTGTGGGTACAAGGAGACACCATGCTGGTGTTTGGTTCTACCTATTCCAGGAACTTTCCGATATGGCAGAGCACCAATCCAAAGGCAAATGAATGGACAGAAGCCGTTCATGAATTTGACATAGGCGGTTGGGACCCTGCACATTTCGTCGATAATGACGGAAGGCTGTATATGTATAATGGCAGCAGTAATGTTTATCCATTGTATGGCATAGAATTGAACAGAAAAACATTTGAGCCAATTGGTGCCAGGAAGGAATTGCTGCTACTGAATCCTGATCGTTTTGGCTGGCAGCGTTTCGGTGAGTACCTGGACAACACCTTTCTGGAACCTTTTACAGAAGGAGCCTGGGTGAACAAGTACAAGAACAAATACTATTTTCAATTTGCAGCACCAGGTACGGAGTTTAGTGGTTATGCTGATGGGGTTGCTGTCGGGAAATCTCCCCTTGGCCCCTTTGAGCAGCTATCCCTCCCTTTCGCCTACAAGCCCGGAGGTTTCGCCCGCGGTGCCGGCCACGGGGCTACTTTTCAAGACAAGTGGAAGAATTACTGGCATGTAGCCACGGTGGTGCTAAGTGTGAAGAACAATTTCGAAAGACGCATCGGAATCTGGCCTGCAGGTTTTGATAAAGATGATGTACTTTATATGGATGCTGCATTTGGCGACTACCCTCATTATTTACCCTCGGGGGCTGCTGATCACTTGAAAAGTGGCTTTACAGGCTGGATGTTACTGAATTATAATAAGCCGGTGACCGTATCGTCTACGCTAGCCGCTTACCAGCCAAATTATGCCGTCGATGAAAGCATAAAAACCTATTGGTCCGCTGCTTCAGGGAACAAAGGCGAATGGCTGCAAAGCGACCTTGGCAGACTTTCAACCGTAAGGGCTGTACAAATTAATTATGGGGATCAGGATGCCAAATTTTTAGGAAAACAGCAGGGGATCTATCATCAGTATAAGTTATGGTATTCGGCTGATGGAAAAAACTGGGAAGTACTCATCGATAAGAGTAACCACAAAAAAGATGTGCCTCATGATTATGTGGAATTAGATAATCCTGTTAAGGCCCGTTTCATCAAGCTGGAAAATATACATATGCCCACCGGCAAGTTCGCCATTAGTGGTTTGCGGGTTTTTGGCAACAGTGAAATTCCAAAGCCTGCTAAAGTGAAGAACTTCATTGTACTGCGGACGGAGAAAGACAAAAGAAGTGCCTGGATAAAATGGGATATGGTTGATAATGCTTATGCATATAACATATATTTGGGTATACATCCCGATAAACTGTATAACTGCATTATGGTTCACCATAGTAATGAATACTGGTATAAAGGGATGGATAAGAATAAACCTTACTATTTCAGCATTGAAGCCATCAATGAGAAGGGTTTATCTGAAAGAACCAAAGTAATTAAGGTAAACTAAATATATATGAAACGTTTCTATTTTCTCCTCTTCTTTGCTACAGTTTTAATTAGTGCTGAATCCAATGCACAAAACAAGCCGGCTTTCTGGGATGACATTCAACAATTTAAGCAAAAAGACAGCATCTCAAAGCCACCCAAAAAGGGGATTATATTTATAGGGAGTTCCTCTTTTACCAATTGGAAAGAACTGGAAACTGTATTTAAAGATTATAAAGCGATCAACAGGGGCTTCGGTGGGTCAACGCTCGCTCAGGCTAATTATTATATTGCAGACCTGGTGTATCCTTATGAGCCAAAACAGGTAGTCATTTATAGTGGTGAAAATGACATCGCTTCAGATCATATCACCGCATTACAAACTTTAGACCGGTTCAGTGCACTTTTCAGCAATATCAGAAAGAAGTATCCGAATGCTGTTGTCACTTATATCTCCATCAAAAGCAGTCCTTCGAGAAAAAATTATGCAGAGATCATGACACATGCCAATACACTGATTAAAAATTACCTGGCTAACTACAAGAACACCAGTTTTGTTGATGTAAACAGCAAAATGTTAACGGAAAATAAGGAGCTGAGGCCGGAACTTTTCCTGGAGGACATGCTTCATTTGAATGCAGCTGGTTATGCCATCTGGATAAAAGAGATTACGCCCTATTTAGTTAAATAGCACCTAAATTTTTATACCATGAAACCTGCCCTCCTGTTATCAATGGTTGCCATGCTGAGCTTTCATACTTTATTGGCACAAACAAAACGCATTACACCGGATGATAAGGAAATGAACGCCTTCATCACCAGGCTTATGGATAAAATGACGGTAGAGGAGAAGATTGGTCAGCTCAACTTGCCTTCTGTAGGTTTTGATGTGACCGGGCCAATTTTAAGTCAGGGGGTAGATGAAAAAATTGCTAAAGGTTTGGTAGGTGGGGTATTCAACACATTTACACCAGCAGCGGTAAAAAAATTGCAGGACCTGGCGGTAAATAAAACACGTTTAAAGATACCCTTGTTATTTGGTTATGATGTAATTCATGGCCACAAGACCATATTTCCGATTTCACTGGGTTTGAGTGCAACCTGGGATATGGACCTTATTGAAAAAAGCGCGAGAATTGCCGCCAGGGAGGCAAGTGCCGACGGCTTAAACTGGACCTTTTCGCCGATGGTTGACATTTCCCGGGATCCCAGGTGGGGACGTGTCTCTGAAGGCTCCGGCGAGGACCCTTTCCTCGGCTCCTTAATTGCAAAAGCGATGGTGAAAGGGTACCAAACCAATAGCTTAGCAAATAAAGACGCCATTTTATCATGTGTGAAGCATTTTGCTTTATATGGCGCTGCTGAAGCGGGAAGGGATTACAATACGACCGACATGAGCTTAAACAGGATGTACAACGAGTATTTCCCTCCTTACCAGGCTGCTATTGATGCAGGCGCAGCCACAGTGATGGCCTCTTTCAATGATATTAATGGAATGCCTGCCACAGCAAATAAATGGCTCATGACCGATGTTTTACGCAATCAATGGGGTTTTAAGGGTTTTGTGGTCACCGATTACACTGGCATTCCGGAACTGATTGCACATGGCCTGGGTGATTTGAAAACAGTGAGTGCACTGGCTTTAAATGCAGGGATTGATATGGATATGGTTGGTGAGGGCTTTTTAACAACCATTAAACAAAGCTTAGCTGATAAGACGCTCAGCATGGCTACCCTGGATCAGGCATGCCGTAGAATTCTGGAGGCGAAATACAAACTGGGCCTCTTCGCCGACCCCTATAAATATATCAGTGAAGAGCGTGCAAAAAATGAAATCATGACCACTCAAAACAGGTTGGACGCGCGGTTGATTGCACAGGCATCCATGGTTTTACTGAAGAACAAAGATGGCCTATTACCTTTAAAAGGTAATGCCAGAATAGCGCTGATTGGTCCTTTAGCTGACAATAGAAGAGATATGATTGGAAGCTGGAGTGCGGCAGGCGACTGGAAAAAAGCGATCAGTGTGTTGGAAGGGTTGAAAAGAGTTGCCCCTAAAATGGAGATCAGTTATGCTAAAGGAGCCAATTTAGTGGATGATCCGCTACTGTTAAAACAAATTAACAACAATGGAGCAGAAATAACACCAGATAAGAAATCGCCGGCACAATTAATTGACGATGCTGTAGCCATCGCAAAGAAATCCGACATCGCTGTACTGGTATTAGGAGAAAGTGCGATCATGGGTGGAGAAGCCACCAGTCGCACTAATTTAGACCTTTTACCCAACCAGCAAGCACTTTTAAAAGCAATTATCAACACGGGTAAACCTGTGGTATTGTTAGTGATGAGCAGTCGCCCGTTAACACTGGAATGGGAAGATACCCACGTTAATGCCATGATGGCAACCTGGTTTGCAGGTACTGAAGCTGGAAATGCCATTGCAGAAGTATTGGTAGGAAATTATAACCCCGCGGGGAAATTGACAGCAACCTGGCCACGCCATGTGGGGCAGATCCCTTTATACTATAACCATAAAAGTACCGGCCGGCCTTATGAGGGAAACTTCCTAGAAAAATACAAATCCCGTTACCTTGACAGTCCGAATGACCCTTTATATCCCTTTGGTTATGGCTTGAGCTTTACCAGCTTTTCATATTCGCCTGTTACCTTAAGTAACCCTAAACTGGATGCCGCAGGAAAAATTCAGGCCAGTGTGGTCGTTAAGAACACTGGAAGTTACGATGGACAAGAAGTTGTGCAACTCTATATTCAGGATATTTATGGATCCATCACCCGTCCCGTTAAAGAACTAAAAGGTTTTAAAAAAATCTTCCTGAAAAGAGGAGAAAGTAAAAAGGTTGATTTTTCTATTGGTATTGATGACCTGAAGTTTTACAATGCGGAGCTTAAATATGTCGCAGAACCGGGGGACTTTAAAGTGTTTATAGGCACTAATTCGAGGGATGTGAAAGAATCGCAATTCACATTTGTGAAATAAGAAACAAAATGCTTTTAATTAATAAAATATGCAGAAAATAGATAAAGGTTATTTACTTTAGAAATATGAAAACCGCTCCTATTATTTTATCCATGCTAATGATCCTTTGCGGGTTAAAAACTTCTGCTCAAATTTCAACTGATTATAAGGAAGCGCGTTATATCAATGGCAAAGACAGCATCAGTTACAGAATTCTTATGCCGGAGAACTTCAATCCTGCTAAAAAATATCCGGTTATCTTTTTCCTGCACGGAAGCGGTGAGCGTGGCGATGACAATCAAAAGCAATTAATCCACGGCGGAAACTTATTTACAAAACCTGAGATACGCGATAAGTTTGAAGCCATTGTGATTTTCCCACAGTGCCCGCAAAATGACTTCTGGTCAAATGTGGAAATAAAGGGTGGCCAAACCGGTAAAAACAGGTTCAACTTCCAAAAAGGGGGAAAACCTACCGCGGCAATGCGTGCGTTGATGGGTATGATTAATGAGCAGATAGATGAGCCTTATGTAGATAAGAAACAGGTTTATGTTGGCGGGTTATCCATGGGTGGCATGGGGACCTTCGAAATATTGAGGCGCAAGCGTAAAACCTTCGCTGCAGCCTTTACCATTTGTGGAGGCGACAATATCGCCAATGTGAAGAAATATAAAAATGTTCCCTTATGGATCTTCCATGGTGGAAAAGATGATGTAGTCAGTTTTGAGTTATCAAAAGACATTGCAGATCATCTGAAAATAATTGGCAAGGAAGTGAAGTATACTTTATATGAAGATGCCAATCACAATAGTTGGGATTCAGCTTTCGCTGAACCACAATTATTGCCTTGGTTATTTTCACATCAAAAATAACTATCCTTCCATGTTATGATATACGGCCTGTACATCATCATCCTCTTCCAGTTTATCGATAAGTTTAAAAACATCTACTGCTTCTTCTTCAGTAACGGAGGTAGTAGATAAAGCGATACGCTCTAATTTAGCACTTTTCAATTCAACGCCGAGTTCTTCCAATGCTTTTTGCATTTTTCCGAAATCTTCAAAGGCAGTTTGAACAACTGCGATGTCATTTCCTTCCTCGTCTGCCTCTACATATAATTCTTCGAGACCTGCATCAATTAATTCAAACTCTAATTCTTCGAGGTCCTTTTCGCCCGGTAAAAACCTGAAAATGGATTTACGGTTGAATATAAAGTCAAGGGAACCAGTTTTGCCCAGCGTGCCACCTGTTTTGTTAAAATAGCTGCGTACATTGGCAACGGTCCTGTTTGTATTGTCTGTAGCCGTTTCTATTAAAATGGCAACACCATGTTGTGCGTATCCTTCGTAAACATATTCTTCATAGCCGTTTTCATCCTTGTTAGATGCTCTTTTAATGGCTGCATCTACCCTATCCTTTGGCATATTTACAGCCTTCGCATTCTGGATAGCCGTACGCAAACGAGAGTTGGTTTCCGGATGAGGCCCATTGTCCTTTACTGCCATTACAATCTCTTTACCGATACGGGTAAATTGAACGGCCATTTTTGCCCAACGTTTAAACTTTCTTTCTTTTCTAAATTCGAATGCTCTTCCCATAGTGGTATAAGTTTATTACTTATTATTTTTTAAGTTCTCCAACATATCCTGTGTCAGTTTAGCCAAATCAAATTCTGGCTTCCAGCCCCAGTCAGCGGCGGCGGTACTGTCATTAATTGACCTGGGCCAGCTGTTAGCGATTTGCTGACGTGGATCGTTATCAGTGTAAGTTAATTTAAATTCAGGAATATGTTTCCTGATTTCTGAAGCAAGATCTTCGGGAGTAAAACTAACTCCGGAAAAGTTATAACTCGAACGAACGGTTAATTTACTTGCTTCCGCATCCATTAATGCAATGGTACCACGGATGGCATCATCCATATACATCATTGGCAATTTAGTATCTGCAGATAAAAAAGACGCATAACTACTTTTCTTTAAAGCATCATGGAAAATATGAACGGCATAATCGGTAGTACCACCACCCGGTGCGGCTTTCCAGCTAATTAATCCCGGATAGCGAATGCTCCTTACGTCCAGTCCGAATTTCTGATGGTAGTATTCACACCACCGCTCACCGGCAAGTTTGCTGATGCCATAAACTGTGTTAGGATCCATGATGCAATCCTGCGGCGTGTTTTCTTTCGGCGAACCAGGTCCGAAAACTGCAATAGAACTTGGCCAGTAAACTTTGGCTGTTTTATAGGCCATGGCTAAGTCAAGGATATTTAATAATCCGTTCATGTTTAAATCCCAGGCCAACTTTGGATTTTGCTCACCTGTGGCCGACAATAAAGCCGCCAGCAGGTAAACCTGGGTAGGCCTGTATTTCTGAAACAAGTTATTTAATGTATCTTTCTCTAAAACATTCACAAATTCAAAAGGGCCAGAATTCTTGATATCATAATCAGGTCTGCGAATATCACAAGCAACTACTTTACTTTCTCCGTAGGTTTTCCTCAAAGTGCTAACCAACTCTGTCCCGATTTGTCCGTTTGAGCCTAATACTATTATTCTTTCAGTCATTAAAAATACGTTTTGGCAAAGGTAAAAAAATGAAGGATATTTTATTGAGGTAACAAAATCAATATAAATGGAAATGATTTTAATGAAATAATATACTTTGCGTTGTCTTTTTATTATTTTAGAAGATTAAAATTTCAAAGAGAACCTATACAAACCCCATAAATAATTAATATGAACAGAAGAGACGCAGTCAAAAGTGTTGCTTTTTTACTGGGAGGAGCCCTTTCTGCTACCACCATCGGTGTTTTTCTGGAGGGTTGCGGCCCCTCAGATAAAAAAGGTAATGCTTCCCTATTTTCAGCAGATCAGGAGAAATTAATTACAGAAATTGCAGACATCATTATCCCAACTACATCTACGCCAGGTGCTAAAGCTGCTGGAGTAGGGCCATTTATTCCAATGATGATCCAAGATTGTTATCCTGAAGATGCCCAAAAAGCATTTGTTAAGGGATTAGAGGACATTGAAGCCCGGTCTAAAAAAGACTTTGGTAAATCGTTCCTCGAGATTTCAGTTAAAGAGCGCGAGCAGCTGATTGGGAAAGTGAGAGAAGAAACTCTTGCAGAACAAAAGAGTGAAAAAGACAAATCAGAAGAAGAAAGAAAAGCTGCTGAAAACACGGTAGTAAAAAAATCTGAAAAAGAGGAAGCAGGCAAACCGATGAATGCAAAAGAAAGAAAAGCGGATAAGCCTTTATTCTTTGCAATTATGCGCGATTTAACCATATTAGGTTATTTCACTTCTGAAATAGGTGTTACGCAGGCATATGAATATTTAGAAATCCCTGGCCGTTACGATGGCTGTGTAGACCTTAAACCAGGTCAAAGAGTTTGGGCATAGTAATTAATCACAAAAACAAACATGAGTAATTTAAATACAAAAGCTACGGCACAAAACACCTATGACGCAATCGTTGTCGGCTCTGGAATTAGTGGCGGCTGGGCTGCAAAAGAACTGGCAGAAAAAGGCTTAAAAGTGTTGATGCTGGAAAGAGGCAGAAACATTGAACATATAAAAGATTATACCACGGCAATGAAGAAGCCATGGGAGTTTGAGCACAGAGGAAGGTTAACTGAAGAACAGAAAAGAACGCACCCGGTACAAAAAAGGGATTACCCTTACCAGGAGTACAATGAGAGCTTTTGGGTTGACGATCTTGAATGTCCGTACACAGAGGTAAAACGTTTTGATTGGTATAGGGGCTTCCATGTAGGGGGAAAATCACTAATGTGGGGCCGTCAAAGTTACCGTTTAAGTGACCTGAATTTTGAAGAAAACTTAAAAGACGGTCATGGTAATGATTGGCCGATCAGGTATAAAGACATTGCACCGTGGTATGATTATGTAGAAAAGTTTGCAGGTATCAGCGGGCAGGCAGAGAACTACCCTCATTTCCCTGACGGTCAGTTCCTTCCACCTATGGAAATGAACTGTGTAGAAAAATCTGTTAAGAAACGTGTTGAAGATCATTGGAACAGATCCAGGCTCATTACTATTGGCCGTACAGCTAATTTAACTGTACCTCACGGTGGAAGAGGTAAATGTGAGTACCGTAATTTATGTAGCAGGGGTTGTCCTTTTGGTGCTTACTTCAGCACACAATCCTCTACCCTACCTGCGGCAATGGCGACCGGTAATTTAACTGTGCGTCCATTTTCTATTGTTAACCAGGTGATCTATGACAAGGAAACTCAAAAAGCCAAAGGTGTATTAGTGATTGATGCCGAAACAAACGAAAACATAGAATATTTTGCAAAGATCGTTTTTGTAAATGCATCTACTTTAGGTACTGCTTTCCTATTGTTAAATTCAACTTCTGATGAGTTCCCTGATGGTTTAGGAAATAGCAGCGGACAACTAGGGCACAACTTAATGGATCACCATTTCCGTTGTGGTGCTTCGGGACGTGCGGAAGGATTTGAGGACAAATATGTTTACGGCAAACGTGCAAATGGAATTTACATTCCGAGGTACAGAAATGTTGGCAACGATAAACGTGATTATGTAAGAGGTTTTGGTTACCAGGGAAGTGCAAACAGAGGTAACTGGCATGCTGATGTTGCAGAAATGGCCTTTGGTGGTGATTTCAAAGATATGATGACCAAACCAGGCGCATGGAATATGGGACTTGGTGGTTTTGGTGAGTCTTTACCTTACTATGAAAACCGAGTTTTCATTGACAAAACTAAAAAAGATAAATGGGGTCAGGCTGTTCTGGCAATTGATTGTGAGTTTAAAGAAAACGAACAAAAAATGCGCGTGGACATGATGAACGATGCGGCAGAAATGTTGGAAGCAGCAGGTCTGAAGGATATAAAAACTTACGACAATGGCTCTACACCAGGAATGGCGATCCATGAAATGGGTACTGCAAGAATGGGTAATGATCCAAAAGATTCAGTATTGAATAAATGGAATGCAATGCATGAGGTGAAGAACGTATATGTAACTGATGGTTCATGTATGCCTTCAGCAGCTTGTCAGAACCCTTCCTTAACTTATATGGCCTTAACAGCAAGGGCTTGTGATCATGCAGTTAGTGAACTAAAAAAAGGTAATCTTTAATGGTTTTGGGAAAATTAAGAATGGGCATGATTGGCGGTGGAAAAAATGCCTTTATCGGCGCTGTCCACCGCATTGCAGCTAACATGGATGGATTAATTGAACTGAGCTGTGCCGCTTTAAGTTCCAATCCTGAAACTGCAAAAGCTTCCGGAAGAGCGTTGTTTATTCCGGAAGACCGAAATTATGGCAGCTACAAGGAAATGATTGAAGCGGAGTCTAATCTCCCTGAAGATCAGCGTATGCACTTTGTGAGCATTGTGACGCCTAATTTTGCACATTTTGAACCTGCAATGATGGCTTTGGAGCATGGGTTCCATGTCGTTATAGATAAGCCTATCACTTTAACCCTTGAAGAAGCTAAAAAGCTAGATGCTAAAGTGAAAGAAACAGGATTGATTTTGTGCTTAACCCATACCTATTCGGGTTATCCGATGGTAAAGGAAGCACGACAATTGATTGCTGAAGGAAAGCTGGGCAAAATCAGGAAGGTATGTGTGGAATACCCACAGGGATGGCTTAGTGAGCCTTCCGAAAATGAAGGCAACCAACAAGCTGCGTGGCGCACTGACCCCGCGAGAAGCGGCATCAGTGGCTGCATGGGCGATATTGGCACACATGCAGCGCAGCTTGCAGAATATATTTCAGGTTTAGAAATTACCAAAATATGTGCTGACTTGAACCGTGTGGTGGAGGGAAGGCTGTTAGATGATGATGGTAATGTACTTTTGAAATTTGATAATGGAGCAAACGGTATTTTAATGGCTTCGCAAATTGCTGCCGGTGAAGAAAATGCGCTGGTTATAAAAGTATATGGCGAAAAAGGTGGTCTTGAATGGCACCAGGAAGAACCAAATACTTTGAAAGTAAAGTGGCTTGATGCACCTTCACAGATTTACCGCACCGGTCATGACTATCTTGGTTCGTATGCACAACATAACCACAGAACGCCGGCCGGGCATCCGGAAGGGTACCTGGAAGCATTCGGCAATATTTATAGAAACTTTGCCTTAACCATTACGACGACTTTGGCTGGTGGCACTCCTACAAAAGAAATGCTGGATTTCCCAGGTTCTGCTGATGGCGTTAGAGGCATGGCATTTATTGAAAATGTAGTAGCTTCGGGGCAATCAGATCAGAAATGGTTTGACTTTAAAATTTAACAAATGACGACAATCAAAGGACCAGCAGTTTTTTTAGCGCAATTTATTGGAGACCAGGCACCATTTAATTCATTAGATGGTATTTGCCAATGGGCAGCAGATTTAGGCTTTAAAGGTATACAGATGCCTACCCTGGATGCACGATTTATTGATTTACAGAAAGCAGCGGAAAGTAAAACTTATGCTGATGAATTAAAAGGTAAAATCGCTTCCTATGGCTTAGAGATTTCTGAATTATCCACCCATTTGCAAGGGCAATTGGTGGCTGTAAATCCTGCATATGACCTTGCATTTGATGCCTTTGCACCAGATGCTTACAAAAACAACCCAAAAGCAAGACAAGAGTGGGCGGTGCAACAAATGATGTATGCTGCTAAAGCTTCGCAGAACCTGGGCCTAAAAGCGCATGCTACGTTCAGTGGATCTTTGTTATGGCATATGTTTCACCCATGGCCACAAAGGCCAGAAGGTTTAGTTGACGCAGCTTTTACGGAACTTGCTAAGCGCTGGGTTCCTATTTTGAATGAATTCGATAAAAACGGCGTAGATGTATGTTATGAGATTCACCCCGGTGAGGACTTATTTGATGGCATTACCTATGAAATGTTTTTAGAAAAGGCAAATAATCATCCAAGGGCATGTATTTTATATGACCCCTCCCATTTTGTGCTGCAACAATTGGATTATATACAGTATATTGATTTTTATCATGAAAGAATTAAAGCTTTCCATGTTAAGGATTCGGAGTTTAATCCTACTGGCAAACAGGGGGCATTTGGCGGATATCAAAGCTGGACAAACCGGGCAGGTCGTTACCGCTCGCCGGGAGATGGACAAGTAGATTTTAAAACTATTTTTAGTAAACTAGCGCAATATGATTTCCCGGGATGGGCCGTGATGGAATGGGAATGTTGCATTAAAGATTCCAATACAGGTGCCCGTGAAGGCGCTGAATTTATTAAAAATCACATCATACCGGTTACTGAACGTGCATTTGATGATTTTGCCGCATCAGGTGGAAATGATGATTTTAACAATAAGATTTTAGGAATTTAAAAAACACACAGATATGAAAAAGATAATGTTAATTTTAGGCTGCTTTACATTGGCCATGGCCTCATGTGGAAATGATGCTTCTAAATCAACCGAGGAGAGCACAACGACGACAACAACAACAGAAAGCACTGCACCAGCTCCTACCGAAGCCATGCTTCCGGGTGAAAAGTTAATCGCAAAATCAGATTGTATAGGCTGTCATAACAAGACTCAAAAAGTCATTGGCCCATCCTACGTTGACATTGCTGCAAAGTATACCGAAAAGGATGTCGATTACCTGGCTGACAAAATCATCTCCGGTGGTAAAGGTGTTTGGGGTGAAGTTGCAATGACACCACACCCAACAACTCCCCCTGATGATGCCAAAGAAATGGTAAGATATATCTTAACTCTTAAAAAGTAAATTTATAAGCTACTTATAGAAACCTAAAACCAGACAAAACTATGGAAGAACCAATTAAAGATAAAAACGCAGCAGGAAGACGGTCGTTTCTTAAATCAGCAGCTCTTGCTTCTGCTGCCTTTATGATTGTACCAAGACACGTATTAGGTGGTAAAGGATTTTTAGCGCCCAGCGATCGGCTTATCATTGCCGGTGTAGGTGTTGGTGGTAAAGGGCAGTCTGACATTGCGAGTTTTTATAAAAGTGGAAAAGCAGACATCGGTTTCCTATGTGATGTTGATACACGCAGGGCTGCAAATTCTGTTAAAGCTTTTCCAAAGGCTAAGTTTTACAAAGACTGGCGTGAAATGTACGACAAGGAGCATAAGAACTTCGATGCCGTTTCTGTTTCGACACCAGACCATAACCATGCAGTACAGGCCATGGGCGCTATGCAACTTGGAAAACATGTTTATGTTCAAAAACCATTGTCACATGATATCTATGAAGCGCGCGCACTTACTGCAGCAGCTAAAAAATATAAAGTAGTTACACAGATGGGTAACCAGGGTGCTTCAAACGATGGTCCCCGTCAAATGAAAGAATGGTATGATGCAGGTCTGATTGGTGATGTACATACTGTGTATGCATGGACTGACAGACCGGTTTGGCCTCAGGGTATTCCATGGTCAGCAAATAAAGCCGAAGTTCCAAAAGAATTGGATTGGGATCTATGGTTAGGAACTGCACCTTACAAAGATTATGTTGATAAACTGGTTCCTTTCAACTGGCGTGGCTGGTGGGATTATGGAACAGGTGCATTAGGCGATATGGGATGCCATTTGCTGGAAGCTCCTTTCAGTGTGCTTAACCTGAAATATGCAAGTGAAGTTCAGGCAAGTGTTGGTTCTGTCTATGTAGATGAATTTAAACGCGGTTATTTCCCTGATAGCTGTCCTCCATCAAGTCATGTGACCTTAAAATTCCCTAAAACAGAGAAAACTAAAGGTGACGTTGTTGTACACTGGATGGATGGTGGTATTCAGCCGGAAAGACCTGAAGAACTAGCTGCCAACGAAACATTTGGTGATGGTGGAAATGGAACGCTGTTTATTGGAACGAAAGGTAAAATGATGGCCAGTACCTATAGTGCAAACCCACGCTTATTACCACTTAGCCGCAACAATGACATTAAAGTTCCGGAAAGATTTGCACGTGTAAAAGATGCTGCCAATGGTCACTATGCGCAGTGGGTAGAAGCAAGTATTGCAGGACACGGAAAAAAAGAGCTGAGTTCACCATTTGAAATCGCTGGTCCGCTGACAGAAGCCTTATTGATGGCAAATCTTGCGATCAGAGGTGTAGATGTTCAACGCAAAAATGCTGAAGGTAAGATTATTTATCCAGGCAGAAATATCAAATTATTGTGGGATAACGACAACATGAGAGTTACGAATCTTGATGAAGTTAACCAATTTGTAAAACGTGATTACCGTAAAGGTTATACTTTAGGAGTTTAATTAATAATGAGGCTGTATCATCACCTGCTGCGTCATAATGACCAAAGGTGTGCTACAGCCTTTTTTCAAAAAAAACAAATCTTTTTTTTTAATCATCATAAACTTATGATAGCTTCATCACCTTTAAAGAACTAAATGAAGATGAATAATTATAAGCTAATGACAGCTTTATTACCTTTTAAAAACACTAGAAACAGATGAAAAGAAACATTATATCAGCCATTATCTTAACAGCGATGTTGAGCGGCGGTGCGGCAATGGCACAGAAAAAGAATGGATGGGTAAAGCTCTTTGATGGCAAAACTACCCAAGGATGGCATACTTATGGAAAAAACACAGCAGGTACTGCCTGGAAAGCTGAAAAAGGAGCTTTACGTTTTGACCCTAAGGCTGACAAAGCACAACGAGGAGATATTGTTACAGACAAGGAATACAGCAATTTTCATTTAAAACTGGAATGGAAAGTAGCACCGAAAAGTAATAGCGGAATTATGCTATTTGTGCATGAGGAACCGTCAAAATACCGTCAGACTTACAGCACAGGACTTGAGATGCAGGTATTGGATAATGAAGGACATCCGGATGGAAAAATCACAAAACACAGAGCGGGTGACCTGTATGACTTGATTAAAAGCAGTTCGGAGCCTGTAAAACCAGTTGGCCAATGGAACAAAGTAGAGGTTGTCAGCAATAATGGCAAACTGGATTTCACATTAAACGGGGTGAAAATTGTATCTACCACCATGTGGGACGAAAACTGGAAAAACATGATCGCAGGAAGCAAGTTTGCTACGTGGGAAAACTTCGGAACCTTTAAATCGGGTAAGATTGCCTTACAGGATCACGGTGATGAAGTATGGTACAGAAATATCTCCATTAAAGAGCTTTAAATTTAAACAAGATAAAATATAACCCATATGAACTTAAGCAACCGCATTAAATTATCGAGCATGATGTTCCTGGAATTCTTTATCTGGGGTTCCTGGTTTGTAACCCTCGGTACTTTTCTAGCTAACAATTTAAATGCTACAGGCTCTCAAACGGCCTCTGTGTTTTCAACTCAATCCTGGGGTGCCATCATTGCTCCTTTTATCATTGGCTTGATTGCTGACCGATATTTTAATGCAGAAAAAATCCTGGGGGTTTTACATTTAATCGGAGCTGTGCTCATGTACCAAATGTATTCAGCACCCGATATTTCTGTGTTCTATCCGTATGTTCTTTCTTATATGATCCTGTTCATGCCTACACTGGCATTGGTGAATTCTGTATCCTTTAACCAGATGAGAGATCCTGAGAAGGAATTTTCCACAGTTAGGGTTTGGGGTACCATTGGATGGATCATTGCGGGGTTGCTGATTAGTTTTATATTCCACTGGGATACTGCAGCAGCAACATCAGAAGGCATGTTGAAAAACACGTTCTTAATGGCAGGTGTTGCGTCCTTAATTTTGGGACTCTTCAGCTTTGCCTTACCAAAGACACCTCCAAAAGTGGCTACGGGAGAAAAAATTAAAGTATCAGAAATACTTGGTTTAGATGCCTTGAAATTGCTGAAAGATAAAAACTTTGCCATATTCTTTATTGCATCTATTCTTATCTGTATTCCTCTTGCCTTCTATTACCAAAATGCGCACCCATTCCTTTCTAGTGTTGGAATGGATGATCCAACCGGAAAAATGACGATCGGACAGATATCTGAAGCATTGTTTTTATTATTACTGCCACTATTTTTCAAGAAATTCGGCTTTAAGAAAACTATCCTTGTCGGTATGCTTGCCTGGGCTGTACGTTATGCTTTATTCGCTTACGGTAACGCTTCAGATTTAAGCTTTATGCTGATCCTCGGAATCGCCTTACATGGTGTTTGTTATGATTTCTTCTTTGTATCCGGACAAATATATACCAATTCAAAAGCTGGAGACAGGTATAAAAGTGCAGCACAAGGCTTAATCACCCTTGCAACTTATGGTGTAGGCATGCTTATTGGATTTGAAGTAGCTGGTTTTATTACCGATACTTATAAAACTGCCGATGGCGGAATAAATTGGCAGATGATCTGGATCGTCCCTGCTGGAATTGCAATTGTGGTATTCTTGTTGTTCACCATTTTCTTTAATGATAAGAATGAGGTTAAAGAACCAGTATTAGAAAAAATATGATAAAATCTGAAAATAGCAGAAGAACTGCTTTAAAAAATATAGTTGTGGGTACAATAGCATTAGGTGCATCAGGTGCCTTACCTGCCTTTTCAGCTGATGAAGTTCCTTCATCAGCTCCTTTAAAAGGAAACATTAATCATGCAGTTTGCAGATGGTGTTTTCCTGATCTTGATTTGGACACCCTTTGCAAAGAGGCTAAGAAAATCGGCATCACAGGTATTGACCTGGTAGGCCCTAAAGATTGGCCGATCCTGAAGAAACACGGACTTACCTCCACCATGTGTAATGGTGCAGAAATCAATTTAGTGGATGGCTGGAATGATCCTAAGTTTCATGACACGCTGATAAAAAACTATACGGAGATGATCCCTAAAGTTGCCGCAGCGGGTTACAAAAACCTGATCTGTTTTAGTGGTAATCGCAGAGGAAAAGATGATGAAACCGGATGGAACAATTGTGTGCAGGGCCTCAAAAAAATCATTGGCCTGGCGGAAAAACACAATGTAGTGCTTGTCATGGAATTGCTGAACAGCAAAGTGGACCATAAAGATTACCAGTGTGACCATACCGCCTGGGGTGTTGAACTTGCTAAAAGACTGGGCTCGGAAAACTTCAAACTACTTTACGATATCTATCACATGCAAATTGACGAAGGCAATGTGATCAACACAATCAAAAAAAGTCACCCTTATATTGCCCATTACCATACAGCAGGTGTACCGGGTAGAAATGAAATTGAAGATCAGCAGGAGTTATATTATCCTGCAATCATGAAGGCTATTGTTGCAACAGGATTTAAAGGCCATGTAGCACAGGAATTTATTCCCAAGAAAGCCAATAAAGTTCAATCATTAAGTACTGCTGTTAAAATCTGTGACGTTTAATCATTATCACCCATGAATTCAAGACGAACCTTTATCAAACAAGTGAGCATGGCAACTGCTGGTGTGCTTTTTATGCCAACCTTTGCTTGTGCAGCGCCAGAAAAGAGAATCGGCATACAACTCTATTCGCTGAGAGACCAGTTGCCAAAAGATGTTAAAGGCGTCATCAGAAAAGTCGCAGAGGCCGGTTATAAGGATGTAGAAACTTATGGTTACTCTATAAAAGACAAATTCTGGGGATTAGAACCCGCAGCATTTAAAAGCTTGCTGGATGAAAATGGTTTAAAAGCACCAAGTGGACATTACGGTATGGATAAATACTTTACTGATGGCACTACCGATGAATTGAAGTCTTATATTGAAGCTTCAAAAATAGTTGGCGGCCAATACATCAGTGTTCCTTATCTAGGGGATGCATTAAGAAAAAACATCGACGATTATAAAAAGGTTGCAGCAGCATTAAACAAGGCAGCAGAACTTTGCCAGGCATCAGGTTTAAAATTGACCTACCACAACCATGACTTTGAATTCCAGCAGTTTGGAGATACCAATGGCTACCAGGTGATGTTAAAAGAAACTGATCCTAAGCTGGTTCAGTTTGAGCTTGACCTTTATTGGGTTGCCAGGTCCGGTCAGGATGCTGTAAAATTATTCAAAGAAAATCCAGGGCGTTTCCCTTTATGGCATATCAAAGATATGGACAAAGCAAATCCCGAAATCAACACAGAAGTTGGTTCTGGAAGCATTGACTACAAAAAAATCTTTGAAAGTGCGCAATTGGCTGGTTTAGAATATCCTTTCTTGGAACAGGAAAACTTTTCAATAGACCCTTTTGAAAGCATTAAAAAAAGTTATAATTACATCAATACAGAATTAGTAGGTTAAACACTAGAGATTTTTCACCATATTTGGATGATATAATTCTTAATTATTTAACCTAGAACAGAATATTCAATGAAAGTCGCAGTAGTAGGTGCCACTGGCTTAGTAGGCACTGTCATCTTAAAAGTGTTAGAAGAACGCAATTTCCCATTAACTGAGTTAATCCCCGTTGCATCAGAAAAGAGTGTAGGTAAAGAAATCACTTTTAAGGGTAAGAAGTATGCTGTGGTAAACATAGATACGGCTATTGCAATGAAACCAGATATTGCACTATTCTCTGCTGGTGGTACTACATCATTGGAACAAGCACCACGTTTTGCGGAAGCTGGATCGATCGTAATTGATAACTCCTCTGCATGGCGCATGGATCCTTCCAAAAAACTAATCGTTCCGGAAGTAAACGCAGATGTATTGTCTATTGATGATAAGATTATTGCAAATCCGAATTGCTCTACCATCCAAATGGTTGTCGCTTTAAAACCTTTGCACGATAAATATAAAATTAAACGTGTTGTTGTTTCTACTTACCAGTCAGTAACTGGAACAGGCGTAAAAGCTGTAGAACAAATGATGAATGAGCGTAAAGGTATTATTGATGGACCAATGGCTTATGCATATCCGATCGATTTAAATGTCATCCCTCAGATTGATGTATTCCAGGAAAATGGCTACACCAAGGAAGAAATGAAAATGATCCTGGAAACGCGTAAGATACTGTCTGATGACACGATCCGCATCACCGCAACAACTGTCCGCATTCCAGTAATGGGCGGGCACTCAGAATCCGTAAATGTGGAGTTTGAAAATGATTTCGATGTTGCTGAAGTAAGATCACTTTTAGAAAAAACACCAGGAATAATTGTTGTTGATGATATCGCCAACCTGAAATACCCAATGCCAAAAGATGCCCATGAAAAAGATGAAGTATTTGTTGGCCGTATCAGACGTGACGAGTCAATGCCAAATTCATTAAACATGTGGATCGTAGCAGACAACCTGCGTAAGGGTGCAGCAACAAATGCTGTTCAGATTGCAGAATATTTGCTAAGATCAGAACTAATATAAATTAATTTATACCAGGATGTGATGCTTTAACAGTTTACCTACTGTTGAGGCATCACATTTTTTTATGACCAAAAATCTTAACCATGAAGTTCAAATCCAAGGTTCTCCTTGCTTCTTTAGTGTTGTGGCAAGGCCTCGCTGCTGCACAAAACCCTGTTCAAAAACTCGACCAGGCGTACAAAGTCTTAACAGCAGATCCCCAAACCAAATACGCGCTCACTTCACTATGTGTGTTAGATGCCAATACAGGACAGGTCATATTTGGCAGGAATGAAAATATTGGTATGGCAACCGCCTCCACCCTCAAAACAATTACCGCTGCAACAGCATTTGGAATTTTAGGCAAAGACTTTAAATACCAAACCAGGCTGGCCCATAGTGGAACTATCCATAATGGTGTGCTTAAGGGAGACCTGATCATTATTGGTGGTGGAGATCCTACACTAGGCTCCTCGCGCTATTCACAAAGCAAAGAAAATGAAATCCTCAGTCAGTGGGTAAAAGCCATCAAAGAAGCAGGAATCAATCAAATTGAAGGCCGGGTAATTGGTGACGACAGTGCCTGGGGTACAAGTTCAATGCCGCTGGGATGGACCTGGCAAGACATGGGCAACTATTACGGTGCCGCCCCTTCGGCACTCAGCTGGCGTGAAAACCAGTTCGACATTCACCTAAAAGGGGGTAACGGTGTGGGTCAACCTGTTACCATGGTAAAAGTGCAGCCTGCCATGCCTTATCTTCAAATCGTTAACGAGTTAACCACCGGTCCTGCAGGTACTGGCGATAATGCCTATGCTTTTCTTCCACCCCTCTCCTCCATCGCTTATTTAAGAGGCACCTGGGGTTTGGGCATCCGTAAAACTGGCATCGCCGCAGCACTGCCAGATCCAGCATATGATGCGGCCTATCGTCTTCAAGACACGCTAAAGCGCTTAGGCATCGCCAAAATAAAGGAAGTCAGCACCTCAAGGAAACTCAGCGCAGAAAAATTACCCATGCCCGCCATCACTAAAGAATTGATCAGTATCAATTCACCCACGTTAAGTCAGATTATCTATTGGTTCAACAAAAAAAGCATTAATCTTTATGGTGAAAATTTAATGCGGACTTTAGCCTGGAAAGCTGGCAAACCAGCCACCACAGCCAATGGGACAGCGATTGCGATCGACTACTGGAAAGGTAAAGGCATAGATCCAAATGCCTTAAATATGGCAGATGGAAGTGGATTATCTCCGGCAACAAGAGTGACCACTTATGCCATGGCAAAAATTTTATACCAGTCGCAACAAGAACCATGGTTTAAAGAGTTCTATGAGTCTTTGCCCGAATTCAATGGCATGAAGATCAAAAGCGGGAGTATCAATGATGTATCCGCTTTTGCAGGTTATTACACCAACCCAGCAGGGAAGAAATACATTGTGGTCATCAATGTGAACAACTACAATGGATCCGGAATAAACAAAAAGATCTACAAAGCACTGGATGCCTTAAAATAAACAATTGAACGGAACGAGTGCCGTGATCTCCTATTGACACCAGTCCCACGATTTATTAATATCTTGCAGCCGTATTCTTTAATAGTCTTTGAAAACAACACTATTTAAATAGCGTAATGTTGGTTGAATAGGATACTGTTAAATAATACCACATTATACTGTTACTACGATTAAACATTAATGAAATCCCTATGAAAAGAAGCCTTCCGATTATTATTTGCCTGTTCCTTTATTTTCAGGCAGCTGGTCAGGAGATCACTGCCATTCATACCATGTCGTCTTCGGAAAGCATGGCCGTATTACCACCAGAAATAGCGATCATACCAGAACCCGTGTCGGTCATCAAAAATACCGGACATTTTATTTTGCCCGAGAACGTAATTATCAAGGCAGTAGCCACACCAGCGATGAAAGCGGTGACAGATTACCTCCAGGAAAGGCTTTCCACTGCGACAGGAAGTTTCGTCAGCAGCAGTCCTGCACCTGAAGCTGCACCAACAATCAGGTTGATCATCAACAGCAAACAAAACAAAGAATTAGGAGCAGAAGGCTATCATTTATCCGTTTTAAAAAATTCAATTGTGATTAAAGCCAATGCTGAAGCCGGCTTATTTTATGGTATACAAAGCCTCCTGCAATTGTTCCCTAAAGAAATTGAGGCCAAAGATGTGGTGAAAGATATCGAATGGAAGGCTCCATGCGTAGAGATTACTGATTATCCACGCCTGGGCTGGAGAGGATTGATGTTTGATGTGGCACGTCACTTCTTCACCAAGAAAGAGGTAAAGCAATACATTGATGCCATGGCACGTTATAAATTCAATGTTTTGCACCTGCACTTAACAGATGATGAAGGCTGGAGAATAGAAATTAAAGGCTATCCAAAACTAACAGAAGTAGGTGCCTGGAATGTAAAGAAGGTGGGAACATTTGGAGATTTCATACCACCAACAGCAGATGAGCCGAGAACTTACGGCGGTTTCTATACCCAGGAAGACCTCAAAGAACTCGTTAAATATGCCCAGGATAGGTTTATCAATATCTTACCCGAAGTAGATGTGCCTGGCCACAGTCTTGCTGTTATCGCCTCATACCCAGAATTATCCTGCACACCGGGAGCAGATCAATACAAAGTGCGTTCCGGAGAAAAGATCATGGACTGGTCTAGAGGCGCACCACCTACTGCCCTGGTCGACAATACCCTTTGTCCGGCAAATGAAAAAGTATACCAGTTTTTAGATACCGTGATTACACAGGTTGCCTCTATATTCCCTTTCGAATACATCCATATGGGAGGCGACGAAGCCCCGAGAAATTTTTGGGCGAAAAATCCTGCCATACTGGACCTGATGAAAAGAGAAGGTTTAAAAAACATGGACCAGGTACAAGGTTATTTTGAAAAAAGAGTACAGCGCATCGTCGAGTCCAAAGGGAAGAAATTCATTGGATGGGACGAAATTCTTGACGGAGATATCCCATCCAGCGCAGCCATTATGGCCTGGAGAGGAGAGAAATATGGAATTGAAGCGGCAAAAAAGAAACACCAGGTGGTGATGAGCCCCAGCCAGTATGCGTATTTAGATTATATGCAAAGTGATGTGATTGCAGAGCCAAAAGTATATGCCTCACTGCGTTTAAGCAAGGCTTATGAATTTGACCCCATACCTGCAGGTGTAGATCCGGCTTATATTAAAGGCGGACAAGGAAATTTATGGACAGAACAAGTTTTCAACATCAGGCAGGCAGAATACATGACCTGGCCAAGAGGCTTTGCCATTGCAGAATCAGCTTGGTCTCCCAAAGAAAAGAAAAACTGGAAGAGTTTCTTTGCTAAAGTAGAACAGCATTTTAAAAGACTGGATGTTGCAGAAACAAAATATGCACCAAGTGTTTATGACCCTATATTTAAAGCATCCCGAACACCGGATAAAAACCTGCTGATTGATTTAAGCACAGAAGTGGAAGGACTGGACATCTATTACAGTTTCGACAACTCTTATCCGGACCATTTTTACCCTAAGTATACGGAGCCATTGTTAACACCAAAAGATGCCACCTTATTGAGGGTCATCACCTATAAAGGAACACAACCTGTTGGCAGAATGCTCAACATGCCGATAGCGGAATTACAAAAAAGAATAGGAAAAAAATAAGACATTGAGATACTTTGTTCATATCAGTTATCACGGCCTGCATTTTAGGGGCTGGCAGAGACAACCGGGGGTTTTAAACGTACAGGGTGTGCTGGAAAAAGCATTATCCCAGGTGCTTAAAACTCCTGTGGAAATCAATGGCTGTGGCCGCACAGATGCACAGGTTCATGCCAGTCAGTTCTTTTTCCACATGGACCTGGACAAAACATGGGATTATGACCTGGTTTTCCGCTTAAACAAGCTCCTGCCCGCAAGTATAGCCGTTTACGACATTATTCCTATGGATGGGCTGCAACATGCCCGCTTTGACGCCGTATTGCGTTCTTACGATTACTTTATTCATACCTATAAAAACCCCTTCCTTAATGGGCTTAGTGCTTTATACTTAGTAAAAGACCTGGATCTGGATAAAATGAAACAAGCAGTGGCCCTGCTGCCCCAATACAAAGATTACAGGGCTTTCTGCATTAGTCCGGATAAATATGAACACACCATCTGCAACGTCATGTCGGCACAGCTGTTGGTTGATGACAATGCGGACCGCATCAGGTTCCAAATTTCCGCTAACCGTTTTTTAGGTAAAATGATCCGCATCATCATGGGCCAGGTGATAAAAATCGGCCGTGGCCTCGTTAGCGTCGACGAGTTTGAAGGATACCTGATCAGCAAAGAAACGCCGGCGCTCATTACCCCTGCCCATCCCCAAGGGCTTTATCTTTCCAGGGTGATCTACCCCTATTTGAACCTGCCACCACGTTCACAATTCTCCGCCATCATGCAAAACCAGGATGACCAGCTGTGGAAACGGCTGTAAGCCGCTTATGCTAAAGCACTTGATTAATTCCTGTAATTTATATAACTTTAATCGAGGACTTCGCTAAAAATGAAGGAATTGTATGAACGTTATTAACAAAGTTGAACACTGGGGTGATGTCCACAGGCCTAAATGGTTAGATGTGATCAGAATTGCATTAGGGTTGTTAATCTTTTTTAAAGGCATTGCGCTGATCAGTAACAATACAGCCTCTCAAGACTTAATATTACAAAACAACGTATTCGGATTTTCAGGAATGATTGCAAGTCTGATCATACATATCGTCGCCTTTGCGCACCTTGTAGGCGGATTATTCATAGCCATCGGTTTGCTTACCCGCTTCTCAGTCGTCATACAAATGCCAATTCTGTTGGGCGCCATCCTTTTCGTCAACCTGGCCAAAGGCTTTACCATACTCAATTCAGAATTGTGGCTCTCCATCATTGTTTTCTTATTACTGATTCTTTTCTGGATTGTGGGTTCCGGCCCCCTCTCCGTTGATCACACGATGAAAGGGAAAAAGAGAGTAAGATATGATTGAGCAATATAATTTGTAAATTTGCTCAAAAAATAGTATGAATTTTCACACACGTAAATGGGTAAAACCCGAAGACTTAAATCCTAACGGAACACTATTCGGAGGAAGTTTATTAAAATGGATCGATGAGGAAGCGGCAATATATGCTATTGTTCAGCTGGAAAATTCGCTCGTAGTGACTAAATACATATCTGAAATCAACTTTGTCAGTTCTGCGGAACAAGGCGACATCATTGAAATGGGAATTACGGCTACCGCTTTTGGCACCACGTCTTTAACGATGCGTTGTGAGGTACGTAATAAAATTACCCGTAAAAGCATTTTAACGATCGACAAGCTTGTTTTTGTGAACGTAGATGAAGACGGTAATCCACTTCCGCATGGAAAAACACGGATCAAGTTCATTGAAGAACAATTCATGGATGAGAAATAATTAATTTTTATCGTTCGAGAAGATTAAAGCCTTCAGGTCATCGGCACCTAAATTAATGCCATTTACAACTGACTTTGCTTTAAGATAGTGCACTTTCCTTTCCGAGAGTTTTTGTTCAATATACTCCTGGATTTGTTCCTGATTAAGATCCTTTAACAAAGGCCTGGTAGATTTACCACCCTGCAAACGGGTAGCTAATGCAGGAGCGGGCATTTCGATGTAAATGGTATGTCCGTTAGCGTTCATCCAATCCATGTTATCAAAAAAACAAGGCGTGCCTCCACCGGTTGCTATAATGGTATTCTGGTCATAATTAAGCGTCTTCAACATTTCACTTTCCAGCTTCCTGAAGGCATCCTCCCCATGATCAGCAAAAAAAGAAGCCACCGACTGCCCTAACTTATTTTCGATTTCATGGTCGAGGTCTACCAATCGATAACCCAACCTTGCAGAAAGCTTTTTTGCCAGCGTGGTTTTGCCACAGCCCATAAAACCAATTAGAAATACCCTCATTTTAAGCAAGCTTAACCCTTGGATCAACCAAGGCATATAATATGTCTACCAATATATTTACAATTACAAATATAAAAGCAATAAATAAAATAGAACCCATCACGACAGGAAAATCAGACATCTCTAGTGCGGTTACCGTAGTACGGCCCAAGCCATTATAGCCAAAAACATATTCCACGAAGAAAGATCCGGCCAACAGCGATGCAAACCAACCCGAGATAGCTGTAATCACAGGGTTCAAAGCATTTTTCAAAGCATGTTTATAAATAATGGCATCCCTGCCGAGCCCCTTTGCCCTTGCAGTACGGATATAATCCTGCCCTAATACATCAAGCATGGCACTGCGTGTCAGCTGCACGATAATGGCCAGGGGCCTTAAGCCCAAAGTTACCATCGGGAGCCACAAGTTCCTCCAGGTGGTCACTTCCCCTTCAAAAGGATCATAGCTGTATAAACTGCCAGACATGCTCAGCCCGGTATAATCACTGAGCACAAAGCCAAAGAACCATGCAATGATAATCCCGGCGAAGAACGAAGGCGCCGAAATACCCAGGATAGCAAAAGAATTTGCGGCTTTATCAATCCAGGTGTCCCGGTGTACGGCAGAAATCACACCCAGAAACACACCGATCACAGTGGCAAAAATCATTGCCGTTACCGCTAAAATAAAGGTGTTGGGAACCGTTTCAGATAGGATTGTTGTGACATCACGTTTGGTTTGATAAGACCTTCGCAGGTAAGGCACTTTCAAAGCAATCACGTCATCACCCAGGTCGATTACCTTTGCGTAACCATACTTTTGCTGCGCTTCGGCTGTATTTTCATGAAGACCGATGGGCGAAAGATCATTGACATATAAAAAAAACTGAACAGGCTTAGACTTGTCCAGTCCGAACTCTTTACGTACAGCATCCAGCGATTGCACATCAGAGCGCTGCCCCATGGTCATCCTTGCCGGGTCACCGGGTAAAATATTAAACAAAACAAATACCACGACAACCACGCCGGCAATTACTGCCAAACCGTATAAGAATTTCTTTAATGCGTACTGAAACATGTTATTTACTGAAATAAGTATCTACAAGAAATTCGAAAGAAGGCATGGTATTGTAATGCCATTTGTTGATGACTACACCGTCTTTTAACAATAATACCCCGGGGTTTGCCCTTACCATACTTTTTAAAGGCACGGCATCTGCATAAAAGATTTCAGTAAACAACTTCATCCTTTTGCTGAAAGCAGCTGCATCCTGAGCAGAATTTGAGGTAAGCAATACGGTCCTGATGTTAAAGTCTTTTTCAGCTTCCAGTGCCATATCGTTCAGTTTGGCCATCGCTTTTTCGTTGGTGGCACCCAGGTCGTAGGCGACAATAATCAGGTTATAGTAAGGATTTTCGATCAATTCTTTTGTATAATCAGTTCCTGAAGCGTCACTGATAGACAAATCTTTAATCTTAGGCTCAAAGCCTTTCTTGATCAGTTTCTTTACCGGATCACCGGTAATTACCCAGCTGGTATCTTTCCAGATTTCGGTTTTAAGGTACTCTTTGTCAGACATATCCTTCTTCTCACCTGTCGCCTGGTTTTCAAGGTGATACATAATCAGGAATTCATCCAGCACAGCACCTTCAGGTGTTTTCATCAGCTCAGGCAGGTTTGCCCCGACTTTATAAGGTAGAAAATCGACAAACGGCCCCCTGCTATAGGTAACCAGCGAAAAACCGACGGAGGCAATCAGCACCACGACCAGGATCGTTATCTGGCTGCGCTCTTTTCTAATCAGCGGTAAAACACGGTCCCTGTAGATAAACAGGTAAACAATTAAAATCAACAGGATGATATCTTTACCGAAGGATTGCCATGGTGTTAACGGGATGGCATCACCGAAACAACCACAGGATGTAACCACTTTAAAAGCGGCGGAAACAAAGGTGAGGAAGGTGAAAAAGATGATGATGGCCAACAAGCCGGTAATCACTTTCCTGCTCCACAAACCCAATAACAGCAAGATGCCCAGCACAATTTCAAGCACACATAAAAATATGGCGATGCCAGTAGCAATTCCACTTAAAAATGGCATATGAAACACTTCAAAATATTCCTGAAGTTTATAGCCAAAGCCCAGCGGATCGTTAGCCTTAATTAAGCCTGAAAAAATGAACAGGATACCAACAAATAATCTCGCAAAAATAAGGAGCCCTCTATGCATCTGGTTATAGTTTGTTTAATTGTGATGAAGCCATCATGATTTGTTATTATTTTACATCCATTTTAATCAATGCAAAAACAGCATAGTTCAGCATATCCTGGTAATTGCCATATACCCCTTCAGAGGCTAAAGTAGCGCCGGCATTATCTTCAATCTGTTTAACCCTTAAAATTTTCATGAGGATGAGATCCGTTAAGGAAGATATGCGCATATCTCTCCAGGCCTCACCATAATCGTGGTTTTTAGCTAGCATTAGTTCTCTTGCAGCCCTTACCTGGTTATCGAATAATGACTCCACCAATGAAACTTCAAGTTCATAGGGGTCGTCGGGAGAAAGGTGAAGCTGTGTCATGGCAATGACGCAGTAATTCACAATGGCGATATATTCAGGGATTATTCCTTCATCAACTTTAGCTACTTTCTTCTCTTCAAGTGTACGGACGCGCTGAGCTTTTATAAAAAGCTGATCAGTAATTGATTGAGGACGGAGAATGCGCCATGCGGTGCCGTAGTCTATGGTTTTCTTTAAAAAAAGCGATTTACAAACCGCTATAACTGCATCGTATTCTTGTAGGGTTTTTGTTGCCAAAACAATTTATTATTTAGTTTAAAGCTGTTTATTACTGTATTTTTGTATTAAACAATGGATAAAGATACATTTTTAAACCGAAAGACAACACTTAACCTCAAAGGTGAAATACTGGATTTAAGTACCCCTTGTGTAATGGGAATCGTAAATATTACCCCCGATTCCTTTTTTAAAGACAGCAGAAATGCAACCGTTGATGCGGCGCTGATTAAAACGGAAAGACTGCTGGAAGAAGGCGCTAAATTCATAGATATTGGTGGTTACTCGTCCCGACCGGGGGCAAAGGAAGTGAGCACCGTTGAAGAAATTGACAGGGTTGTACCCGTAATTGAAGCCATTCAAAAAAGTTTTCCCGAAGCAATTTTATCCATCGATACCTTTAGGGCCGCTGTAGCCAGGGCAAGCATAAAGGCAGGTGCACACGTGATCAACGACATTTCCGGCGGTGAGCTGGATGAGGAGATGTTCCAGGCAGCAGGGGAGTTAAACGTTCCCTATATCCTGATGCACATGAAGGGCACGCCGCAAAATATGCAGCAGGATCCACATTATGATAACGTTACGCTGGAAGTCATTACTTACCTGGTCGATAAAGTTGCCGCCTTAAAAAAACTGGGCGTTAAAGACATCATCCTTGATCCCGGTTTTGGCTTTGCTAAAAGTGTCGATCATAATTACAAGCTCCTCCAGGAAATGGAAGACCTCCACATTATTGGCCTGCCCCTGTTGGTAGGTTTTTCCCGAAAATCCATGATACAAAAAACACTGGGCATCACTGCAGTGCAGGCGCTGAACGGGACTTCTGTTTTAAATACAATTGCCTTATTAAAAGGGGCAAAAATATTAAGGGTGCACGATGTGCAGGAAGCACGTGAATGTATTACGCTGATTCAAAAAATGCAACAAGTTTAATTTGCATTAAATTATTAACTTGGCAAGAATGAAAGGCTTTGATTTCGACTTTTTAAAGATTACCATTACCGATATAGTAGACATTATTTTCGTCGCTATTTTAATCTATTACATATATAGCCTGATTAAAAACACCCTCGCTGTTAATCTTTTATTGGGGATGTTCATTATTCTCCTTTTTTACTATGTAGTGGATGCGCTGCACATGAACCTGCTTTCCACTATTATTAATAAATTTATGAGCGTGGGCATCATTGCCCTGATTATCATTTTCCAGCCAGAGATCAGGCGATTTTTGCTCCTTATTGGCAAGAACACCTTTCTCCAGAAGAATAAAGCCTGGTGGGGTTATCTTTTTGGCAATAAAGAAATTGAAAGGGATAACCTGGCCAGGATAAAACCTGTGATTGATGCCTGCAAGAGCATGAAAAAATCCAGAACAGGCGCCTTGATTATCTTTGTAAAATTTTACGATGATCAGCTTTTTGCAAACAGCTGCGAAGTGATCGATGCGAAAATATCCAAACGCCTGCTGGAAAGTATATTCCAGAAAAACAGTCCGCTGCATGATGGCGCGGTCGTGATCTCTGAAAACAAAATCAAAAGCGCCAGCTGCATCCTGCCACTGACGGAAAACGATAAACTTCCGCCACAGTTTGGTCTGCGGCACAGGGCAGGAATTGGGGTATCAGAGCATACAGATGCTGTTGCTGTGATTGTTTCTGAAGAAACAGGGGAAATAGCCTACGCTAAACAAGGCAGGGTGAGAATGAATGTATCTTTCGGGGAACTTGAAAAACTTCTTAATAAAGACTTCTAGCTGTTACCTTTCTCATTATTTGCCTTTGCCTCAAATGGAATCACTGGAACACCATTCACAAAAATGACCATTCCTTTTGCAGCAGGCTGTTCTGAAACGGTATGATCCTTATTTTTACCTAGGGAGCGCAAGGCAGCTAACTTTTTATTTTCACAATATCTTACTGATCTTTCTTTCATCATTATAAATTATAAATACAATTTAATAAAAATTTCTTAAGTAGGATAATTGCAAAACAATTTTACGTTTCATTTTGTATAAAATGAGTTTACCTGGTATACAAAAATTAGTTGCATGTTTGACCTATTCAACCTGTAGGATTCACAGGCTGTAAAAAACCTAAAATAAATTTAAATGAAGATCTTAAAAGGCTTGCTTTTCCTCTTGGTGGGAATTGTTGTATTGGCACTAGTCGTTGCCCTCTTTGTCAAAAAAGAATATGCCATAGAACGGGAAATTGTTATTGAGAAACCGCGGCAAACCGTATACGATTATATTAAATTTTTAAAGAACCAGGACCAGTTTAGCGTGTGGGCCAATATGGATCCTGCCATGAAAAAGGAATACCGTGGTACCGATGGAGCGGTGGGTTTTGTATCTGCCTGGGAAAGCAAGAACAGTAATGTAGGGAAAGGGGAGCAGGAGATCAGGAAGCTACAGAATGGGTTTAGAATAGATACTGAGCTTCGTTTCGTTAAACCTTTGGAATCGACTTCCTATAGTTATATGACCACCGAGGATTACCAGGACATTTACACCAAAGTGAAATGGAATTTTACAGGCAAGATGAATTATCCATTGAACCTTATGATTCTCGTGATGAATATGGACCAGACCATTGGCAATCAGCTGCAGGCTGGTTTGGATAACCTGAAAGTGATCCTGGAAAACAAAGAACAAGGAGCGCTGCCTTATTAATCCTTAAAAAAATAAGGGGTGTCTGTTTTCACAGCACCCCTTATTTTTTTAACCTGCAATTTATTCGCAGGAGAATAATTTAACTAGCAATATTGTTCGAAAGCACCAATTAAGCTATCTGCAATCATTTGCGCAGGACGGCCTTCAATTTGATGACGCTCAATCATATGAACCAATTTACCATCTTTAAATAAAGCCATTGAAGGTGATGATGGTGGGAAAGGCATCATATAACCTCTTGCTTTATCTACAGCATCTTTTTCCATACCTGCAAAAACTGTCACCAGTTTAGTAGGGTGCTTTTCATTTGCTGCTGCAATTCTTGCTGCAGGACGTGCATTCGCTGCTGCGCATCCACAAACAGAATTTACAATCACTAACACTGTACCTTCAGTATTAATGGCGCTATCTACTTCTTCAGGAGTTTTTAATTCTTCAAAACCTACATTGGTAAGTTCTGCACGCATCGGTTCAACTAAATATTCAGGATACATATGATAATTTTTTGAGTTTTCTAATCTTTAAGTTACAAAGGTACAGTACTGGTTCATAGCATCAAAACGATACAATTACTGTGAATTAGTTTTTACGTTGAAATTACTAAAGCAAGTAAAGGATTTTGCATATATTACATGGGCCAAATAAAAATAAATACGAATGAATATATTAATTATTTTAGTGTTTACAGCCATTATCGCTTCCTATTTGTGGGCCGCCTATGACATCGAAAAAAACAGAAAAACAATTCATTGGCTAAATATAGTGGCACTTATATTTGTACCGTTTTTATGGCCTTTTATCTATTTTGCTTTAACGAAGATCTTTTTTAAAACAGCTAAGCGTTTTCCGGTTAGATCAGGATTTTCATTGTAATCCATTTTACTACCATCATATGATTATTTCTCTTTCCTGCTCACCATTTCATTGATCCAGATCGGCGCAAAGGGAGAAGTGCAGCCCTTAGAAACCGGATAATCCCTGTAAATCCCCATTTTTTCGCCGATAGCTAAAGCCCGTTCACGAAGCTCCGGCATATTAATGCCGATCTGCGCTAAAGTGCTGTTCATTGTCCATTGAGTTTCTGGAGCGGATTTCGGCATTTCTGCTTCAATCCTGTCCAGCAAAGCAGAAAGGTCAAGCCCATCGGGGTTTCTGGCCACACGGCCTGCAGTAAGGCTCCAGCCTGCACGTGCGGCCATCGGGTCATTGCTCTTCAGCCAATTTCCACGAAGTAATTCGTTGTCAGGATGCTCCTTCACCACGTAAGCATTGAACCAATCGGCAACCTGGGAAAACCTTTCTGAACGGACCATCCTATCCACTTCATCCACACTCAATTCCTTTGGCTTGACGATCAGCGTAGCTAAAAGACGAGCCTCTACATTGCCCGTTTCCCAAAGTTCCAAAGCCAATGGATGGTTGGTTTTGATTTTTTTGGCTATAGCCCTGATATCTCCCATCTTAACACCAAACTGATTGTCGCCTGCGCCGAACTTAATATTGTGCGCGCGGACTTTTTCATTACCGAGCGATTCGAGTTGGGTTAATATTTCTCTGACTGTCATGTTATACGAATGTTAACTCTGGTATTTCGACTGGAGGAATTCTATTGTCGCTTTCATTAGTTTTTTGAGTGCTTCCTGGTTGATGTCCGATAATTTTTTGACATAAATACAGGCTTTACCCATTTTGAATTTCCCAAGATCTTCCAGTAAATGCTCATGCTCCGGGCTTCCGGTGTACACATAAAGCGAAATAGCCGCCTTGCGTGGCGAAAAACCAATAAGTGGCCAGTCCCCTTCTTGATTACTCCGTTCGGACTTGTAATGGTAACTGCCGAAACCGATCATGGTCGGTCCCCACATTTTTGGTTCATCACCTGTAAAATCCTGCATCAACTTCAGCAGTTCGAAGCTGTCTTTTCGCTTTTGCGCTGTTTCGGCAAATGAATTAATGAATTCTTGAACATCTGCCTCGGTCTGCTTAGTTTTTACTTCTGCCATAAGGTTTCGGATTTATCGTTGTTCAAGTTTAGACAACTTTCGGCATTTTTCAAACCTCCTTGAAAATGAATTCGCTACAGAATGGATTTCGAAAACGAGTTTGAGTTTTGATGTCGCAAATTAAGACATCAAAACTAAGTAGGCGAAATATGCCTTTCCGATACTATTCAACGAAATCTTTTAACGCTGCAATTCTTTCAAAATGTCTTCAGCATCCGCGGTTGTTTTGATATAGCTTTTAAACACCCTGATGGCAAAATAATAAAAGAGCGGAAATATAATGGCGTACCAGTAATCCTACTGCAGTTTATGACCGGTTAAATGGCCCCAATGGGCGAATATGGCTTTTCATGATCTGGAACGATGAGTTTAAGGCCGAATGGTCGGATTTTGCTGCATGGGGCGACAGAAAAATTTATACTACTTATAGTGATGATCATGGAGCAACCTGGTCAGCGCCTGTAGATAGAACAAGCATTCTCTTCATTTGCTACAGTGAGTGCGCTTCCCGATCCGAAATGTGAAGGTTCCATCCTCCGGTATAATACAGATCTGCCAAACCGAAGAATCATTTTTTTAAACTCAAACAGTATCGATAAAAGATGTAACCTCACTGTGAGAATCAGTTATGATGACGGCGTTACCTGGGCCAAAAGCAGAGCCCTTTCTAGTCCGATTAATTGCGACTATAACAATACCATTACAACAAGAGCTGGATATACCAGTATGGCAAAAACTGCTGATTATCATATTGGCGCATTAGTGGAATTAAACGAAGATATCACTCAAAACGAAACCAGTAGTAAATCCATTGAATTCCATAAGTTTAGTCTTGAATGGATTTTAAATGGAACGGTGGAGCCTTAGGAATCTTTTTTACAGTAATTATACCTTTGGGTTCTCGCCATATTCGTTAACACCTATCTCCCCCTCTGCGAAGATCATCCAGAACCCGTAAAAAGGAATGATTTGCCACCATCCACTATTGCCCCTGTCATGACAGCGCTTGGTTCCCTGCGCTAGTAAAAACCAGATCATAGGAATATAAAATAGAACGATAAGGAGATTGGCTGTTTGGCCTTGAGGATCATCGAATGTCATCGTTAGGCCAGTCGCCATTAAAGCTGCTACCATGTAAATAAGATAACTCAGACCATATTCGAGCCTGCGTATCCTGCCACTAAATGAAAATGGATTTTGAAACATACGTTAATTTATATTTGATAAGATGAGAGAATGAGTCTGTTCATAAGTGAGCAGACGTTTCAAATATATAAATTTAATTCTCAATGAGAAAACTACTTTATTTATTGTAAACTTTGACGGAGAAGTTATAAGTACACGGAGATGATATTAACGCCCTACCCCATTCGGTCAGCTTTTTGTTTAACTGTTGATATTACCCGGTGTAAGCAAAAAGTAAAGAAACTTATCAGAATAAAGCTTTTTGTTTTTTGGCCAAACTATTGCGTAAATTTGTACCTGAAAAAAAGAGGATTAAATCTAGCAGTCAATTATTAGCAAAGTATTTTTTCAACTCATTAACTATCTATAAATTAAGAACTTAATCAAAATCAATATGTCATCAGTAGAGACAACTTACGTTCCTTACAAAGTTAAGGACATTTCACTGGCAGAATGGGGCCGCAAAGAAATCGGATTAGCAGAGGCTGAAATGCCAGGTCTAATGTCATTGCGCGAAGAATTTGGCCCATCAAAACCATTAAAAGGAGCCCGCATTGCTGGTTGCCTTCACATGACCATTCAAACTGCAGTTTTAATTGAAACTTTAGTAGAATTAGGTGCAGAAGTAACCTGGTCATCATGTAATATTTTCTCCACACAAGATCACGCTGCTGCTGCAATTGCTGCTGCGGGTATCCAGGTTTATGCCTGGAAAGGTCTGAACGAGGAAGATTTCGACTGGTGTATTGAACAAACATTACACTTTGGTCCTGAGCGCCAGCCTTTAAACATGATCTTGGATGATGGTGGCGATTTAACCAATATGGTATTCGATAAATTCCCTGAACTGATTGCCGGTATCAAAGGTTTATCTGAAGAAACCACAACAGGCGTTCACCGCTTATACGAGCGCATGAAAAACGGAACATTGCACTTACCTGCGATCAACGTAAATGACTCGGTAACAAAATCGAAATTCGATAACAAATACGGATGTCGTGAATCATTGGTTGACGCAATCCGTCGTGCTACCGATATCATGATGGCTGGTAAAGTTGCTGTGGTTGCCGGTTATGGCGATGTGGGTAAAGGTTCTGCAGAATCTCTAAGCTCACAAGGTGTACGTGTGATCATCTCTGAAATTGATCCGATCTGTGCCTTACAGGCTGCAATGGAAGGTTATGAAGTAAAGAAATTTGCTACTGCCGTTCTAGAAGCAGATATTATTGTAACGACTACAGGTAACTGTAACATCGTTCGTGCAGAGCACTTCAAAGTAATGAAAGACAAAGCTATTGTTTGTAACATTGGTCACTTCGACAATGAGATTGACGTAGCCTGGTTAAATACAAATTACGGAGATACTAAAATAGAGATCAAACCTCAGGTTGATAAATATACCATTGACGGAAAAGACATCATTTTATTAGCTGAAGGCCGTTTGGTAAACTTAGGTTGCGCCACAGGTCACCCAAGCTTTGTAATGTCTGCCTCATTCACCAACCAAACTTTAGCGCAGTTAGAATTGTGGACAAACACCGCTAGCTACGAAAATAAGGTATATGTGCTTCCTAAATATTTAGATGAGAAAGTTGCACGTTTACACCTGGCTAAAATCGGTGTGGAACTGGATGTTTTAGATCAGCACCAAGCAGATTATATCGGTGTTCCGGTTGAAGGTCCTTTTAAAGCTGACACTTACAGGTACTAAGTAAACAGCATTACAAAAAAGACTGAGTCAAAAAAATGCCCCCAAAATTTAAACAAATTTGGGGGCATTTTTTTGGGTTAAATTCCACGGTAGCATCACACTAATCCAGTGTAGACTACGCTAAATAACTTACAAATAATTTAATAAATACGTTGTTTAAGATATCAACAAAGAAGGCACCTACCATAGGAACAATTAAAAATGCTTTATGTGATGGACCATATTTGTCGGTTATGGCTTGCATATTGGCGACGGCCGTTGGGGTTGCACCCAATCCAAACCCACAATGTCCAGCACTCAATACAATGGCGTCATAATCGCTTCCCATTACCCTAAAGGTGATGAACATGGCAAATAAAATCATGACTACTGTTTGTAATACCAGCACGATTAATACTTGAGATGCTAGCCCTTGTAATTGCCATAATTGTAAGGACATTAAGGCAATGGTTAAAAATAGGTATAAACCGGTGTTTCCAAGAACATCTACGGCATGATCGTTTACGACATACTTAGAAACCCGGGTAATGGTATTGCGAATGATCACGCCGATAAATAGACACCAAACAAAATTGGGCAGTTCAAGCCACGTTCCTTTTAAATATTCATATAGTAGTTGTCCTGCTGCTAAACAAATTGCTAACATCGTCAGCGTTTCAATCATATTACGAACATTGATTCTTCTATTTGAAGTTGGGCTTTCAAACATTTCTACTGGTTGTTGATGTTCTTGTATTTCATTTGCTGGTTGTATATTCTTTCTTTTCAGCAGTACTTTGGCTACAGGACCTCCGATTATACCACCCATAACTAAGCCATAGGTAGCACATGCCATAGCTAGTTCCATGGCTCCACTGATTTGAAACGTTTCAGTAAGATTTTCTGCCCATGCTGCGCCTGTTCCATGTCCTCCTGTCAGTGTGATGGAGCCTGCAATTAGTCCATAGCTGGGGTTTAATCCTACTAATGATGCTATCGATATTCCGAAAATATTTTGAATGATGATGAATGAACCTGTCAGACAAATGAATATGATTAAGGGTTTCCCTCCTTTTTTTAGCTTTTCGAAATCGGCACTTAACCCGATGGAGGCAAAGAAAATGAGCATCATCGCTGCTTGAAGCGAGCCTTCGAAAGTGAGGCTAATGCCCATAGTGGAATTTAAGATGTAAAGGATAACCGCAATGAAAAAGCCACCTACTACAGGTTCGGGAATGTTGTAGTCTCTAAAAAAACTTACTTTTTTAACGATAAAAAACCCTAAAAGTAAGACAAGGCATGCAAACGCTAATGTTTCAAATAATCCAAATATCATAATGTTTCGTATAGGTTTCAATTTAAAATGAAATGGAAAGGTAATAATAAAATTATAAGAGAGGTTTTTTTGCAGGACAAACGCACTGTACCTTGTGGACATAGATATACCCCATTTACCAGAAGTTAAACGAAAAAAAAAAAAGGGCCAGGATATTACCCCCAGCCCTAATTGGTCACCATAACCCATAAATTATAACTCGAACATTTAAAAAGTATAACCAGGGTTTTGTTCAAGCGCCCTGTTTCTTTCCCATGCCTCACGTGGAATAGGTAAAAGTATTGGCTTGGTTTGAAGCCACGGTTTATTAGCCACATCTAAGGTTGAATAATTAGGCCTGTTGTCACGGATAAAATTAAGGAAACGGCCCCTGCGATTTAAATCGGAGAAAGCGCCTGCAGATTCCCATATAAACTCCATCCTTCTTTCATAAAATATAGCATCAAGAACAGCCGCTTTACCTAAAGTAAGCGGCTTAGGATCTAATTTAGCACGTGTCCGGATACGGTTAACCTGAATCATGGCATCCTGACTGCGGCCAACTTCATTCAAAGCTTCCGCATAGTTCAATACCACCTCAGCATAACGCAACACAGGCGCGTTTACACCCGAGTTCCCGATGGTGGCTTTCTGCCAATATTTAGTAAGGATGTAGCCCGATTTAGACCACCCGGCCGGAACGCTGGCCGGCATCACAAAAGCAGCCATATCCTGGTGTGGTTCTCCCGGACCAATAATTGCCCTCCAATAGCGGTCGTCTTTAATCCTCCCAGCCTGGTCTTTCTCAAAGGCTTGCACCCAGTGTGTCTGTGGAACGAAATTACTCCAGGCACCAGAACCTGTAAACACAGCAGGGGCTCCCCTTGGGGCAGTCCGGTAAACGATATTACTTCCCTCGCCATCGTTTCCACCACGAAACTGTGTAGCAAAAAGCATCTCTGCATTTCCTTCATTCGTTTCCAGAAAAACATCTCTGAAATTGGGCAGGATATTATAAATGCCCAGTGCATTGATTTCTTCACTCACCCGCACGGCCTCCGTCCATTTTTCCTGCCATAGGTAAGCTTTGGCTAAAAACCCTAAAGCTGCACCTTTGGTAACGCGGCCTAAATCATTACCCTGCCATTTTGCAGGCAAAACAGGAATGGCTTCATTGAGGTCTTTCTCTACCTGCGCCCAGACCTCCGCTGTGCTCGCTCTCGGAATTTCCATATTGGAAGAAGCATCAAGTGCTTCCAGTACCAATGGAACACCACCGAAATAATTAACCAGGCGATAATAAAATATAGCCCTTAAAAACTTTGCCTGTGCCACGATTTTCGCCTTCACATCTTCGTCCAGGCCTTCCATTTTACTCACACTGGAAATCGTTAAATTAGCCCGGCTCACTCCTATATAAGTCTGGCTATACAGATCTCTGATCTTTGTATTACTGGACGGCAGGTTCAATGAGTGAATTTCAATCCTTGCCGCCGATCCGTCCATTTCATACAAATCGCCACTCATGGCCCACTCAATATCCGCAGCATCAATGGATACCCCGTAAGTTTCATTGGGTTGTAACTGACCATAAACGCCGGTAAGTGATGCCAGTGCATCTTTTTCTGTCTGGAAAAAGTTAGCATCCGTTAATTGATCCTTCGGCGCCAAGGTCAGAAAGTCTTTCGTACATGACGAAAAAATGCTGATGCTTATTAAAAGCATTATATATTTAAATCCTGTTTTCATCTGTATATTTTTGATTTTTAGTGGTGATGAAGTCATCATATATGAGAATTATAGCGTAAGATTAATACCTGCGGTGAAAGTTCTTGGCATTGGGTAAACGCCATCATCAACTCCTGCCCTGATCGGGTTTGTACTGCCTACTTCAGGATCAAACCCAGAATAAGAAGTGAACGTGAACAGGTTTTGCGCACTTACATAAAACCGAACATTTTTAAAGGAGTTCAATTTATTGGTTAAGGACGAAGGCAGGCTATAACCTAAAACGATATTTCTTACCCTCATGTAATCACCTTTTTCCACATAAAAAGAAGAAGCATTTGCATAATTCCCGTTCGCATCCACATATTTTAAGGCTGGGATTTCATTTTTCCCACTTCCAGGAGTCCAGCGCTCTAAAACATTTATTGAACTGTTCACAACACCCGTTCCTCCGAAATACTTCATCGGATACATAGAAAACTTATTGGAATGGAAAATCTCATTTCCGGCAACCCCCTGCAGCATGACATTTAAATCAAACCCTTTAAAAGCCAGGTCCAGGTTCATCCCATACATGATATCCGGCCATGGTTTTCCCAGTTTCACTTTATCAGCATCAGAAAGAATATTGTCACCATTGATGTCTTTAAACCTGAAATCTCCGGCTACGGCATTGGGTTGTAAAGTTTTATTCACTTCTTCATTGGTCTGGTAAATTCCGTCAACCACATAACCGCGGTAATAACCGATAGGCTGGCCAACTTCTGTAAACGAAGAACTCATGCTGGTAAAGTTAATGGTCGGCCCGTTTATTGGTCGGCCCACACCTAAACTGGTCACCACATTGGTTAAAGTGGAAACATTTCCATTCACATCGATTTTCAATCCACCGACCTGTGTTTTGTACCCAAGTAAGAGCTCAAAACCTTTGTTTTGTACCGCACCACCGTTTACAGAAGGAGCCGTTGTAAAACCAGCCTCGTAAGAAACAGGCAGGTTAACCAACATGTCCTTTGTATTCTTCACATAGTAATCGGCCGTCAGGTAAACAGCGTTATTAAATAAGGAAGCATCAATACCAATATTTGTTTGTTCGGTAGTTTCCCATTTCAGATTCGCATTTCCCGGTCTGGACATGGAGGCTCCTAATATCAAATCCTGGTTTGGCCCGAATACATAGTTGTCACTTGCCGTTCCACTTCTGATGGTATTTAAATAACCGAAAGCACCAATGGCGTCATTACCGAGCTGCCCCCAGCTACCTCTGATTTTCAATGCATTGATGACAGTGGAATTTTTAAGGAAATTTTCCTCCGCAATATTCCATCCTGCCGATACGGAAGGGAAGTTACCCCATTTGTTATTGGGCCCAAAATTCGATGATCCATCTCTCCTGATACTCGCGGAAAACAAATAACGATCGTTGAAGGTATAGTTTACACGTGCCAGGTAAGAAGCTAAAGCATAATCACCGCGGGTGCCACTTGCTTCCCTTAAATCTGTTTTACTACCATTGATTACCTGCAGTTGTTCATTAGAAAACTCCCTGCCGACAGCCGTAATCCAATCCGTTTCACTTTTCTGTGCCGTTTGTCCGACAACAACCGAAATATTGTGTTTATCAATGAGCTTGTTATAGGATAGTGTATTTTCAATTAACCAGGTTAAATCTGTAGCGGCTGTTTCAGCTAAATAAGCCTGAAGGTTTCTGTAATGCCCACGTTCTGCAGTAGGTTCCCAGGAGGTATTTCTGCCATTATCGTTATCGATACCAAGGCTTGTCCTGAATTTTAAGCCTTTGATAATTTCATAGGCACCAAACACATTTCCAAAAACCCTTGAATTTTTTAAACGGTTATCCATTGATTTTGCCCTGAGCACCGGATTGTCTCCCTGGGTAGTGTAATAGGCGGAGGAGCCGTTAATCACCGCATCGGGACCCAATGTAGGATAAAACTGTTGTGCCAGGTTAAAAATACCATAGTTCATGACCTGGTTTTGCTGGCCCTGCGACTGCGTGATGGTATAAGCAAGTGAACCACCAAAAGATAATTTTTCACTTGCTGCTAAATCAGCCGTAAACCGACCGGTATAACGCTTATACTTGGTTTCAATCATGGTTCCATCCTGGTCTAGGTAGCCTAAGGAAACAGCAGCTTTTAATTTCTGCGTGCCACCTGAAGCACTGAAATCATAATTTTGAATCGGTGCGTTTCTAAATACCTGGTCAATCCAGTTCGTACCTGCTCCAAAAGAGGCAGGATTTGCCCATTCCGGATTTGGCGTCATCTTTGAATTGGTATACAGCTCATTCGCCAGGGTCGCAAACTGTTCGGCGTTTAAAAATTCCGGTTTCTTCCACAACTGCGCCACACCAACCGAAGAGTTAAAATTAACCTTTGCCTGTCCTTCCTTGCCGCGTTTTGTGGTGACTAAAATAACGCCGTTTGCGGCTCTGGAGCCATAGATAGCCGCTGATGCTGCATCTTTCAGTACTTCAATGGACTCAATATCATTTGGGTTGATCACTGATAAACCGTCAACTTTATCTGAACTCCTGCCTGTTCCCATACTTCCGCTGCTGATGGGGAAACCATCGACTACATATAAAGGCTGATTACCCCCGGTGGTACCAACACCTCTGATACGTACAGAGGAAGAACCGCCGGGTGCGCCAGAGGTCTGCGAAACATATACCCCGGGAATTTTACCCTGGATGGCAGAGGTGAAACTTGGCGTAGCCACCTTGGTTAGATCTTCTGATTTAATGGAAGAAACGGCCCCTGTCATGTCTTTTCTACGTTGTGTTCCATAACCTACCACCACCACTTCATTTAAAGCACTTGATTCAGGATCAAGCTGAACGGTCAAGGCAGTTTGGTTGTTGACGGCCACCTGTTTACTTTGGTAACCAATGAAAGAGAAAACCAGGGTATCGGTCGTTTTTGCGGTCAATTGAAAGGCTCCATTGATGTCGGTTACGTTACCGGAGTTGCTTCCTTTAATTCTGATACTGACGCCCGGAAGGGTAATCTGGTTAGTTCGGTCTACAACCTTTCCACGTACATTTTGTGTTCCCTGGGCATAACCTGCTTCCGGGAGTAAAGCAAATAGAATTCCCAAAAGGAAACTTATTGCAGTAAAATTCTTTGTTGTCATCATTTGTTTTTAGGTGTTAGTTGATTCAAGGATGGTTAGTCGGATTTTAAAAGTTAAAAAGGGTATCGGTTACGTACCCGTCATTTGAAGATGCTTGACATTGTATGAATTTTAATACTTAGCATAGGCTTAGGTTGGTTGAATTGAATGTAAAGGACTGTTTAGGTTATTCGAGCGAATTCAACAGCAATCTAAGAACAATTTTTAAAAGATCAAATAAATAAAAGGACTATTCGCTGTAACTTCTTCATGCGTGCACACTGAAAGCACGGTCCGTCCACAGTGAGTGCACGGTTTGTTCGGCAAAACGTGCACTCACTGTGGACTCACTGTGGACCCATCATAACCTGACC
>NZ_JBBHKC010000013.1:0-110030 GCF_037482985.1 Pedobacter immunditicola | reverse complement strand
CGCCAGTTTAACTTATAGTATTAACAATAAAAGATGAGCAATCCTGTGATTCAATATTGATCTTTATACTAAAATAGTTATTACCACCATCTCTCACCATTATCTCCCGTTGTTTCCAATCACCTGATGTAAATGAGTTTATCAAACAATTCATAAAAATAATCTTTTCACCTTTAGGGTTATAGTGCCCAAAATATTGTCTGTAGTATTTGGAAGGGTGTTGAATCCTCCTTTGTTCTATCTCCATACCATCGCTCCCTATTCTTTTAACTTCTAAACAATGTCGAAAGATGCGTTCCGCGTTGAAGATTTCTTCAATAGTAGGCGTAAAGCCCGTTGAATCCCAACTCCTGGATTCATTAGCTGTGTATTTGAAAATCACGCCCGAGAAGTTCTTTGTCTCTAGAAAAACATGACCACTACCGTTTACTTCAGTGGCAGTATATTTCTGGCCATCAATTTTACTTGTAGGATGAGTATCACAACTGGTTAAAATTAAGGTCAGGAATAACATTGGTAATAGGAACCTACAGGTTGCGAAATTGATCATCAATTTGATTTTTATTGGATTCAAGAATCCAGGAGTTATACTTAGTATAAGGGGGCCTTAAAGTTTCAATATGACTTGACACCACATCTAAACCCCTGTCATCATACATATGGAAAATCAGCTGTTTATCATGATTAATAAAGAAAACTTCCTTACTTCCCAAAAAGCCACACTTATCCAGACCGGGTTCCCTTGAAAAGTCCTTATTGGCAATTGCTGTTAAGATGTTTTGATGATTAATTAAATTTCTCGTAACCTTTACTTGCGCAATATTTCTGATGTCTAATTTATCCAATGGTTCGTAGAGTCCTTTAACTTTTGAATAAGAAACATCTTCTTTTACCAAACCCCTGATCTGTTTAAAACAATAATTAGAAAATCTAATTTTGCGTTTCTTCCATTTATAGTCAATCAAGTAAAATGTAACCGTGTCATGCTGATCAAAAGTTTCTTCGAACAATTGTGTTGCCCGGTAAACCACCTCTTCGAAATATTCATCTGTGCCTGTTTCTCCTTGTTGTAAATTAAAACGCAAGCCATATGCTGCGTTGAAGAATAAATTAGCACGTAATTTTAGACCCCAAAAATAGACATTCAGAAATTCATAGGTTTCCTGTTTGAGTGACCCGATCACCATATCATTATATTCGTTACTGTGAATATATGATTTTCTAAGCTCCTTTCTTTATAAACACCTATTATGGTTTTAAAACAAAAAAAATCATGTTGAAATATGGGTACCCTATTCGGCTAATCCACATTCCAACATGATTTAATAAGCTTCTTTTTGTTAACTTATCTCTAAGCTAACAAAAAAGACAGCGCAATTTTAAACGGTTACATCTTTCTCAACTTCTTCGTCTTTAGTCACAACTTCCTTGTCTTTGAAGATCAGGGAAACAACGACAGACAGAATTAACACACCTGCTACTATCCCTAATGATACTGGAGACGATATATGAAACCAAGGTGATATAAGCATTTTGAAACCAATAAAAGTCAAAATGATGGCTAAACCATATGACAGTTTACTGAACATATGAATGAAATTCGCCAGTAAGAAATAAAGAGATCTCAATCCTAATATGGCGAAAATATTCGACGTATATAAAATGAACGGATCATTTGAAATCGCGAATATCGCAGGGATAGAATCTACGGCAAATAAAACATCTGTAAACTCAATTACGGCAACCACAACCAATAAAGGAGTAGCCATTTTTACGCCGTTTTTAACCGTAAAAAATTTGTCGCCGTCATAGTTATCACTTACTTTATAGAACTTTTTAACCAATTTAGCTCCCGCAGAATTACTGTAATCTTCATCACTGTCATCATTTCCAGGACCCCAGGATTTAATACCCGCATAGATCAGGAATATTCCAAATATGGCAAGCACAGCGTTAATTTCTACCAACTGACCGAAAATATTCATTTCTGGTAAAAAGGTAAGATTGATAATACCTACACCTGCAAAAATGAAAATTGCACGGAAAACAAGGGCGCCTAGAATTCCCCAGAACAATACTTTGTGGTGTAAATGTTTTGGAACTTTGAAATAACCAAAGACCAGGATAAACACAAATAAATTATCAACTGATAGTGCTTTTTCTATCCAGTAGGCTGCCTGGTATTGAGTGAATTTCTCGACAGCCACATCATGACCCCCTGCATCAGAATTAAATACCCAATACACAACGCCTGAAAATACCATTGACAATGAAATCCATACAATAGACCAGATGGTGGCCTCCTTGGAAGTAACTTCATGGCTCTTTTTGTTAAATACTCCCAGATCGAGTAATAACATGATAACGACTACGATTGCAAATCCCCACACTAATCCGGGATGTAAATCTAAAATACTTGTCTCCATTCTTATTATATTATTTGTTTTTATTTATTTATTTAATTTATTTATTTGCCATTGTAATTACGACCACCCTTCCGCCATCTTCCCTTGAAAGGAGGAGCTTTTTTCCATCCGTCAACTCGACCATTGTCCCAATGGGAATTTCCTTGTCATCGGTTAAATCTTTCAAAGATGTTAGTTTCTGATTCACCAGCACCCATTTATTTTGATGGAAAGTGAAATAACCCACAGGTACTTTCTCGGCTGCGCTCAGTTTTTCATTCCTGGTCACATTCCGGTTCACATGCCATTGAAACAGATACTGATCTTTATAAACCATCAGTCTGTGATTTTCCGGCTTCCAAACCGATTCTTTAAATTGATAGTAAAGGTCTAAAACCGGTAATGTTCCTTGATGAGCGGTGCCACAAAAAGGACATTTCGGTGTATTTGTATTATCGAAAACATACCATTTTTGATCACAGGCTGGATTGAAGCATTTCTGCATCAAATCAGTTGTTTTCAATAAAGCAATTTCCCATTCTTCTGCTGTAGGTCTTTGCATCGGATGATGCAGCCCGTCAATAAACACTTTATCAAAAAGTGCTTTCAGGTAGGGTCCGGTGATCGTATAGGGTAATTTGGTGATATCTGCCCATGGAAGATCCCATTTCGATACTTGATTAAGCTTCGGCCTGTTTGCTGCATCTGTTGGATGTTCTATAAACATGGCTTTTTCACCCATGGATAATAAATCATCCGTCTCCGTATCTAAGTCATGTACCTTACCACCTTTTAGGGGATGTCTATGCAATAAGAACATATAAATCAGCACCGGTAAAGCATGTAAGTCAGTCAACCTGCTTGGCAATTTCCTATTGGGATCGGTCTTACTCAAATGCTTTGTAGAAAGCACTTCAGGAGCAATGAACTCTGCAGTACCGATCACTTCAGCCTGAAACAATCCGGGTACAACCAAGCCATCCAAATCGATGATACAGGCCGATTTTTCAACAGGATCAACTAAAACATTGTTATAAGATAAATCTGAATGGGCTAGCCCCATTGCATGCATTTTTTTAACGCCACGTGTTAAATTAACACAGATTTGGAAATAACTTAACCAGTCGCTTATTTCAGAGCTGGCAAGACTTAACGGAAACTTTTTATTTCTAAATTTAGCACCGGCAAACCATTTACCATTTTTCTCTTTTCCTTTAATGAGGTCACTGCTTTCATAACCTTTCTTAAAGAAGAATTTACCATTGTATATAGGTACAATAACGCCAGTTAATCCATTATGTTCAACAACATCGGTGGGCCAACGATAAACCTCATTTAAGTAATAATCTCCCCCCTCCTTTGTTTGAATCTGAGGTAAATAATAATTGGTGATTTTTTGTAGTCTTTCCTTTTGATTAAAATCTAATCTATCTCTAAAAATCGCCACAACGTATTTTCTATCCGGACTAAAGAACACATCTTTTACGCCGCCACGCATCGGTTCGCCATTATCAATAAACTGATATGATTTTGAAGTATCGTTAATAGATCTTACTGTGATTGTCTTCATCATTTAATAAATTATGGCCAGCGTTCGGTCATCATGATTTCCTGGATTCCAAAAGTCCATCCACCTGGAAAGTTGATCAGCAACTTCAGCATTGCTGTGGCTTAAATCAACACCCACACCATCATCGTTTTTACCTTTTAAATCCTCAATAAATTCTTTCCAGTTTGCTATTTTCTCTAAGTTAGCTTCGACAACAAATTTTGCATCATAAATACCATCTGTCATTAACATGAGATAAGAAAAGTCATCGATCAGCTTAAAACCAAAACGTGTTGAGAACTTATCACTCTGAAATATTTCCGGCATCGTAATGAAACGAGTACCACCACCAAACTCGCCAACATCCAGCCAATTCATTAATTTAATCGATGCTAAATCTTTGCTCACTAATCCGATTGGACAGTCACCTACGCCAAAAGTTAGAATAGCATATCCGAATTCGTACTTTTTAACCAGTGCAAAGATTAATGTGGAATGAAAGTCTTTTAATGGTTTTTCTGCTTTCGTAGCAAAGGCAGCTAATTGTTTATGCACATGATATGCTGCTTTCGACAAATTATCATAGACAAAACGGCTAATCTTTTTCGAAGAATTCTCGTCTGTTTGCTGATGATGGCTTAATAAGACCTCATCAAAATCTTTTAAATGCGCTTCAGTGAAGTTTTCTTCAAAATAAGACACCACTAAATCACAAGCCAGTTGAGAACCTTTTCTGGATAGGGCTGCTGAACCCGCGCCATCAGAAACTGCCAAAACACTCCAGCCGGTCCTTTCTAAATTTTTAAAAGCAAAGTCGTCATCCCTGAATGAGCCAACATTAGCATGACTTCTTCCTCTCTTAGAGGAGATGACAATTTTTTTATCAATAAAATCGCTTACAGCATTTGTGTTGTCTTTTTTCCAATAAGGATCATTTACATCACTATCTATGTTTTTCCATAATGACTTTGGATCTGGATTGATGATGATGACTATTTCTTTTTCATTCAAAATAGAATCCTCCGTTTCTCCGTCAATGCGAAACAATAACTTGATTTTTATATCACCACTTATTTTGGGATTTCCTGTAATAAGTTCCTCGCTGCTATCATATACTAAACCAGAATCTTCCAAATCCTTGATTTCAGAATATATAATATCATCCCAGCCGAATTTTATAAAATCAACCTTGGCCCGATATTCTTTATTTACGGTGCCATTCGGTAAGTAGACCGCTTGCGTGATAATATCTTCAATTCGTGTTTTTAACTTCCAATTAGCCATAAGCTTTTTTTGATTTTCAAGAATAATCTGTACCGAATTGATATTAGCCTCGTTTGAAATAAAAGCATCAAGAGCCGATCGTTTATTGGTCGGAACGTCGAGTTTATATTTAGCTAATAAAGCCTCAATGTAGTTTTTTGTCTCTTCTGTCATTACCCCTGGGTTCTGTTGACATCAATACCACCATCTCCACTCGCATAAGTTCCTTCATTACCACACCATGGACATTTACTCACCTTTTCTTCACCTATGCAATGTATTTTGGCACAACCGCACACCGCAAAGGCGATTGGATTTCCACAACAAGGACAAGGAGGTGCACCCATCAATTCTTGTGTATTTACACTATTGTTAAATTTAGATTGATCAGCTAGTTCGAAATAGGATTGATCGACCTGGTAGGCACCAACGAGTCTATAGCTCTTGGTGGTTAATTCCATTCCTTTAATTGAAGCCGGATCGATTGACTTCCGGTATTTCATTAAATACGGCCGCTTTGTATTTTGACATTTACCATTCAGCACCACATAGTTATCATCAACCATTTGCCGTACTGGCGTTGGTTTGCTGAGGTCAATCTTCGACAATGTTTCGCCGGTGATCCTGGCCAATTCAAAACCTGATGAATTTTTTTCTACACTGATACTGCTCGTTTTGATAGAATCTGTTACCCACTTAAAAAACTCCTTGTAAGATTGGGCATTGGTATTCTTAAAACTCAATACGTTATCTGTCAGGTCTTTTAAAACATTGATATCTGTATCATCACCAAAAGAAACAGCGATTAAATTAGCCGCCTTTTGCCAGTTTTGCTTCCATTCACTAATTGACTTTTTACAATCGTCGGTCGGCACCCCATCGGTAAATAAAAACACGATAGGCTTCCAGTCGCCCTTTACCTCATAGGTAGTTTTAACAATATTTGCTTTCAACTCGGCCATCAAATGCCCAAGTCCTTTACTCAAAGATGTTCCGCTACCAATAGGAAATTTAGGGGGATAAAAAGAGACGATCTCCTGCAATGGGACCAATGTTTTAGCCTGACCAGCAAACACAAGAACAGACACAAATACGGTCTCTAACGCGTGCGGATCAGTTTTTAAAGCTTCTACAATTGTCGCTAAACCTTCTTCAACCTGCTGAATAGGTTCGCCTACCATCGATTCTGAAACGTCAATTAAAAAATAAATGGGAAGTCTTCTCATTTAAAAAGAGTTTACAAGCAATAGAAAAATGACCAATAATATCAATTGACTCATATCCACGTAAATACCAGTTCCAACTTGAAAAGGCTGCATACGTTTCTTTAAGAACCCGAAAATCGGGGAGAAAATTTTATTAGACAGTTCGAAAACCTTTTTGTATTTCGGGCTTAATTTATCCTGATAAGGAAGTAATTTTGAATATAAAAACAAGCCTATAATTAAAAAGCTGACGAGAATCGGGATTATCTTGATCATAAAACTACGGTAATTTCACTTGGTGGTGGTGGTAGGGTCAAACTTTCGCCAGTTCCCTGGCTTTTATTTCCTTGTTCAATGGTGTCTGACACCCATTTAAAAAACTGTTTCAAAGTAGAACTATCCGCTGAGTCTAAATGAACAACATTATCTGTTAATTCTTTAAGAATGGCATCATCAGCCATCCGCCCGGCAGCACAGCCAACTATGGCACCAAAATTCAGCGCTTGAATTTCGGGTATTTTACTTCTGTACAACTGGATATCAGAGGGCTTTCCATCGGTAAAAACGAAAAGCAAGGGCTTCCAGTCTCCTTTTTGTGTTGATGAACCTTTTATAATATCGTTCTTTACTTTTTCAATGACGAAATCTAAACCGGCACCTGTATTTGTAGGGCCACTTTGAGGACAAGTAATTTCGGGCAGTTGAAAACTCACTAATTCCGTTAACGGAACGATCTCTTTAACTGCCCGATCATACGTGATGATACTGATCCATAGAGAATCCAATGCTTGCGGATCAGAACGAAGGGTATTGATCATTCCACTTAAAGCATTGTTCAAGGCTTGAATTGGTTCTCCAAACATTGACCCAGAGGTGTCTAATAAAAAATATACTGGTAATCTTCTCATATGATTTCTTATCTCAATAGCATTTACTTGATTTTGATGTGTACATCGATATATTATACAACTATATTAAGTTCTGAAGGCGGCGGCGGCAATTCATTTAAGCCGGTAATTTCTTTACCTGAATCTTCCACTTTTGTAGAGCTTACACCAATTGATGCAGTTACCCACTGAAAGAACTTACCGATACTTGCACTATCTGCAGTATCTAAACTCACCACATTGTCAGTGATCTGTTTTAGTATATTTGTATCAGCTCCACTACCCGCAGCACAAGCAACTGTAAAAGCCACTTTTCTTTTTTTGAATTCCACTAAGCCGCTTTGCCAGTCATCGGTTGGAATACCGTCAGTCATGATAAACACCAATGGCTTCCAGTCTCCCTTTTGTTCTGTAGTCGTTTTTGCAACTTCAGAATCGATTTTACTGCTCACTAATTTCAACGCATCACCTAAAGCAGTTACACCAGTAGCTCTTATGTCAACCATTTGAAACGAGGCCAGATCAGTCAAAGGAATTATTTGTTCCGCTTTACTATCAAATGTAATTACACTTAAAAAAGCGGTTTCAATAGCCTGTGGATTTTGACGCAAGGAACTTATCATTATTTGAACGCCGTTTTTCACGGCTTCAATTGGCTCTCCCGACATGGAGCCAGAAGTATCTAACAATAAATATACTGGTAATCTTCTCATGCTATAAGTACTTGTTTGTTACAGTTTTGATCGTTTCTTCCAATTTTTTATCTGTTGTCGGCTCTCCAACAGCGCTAAATTTCCATTCTCCATTTCTCTTGTAGAACACGCCCATTACCATGGAAACATGACCTTTAAAGTTAGATCCATTTGCGATATCAAAAGTTGCGAACACTTCATTTACCTGTTTAGCATTTCCTTCATAGATACGGATCGATGCGAACGGGATTGTACCGAAATCATGACCCTGGAAACTATTCAGCACAAACGCCACATGGTGAACCGAAGGATTTAATCTTGAAAAATCAACGGTGATCACTTCATTATCTAATCCATCATCGCCACCCATGTCACCGGTTCTGTCATCGCCACTGTGCTTAATAGAGCCATCCTTTGAAGTCAGACTTCCGAAATAGATCACATCTATGGCATTTTTCTTTTCGTCGTAAAGTGCACAGGAGGCATCTAAATCAACGGCTTCTTTTTTAGAGCTGCCTAACCAGTTTTTTTTCTCAATTGCACCCCAGTTAATTCCAACACAAATGTTTTGGAGCTTACTGCCATTACTTTTTTCAAGATTTATACGTTGTCCTTTTTGAAGATTTATTGCCATGTTTTTTCTTATTGATATTTGTTTAAATAATCCTGTAAGCCACCTTTCATGCCCATGCCTACAGCTTCAAATTTCCATTGTCCTTCTCTGTTGTATAACCTGCCAAATTCTATGGCTGTTTCTATAGAAAAGTCCTCATCTAATTCATATTTTACCAGTTCAGTTCCATTGGTGTCATCGATAATTCTCACAAAAGAATTTCTTATCTGGCCAAAATTCTGTCCACGACTCTCAGCCTGGTCAATGGTAACCACAATACAAAGTTCTTTTACAGATGGGGCAATTTTTGTCAGATCGATTTTAATTTGCTCATCATCACCGTCTCCGTCACCCGTTAAATTATCACCTGTATGTTCTACTGCTTCATCTGGTGATTTAAGGTTATTATAGAATACAAGATGACTATCTGACACCAATTTTTTATTCTCACCTAAAATGAAAACCGAAGCATCTAAATCAAACTGTGTTCCTGTAGAACTACTGTTTGTATCCCATCCTAAGCCAATCGTAAATTTAGGAGCGTTGATATTTTCACGCTGACCTTTCTGTAAATTAATTGCCATAATTAAGCTGTTTTAATTGTGTTTATATTGTTTTGATAGTCTGTAATTTGGTGGTAATTGTTACTTATCGCCAGATGGAATAGATCAATGCGTTTTTCAGCTGAAATATTCTCTAGCAGATAGTGAAATTGTTCCTCGTTAAAACTGAGGATATACTTTACGATTCGGGTGTTAAATTGGAAACTTTCCCTGTTGATGATTTTCGCGATATCGGTGACATCTTTAATTGCGTAATAATTGTAGAAATTTTCCACCTTAGGGTGAATTGATTTATTGATTAATTCAGCATAATAGATGAACACAAAATCTCCCTTAACCTGGTACTGATCCAGTATCTTGTTTACGGTATGTTCATGACTGCCCGTAATCTTTATATCATCTACAAAAATGCACAGTTTGCCATCGATAAAATTTCTGTCAATGTAGTACGTATCATTTGATATCAATTGTACTCTTTCTTCAAAATCAAGGTTACCATAATCAGTTACATAAGTTTGATTGCGGTAAATTTTAGATTCAGCACATGCCTTTTTGTTGTTATGGAACAAAAAGTTGTTCAATTTCATTTTAAAAAAATGGCACAGGAAATTTGAAGCGGTAGGTATTGATAAATAGGGACTTGGCAAAATAATGATATCCTGTCCGGATAATATTAAATCTTTATATTGCTCAATAAATCCGTCGAATAATTGTGTTGCAAATTTTTCAGCGTAAAATTTATCCCCGAATTTAAACCAGCTATACTCTTCTTTTTTAAAAGGGCTAACCTGTTCCTCTACTATTTTATGTAAGCTATAACTTCTATTCAACTTTAAATATTTAAAAGAATTGCATTAAAACCATAGGATTTGGCTCCATTATAATCGGCTATAATGTTGTCCCCTACGTGTACTACTTCTTTTTGTTCTAAATTTCTATCAATATTAATTTGATCCTCAACCAATTTAAAGATCTTAAAATTTGGTTTAGAAAACCCAACTTCATCTGAATAAATCTGGAAGTCAAAATGGTTTTCGAATCCGTAGTCAGTGATCAGTTTTCTCAACGTCTTTCCTTTGATAAATCCTGTATTACTTAGTATGTTCATCGTTTTATTCTCCGACTTTACTTCTTCGAATAGCCGATGAATATTAGGATACATCAAATGGGGTTTGTAGGCAAAAAACAATGATTCTGTTTCCTGATAAAATTTGTCTAACTGAGCAATGGTAACTTCCGAGATATCAACATTTAATTTATTTAAAATGAGGTAATAGATTTCGTAAGTATTGACATTAAGCCCGGTTTTCTCATTCATTTTATTACACAAAACATCATAATATCTGATCACCTGCGTAACGTCTTCAATGGAAGCATTTAATTGAAAAAAATCTTTAAACAATAAATTTCTTCTGTTTTTGAATTCTGGATTAGATTTTATTAATGTTAACCATAAATCAAAAGAGATATGGGTATATGGTTTATGATTTATCTTCAAGCTTATTATTTTAAAATTTAAACAAAATTACTTTCTTCCACCTCCTTCATTAGATGCAATTTACTTTCAATTTTTGTTAGCTGCTCAATATAAGTATTTTCAATTACGCTGAAGTTTCGTTGTTCTTTAATACCCTTTTAAACAGCCCAAAGAAATTAAATTTTACATTTATTTGTTAAAACTAGCCGTTAACCAGATTTAACAAAAATGTGGTAGGATGTGATTTATTTTCAACATTAATAAAATCTATAATGATTTTGGGTGAAATCCAAAGATAGGACCTTGACTCATTTACAGTTAGGATCGTAACACGATTGTAACAGAAAATAGCGGATCAAGGATATTTAGTGACTTTATATTGATAAAGCGAGGAGGTGGGGCAGTTCCACTACGATCATATATCCGAAGTTTCCCAGAACAGAAGTTGCACCCCATCCCTTTTGTATACTTTATTAACTATTAAGTTAAATCAGGGTCTGATATTTATTCACGATGATGGTGGGTGGTGGGGGGAGAAGGATTCGAACCTTCGAAGTCTTGCGACAACAGAGTTACAGTCTGTCCCATTTGGCCACTCTGGTATCCCCCCAATGCTATTGAAATTTAAAAGCCTTCCAAATTTCTCTGAAAGGCCTTTTTACGGAGTGGAGAATAGCGGAGTCGAACCGCTGACCTCTTGCCTGCCAGGCAAGCGCTCTAGCCAGCTGAGCTAATCCCCCGTAGTGGGGCAAAAGTAATTAAAAGATTTACTCCTGCAAATTTTATATGAAAATAGATAGCTATACTAACAAACGATAAAGTTAAACCAAGGTATTAAACTTCGATGTAATATGTTCTTTAGCCTCTTTTTGGAAACCTTCAGGTGTTTTCCCGGTTTGTTTTTTGAAGAAACGACTAAAATAAGGCCGGTCTGAAAAGCCTAAATTATAAGCAATCTCCTTAATAGTCAATTCACTGTGAATTATGCTCCGCTTTGCTTCTAATATAATCCGGTCATGGATGATTTGCATACCGGTTTTGTCTAGTTTTTCCTTTAATATTTGATTCAACCGCTTCGAACTTATACCCAGCTTTCCTGCATAGAAATCAGTATTCCTGATTTGCTGGTAGTTACTTTCCAGCAGCATAAGAAATTCATAAACTCTTTTCTGATGAATATCATGCACGGTAAACTGTTGCTCTTTTACCTGAATAAGTTTAAGCAGGAAGACTTTCAACAAAGCTTTAACGATGATAATTCCATTATTCTCACGACAGTATTCTTTTTCTAATAAGGCATAAATCCCCGCCAAATCTGCAGCTTCTTCTTCGCTCAAACGCAGACAGGAAAATTCTCCCTGAACATTAAAGATTTTGAACAGGTCCAATAGAAACTCTTTATCGTTATCTTCAAGAATCGCTCTTTTAAAAGAGATCAACTCGCCATTTTTACCAGCCTTATTTAATTGGTGCACACGATAAGGAGGGATTAAATAAATCCAGTCTCCTTTACGCTCGAAGTCTGTATCCTTTAACGCATGTAATGGATTTTCATCCTTTAACCAAACAACTTCGAAAAAATCCTTTCTTCCCGGATCATTCAAATAACTCGGAGGACAGTTTCCAAGGTTGCGAATATATATAAGTGACTTTTCCAGTACAGGCTCGGCGATGGCGTTTGACATATAGCAAAGTTAAATACAATTAATTAATGGTGTTGGACGATCAGCTGTTAATGGAGGACTATTCGGAAAAGACATCCTGAATATGGCTTTATTATGATTTTGGAATGATTCAATTAGCTGATTGTTCCATACAATAGGCTAATTGTCTAACTGCATTTTCCCCTACAAGCCATAGGTTTGCAGCAGTTCAAAATCCATTATCATTTATGCACATTATAAAAGAAGACATTAAGGCAAAAGATATTAGAGGAAACCTGGAGCTCATCCTGTTGGAAAACACCTGGTTGTTAAAACAGTTAAAGTTAGCACAGATTGATGCATTCATCAGCGAGATCAAAACGGCAAATGCTATTTTTATAATTGCAGCAGGGCGATCAGGATTCTCCATGCAATCTGCCGCTATGCGTTTAATGCATTTGGGTTTTACGGTATATTTTGTAGGCGAAACGACGACCCCGGCTATTAAGGCAGGCGATTTATTAATTGCCGCATCAGGATCTGGAACAACCAGCACTATTATTAGCGCAGCCGAAAAAGCCATCGCAGTTGGTGCAAAAGTTGTGGCCCTTTCCACACAGGAACAATCGCCCCTGGCAAAAATAGCCAGTCTGCTGGTTCATGTGGCTGCAGCAGAAAAACAAGATCATAACAGTACGCGATCCGCACAATATGCAGGAAGTTTATTCGAACAGTTCCTGTTGTTGCTTACAGATGCGATTTTTCAAACATTATGGCAATCAAAAAATGAATCCGCAGAAGAGATGTGGGAACGCCACGCAAATCTCGAATAACTTTTCTCACAATAAGAATATATATATAAAAATTATGGCAAAATTACAAGTAGCAATAGATTTACTGACAACTGAAGAAGCATTGGCCTTAGCGGCGAAAGTTGCACCCTATGTTGATATTATTGAATTAGGCACACCTTTGATTAAAAACATGGGATCAGCGGTGATCACAGCGATGAAAAATGCACACCCTGATAAATTGGTATTTGCGGATCTTAAAACGGCTGATGCCGGAGAATTGGAAGCTGACATCGCTTTTAAAGCAGGTGCAGATTTAGTGACCGTAATGGGTGCTGCAGGTGACGCCACCATTATTGGTGCAGTAAAAGCAGCCAAAGCTCATGGTAAAGGGATTGTGGTTGATACCATTGGCTATCCTGATCGTGTTAAGCGCGCGCAGGAAGTTACAAAACTGGGCGTTTCCTTCGTAGAATTACACGCTGGTTTAGATGAGCAGTGGACAACTGAATATTCCATTCAAGTATTAATTGATGAAGCTGCCAGAGTTGGTGTTCCTGTCTCTATAGCCGGCGGTGTTAATATTGACAATGTTACTGCAGTGGTTAAGGCTGGTGTACAGGTTGTGGTTGCTGGTGCAGCAATTTATGGCGCAGCAGATCCTGCTTTAGCAGCGAAAGCATTACGTGAAGCAATTGATGCAGCAGCATAAATTGTTAATCGTTTCGACTAATTAAATAATCCGCCTTGTCAAATGATAAGGCGGATTATTTTTTTAACAGGCTATTGTTCAGGTAGCATTACCGTGCTTCGCCGATAAACAAGGTTCAGCATAGTCGATTGTACCCTTCTCACTTAACTCAATTAACTTTGCTCGTATTGGACCATAATCTAAATCAAACGGCACATTCATCACAAAGTAACCTTCCTTGAACTTTTCGGTTTCGCATCCCAAATCTTGAAAGGTTTCTCTTATATCGTTGGTTAATGATATTTTATCAAGTATAGCAACCTGAATTGTAGAATTCCCCGAGTACGATATGGTTTCCTTGTAAGTCAGCATTTCTTCCTGATCGTTGTAAACGGCTGAAATGAGATCTCCTGACGCCAAATCCGGAGCATAAAACGGTATGTTATTTAGCTCATAAGTTCCTGCATTCTGATCAATTACCTCAGCCCACATAGTTTCAACGGTCTGCTCTTCTGATCCAATACTGTAAAAGCTAAAATGAATCTTCACATAGTTTTCGTTAGTTTCCATCAAATCTGTCATTCATGTGGGTGATAATCTAATTAAAGTGTATTGTTATCGATCGAATTTACGGTTTAGTAAGACATTTGCCAAAACTTAGACTTAAGGTATGGCTACAAATTTTCATCACAACCGTTTTGCAACTTAGCCATCAAAACACTTCCCTTAAACAGCGTAAGTATTTACCCAGTTAACCCACATCCGGGGAATTCATACCCCAGTTAATTTTTCCAACAATGTTCATAGAGTCTACATAAAGGGTTTTCATAACCAGGTACCAATATTGCATAATGATTAATTAAATTAACCATAACCATGAGAAAATTATCCATTATTGCAGTAGTATTTGTTACAGGCTTAACTGCAAACACAGCATCAGCACAACTATCAGGAGCAACCACGCTGAATGTAACATTAGCTGCCACACAAAGCATCACAGTAAATAATCCGACAGTAGCCTTAAACTTCGGTTCTTCGGCAAATTATCTAAGTGGTGTAAACGCTGAGCAAGCGGATCATCTTACGTTTGCTTCTACTTCTGGATTTACCATCAGCGCTTCGGCATCAGGAGACTTGACTGGTGGAACTGGAGGCGCTATTCCTATTAGCACTGTAAAGATCACCCCTACACCCGGCTCACTAGATGAGTCACTTGGAGGAACAGCAACCGCAATTGATTTATCAACTGCAGTCGTTCCAATTTATACTTCTGGCACAAAAACAACAGGTGGAACTACACAGGCTAGCCTCGATGTGGATTATAGAGCATCAGGAGGAACAAACTACCTAAACAGAACAGGAACATTTAATTCCACAATTACTTACACCATAGCTCCCTTATAAACAACTATTTACAGCATAGATGCCAGCACAAGATCATCTTATTATCAAATGATCTTGTGCTGCTATTATTTAAACACCCCCCTAATAACAGCAAATGAAGGCCACCCTCCTTTCCTTCGTCTTTTCTTTGACCTTCTTTACTTACACTTTCCTTACTCACACTACGGTTTTCGCACAAGCAGGCATCACTGCCAGCCCGGCGAAGTTATATTACCAGCTGCCACCGGGCACAGCAGGCACAGAGAAAATCACCGTCATAAACCCCAACTCCATGAACCTCGAAGTTGGCGTTTCTATGGGCGACTGGGAGTATGATGAAAAAGGAGAAAACCGGCTCTTAGATCCTGGCACTTTAAAAACTTCCTGTGCAGCATGGATTAAAATTCTGCCTGGTTCTTTTTTCACCTTAGTCCCCAACGAGCGTAAAGAACTGTTGGTGGATCTTGCCATTCCCGAAAATGCAGACACCAGTATTCCGGTGCGTACAGCGATGATCTATTTAACCCAGCTCAATCCTGGCGACATGAAAACCCAAAATGGCGCTTCTTTGAAGGTGAGTGTCCGGATGGGAATAAAAGTGTACCACAGCTTGTCACAAAGTAACGAGCGCGATGTGGAGGTGATCAATTTCACCGATAAAAAGGAAATACAAAAAGACAGTAAAACTGGCAAAAGTACCGAACTCAGCTTATTGGAAATCAATATGGAGAATACCGGTAAAATATGGCTTGAAGGAAAAGTGAACTGGGAATTGCTTAACCAGGGTACAGGGAAAAAAACGAAACTTCCGGACCTTAGTTTCCTTTCCCTCCCAGGTGATAAACGGATCATGCAGCAGGTGCTTCCCTTTGATCTCAAAAAGGGGAAATATTTTGCTACTGCCATGATTAACTATGGCGACAAGGAAGAACTCAAAATTGTTGAACTCGAATTTGCACATTAAGTACTGAAATGAACCAAGATTACTGAAAATGAACCAAAAGGATAAGTTGTCCAACAGCATAAAAACTAGAGCACTGCTCCTGTTTTTGATCATTACAGGTTTTGCAACGCAGGTAAAGAGCCAGATCATTATGAGCTCTTATTTTGGCAAGGAAGCTGCTGTGGACAATTATGAGGAGGCCCAAGCTGGAGTGACCACCAACAGCTACCTTACGGTTCAATATAATATGATTGCCGGTGCAAATTATGCACCCGGCTGGACGGTAAAAGTTAGGGCAAATGGCAACTTTACCAATGGCACCCACTCCATCCCATCACAATATGTGTCTTTAAAATTCAGGGACTCCAAACAGGGCCTTCCCGGAGTAACGGGAACGGAAGTGCCATTAACTACTACGGACGCAAATTTGATTACGACCACTCAACCTTTAAATACGCCGCCCACATATTACATGGCACAAGACTATGACCTTATGATCCAGGGTGGCAATCATTTAATGTTGCCACAAACCGGTATCTACAGCTCCACGGTAACCCTTTCGTTTTATACGAATGCCGGCCAGCTTATCGCTACAACCATTGTTCCTATTTCGTTTTCGGTAAATTTCAGCACTGGATGCTCGGGAATGGTAATCACGGCATCGAGCAATATCAATTACAATTTCGACACCTATGCTAAATTGTTATCAGGAGGCACGGCTACCAACGCTTTAAATGTACAATATAACCCCAACGGCGCCAATTGCACTGGCTGGACCCTTAAAATAAGAGCCAATGGAAATTTCACCAATGGCAGCAGCGCGATCTCCCCCGAGCACGTAGCAATCAGGTTTAACAATGTTAGTCAGGGCAAACCTACGGCAGCAGCTATTGGGGTAACCAATAACCTGGTGCCACTGAGTGCTAGCGATGTCATCCTGATCAACCCTTCCAACGCGGCATTCAATAACTACACTTCCCATGCGTTTGACATGGTGATTCAAGGTGGAAATTACCTGCTGCTTGGAAATAGTGGCACCTACTCCTGTCCCGTCACTTTATCTTTATATAACCAGGCCGGACAATTGGTGTCTTCAAGTAACACGAAATTATCCTTTCAAATTACTTTTGCCAACAACAGCAATTACACAATTTCCCTATTGAATCCGGATGTATCCATGCTTTACCAAACGCCAGCAGATTATCTCACTGGAAAAACGGTCACCAAAATTAAAGGACTCAAGGTGGTAGGCACCAAGGCTTACCAGGTGATCGTAAAAACACTCCATCCTCATTTGATTTCGGGCAGCAGTACGATACCAGTGGAGGTGGTGAGGCTAGAAAACACACCGCCTGCCGGCAAAAGCGGCATTACTTCTTTCCCCATTAATTTAAGTAGTACAGATCAGCTCATCATTAAAAATATGATGAGCGATAATACTTACCGAACCATAGAATACGACCTGAAGTATTCTATTTCAGGCAGCAACACCACCATTTCATCTGCTGCATCCGGATCATATACCACTCAGGTCATCTTTGTGGTTTTACCTTTATAGCAATGTGGTACAGGGTAATGCTTTTCATCGGCCTCTTTCACTGTTCTAGTCCGGAAAACTGTTTCAGTCAGGAGAAGGCAAATGCTCAGGCATTAAACCCGAAGTCCATCACCTTGTCCTTGTCGGAAAACGAGTTGCTGTTAGAGGACAGAACCATCCAAACATTGACCTTGAAAATAGTTAATACGGGCGATCAGGTTTTTAAGGGTATGCTGAATATTTCAAACACGGAGTTTATTGAACTGCTCTCCCGCAGCGAATACCCGATGGAACTAAAGGCAGGCGAAAGTAAATTTATCCCCATCAGGTTGTTACCGGGAAAGAATATGGCGGTGGCAGAACCATATCACCTTCGGGCGACTTTAAATAAAGGAACGGAAGTTTATGCTACTACGGTTTGTGAGATCAAAATGACTGCTAAAAAAAGTGTGGCGTTAATTTCGATGACCTCCAGCCTTATTTTAAGTGCCATAGGTGATTCTATCAAAATCCCTGTGAAAATCGCCAATACTGGCAACACAGCTCAACAGATCAACCTCGTTTGTCAGCTTCCCCAGGACATGCAGAACCGGGGGTTTCATACTACTTTAAAATTCAGCATCAAGCCTTATACCGACACCCTGATTTACATCAACAAAAGCGTTACCCGGGAGATGTTAAGGATGGATTCCTTCACCATTAATTTATTTGGCATCTATGAAAACGGCGATATCTTCGGCCAAAATTATATCCAGGTACAAACCTTAAAAAACCGGCGTATTAATGATAGCAACCTGCCCGACTACCATTACCAGGATAACCTGGAGAATAGTTTTACCATGATGACGCAAAACATAGGTCATGATTATGCTTCTTATCAATTGTATGGGGGAGGATCGGTAGAAACGCCTTATGGCAGATTGGGCATTAATGCGGATGCAACGCTGTGGAAAAACGCCGCCACACCTTATTTAAGAAATAGCTATGTGAGCTACGAAGGTTACCATATGGGATTTACCGCGGGGAATATGAGTAGAAATCTGGAAGCTAATGTGAATGGCAGGGGTTTCAGTGCATTTTATGTCGATACAGCAACCAAGCATAATTATGAAATTGGGATGGTCGACCGCTCTTCGAATCTCATAGATCCTTTTAACTTTTTTGGCAGCTCTGGTAAAGCCATGTGGGCAAGATTTAAGCGCCATCAAAAAAAGCTGGTTTATATGAGCACCTTTTTGTATGAAGCTGACGCTTACACAAGGGCAAATAACCTAATTTCTGCAAATGAGTTCAGCCTCTTGAATAGGAAGAACATCAGGATCTTCGCTGAACTGAATGCGGGACATACCAGGGATCAGAAAGATGCTACAAACCAGAAAATAGGCTACCTGGGTACATTCAATACCGATGGTAAACTCGGCCGTTTCACTTTCAACAGCAACAACACCTTCAGCTCTTCTTATTATCCTGGCTTACGCAGGGGTTTGCTTACTTTCAATGAACGGATAAATTATACCAGTGGAATATTTGGCCTTTGGGGCAGCTACAACTATTTTAAAAATAAACCGGAATACCTAAGCAGCCTCAATTTCTCTAATGAATTTGGGACCACCCGCGCAGAAATAGGGGCTTCAACGGCTTTTAATAAATTATTTGTCTCCCTTTCACCCTTGTATCATGCGGAAAACAGTAGTTATTCCTTTTTCCAAAACGGCAGGCAGGAAGGATCTTTGCGCTCCTTACGCATTTCTTCCAATTTAAACTATGCCAATTCCCTCGCTAATCTGTATTTGTTTTTTAATGTGGAGAGCGGTGCATCTTCCAGTTCTTTTACCGGTGGCTATCAAAAACAACTGAAAGTAAGCGGGAATTTAAAATGGGGAATGTTCAGAATCAACGGTAGTTACCAGGATGGATTGTTTTACGTATCTGAAGCCTTCAACAACCAATTGACCCATCAAAAGAAGAACAAAGTCACCAACTTGTCCGCCACCCTGACCAGGCGTTTCTTTAACAATAAAGCCGAAATTGAAGCAGGGGCTTCTTACCTTGATCATAGTAATACCGGCAATAGCCTGATGCTTACCGGAAGTGCAGCGTACCAGTTAAACAAGCGGACGAAATTTTTCAGTTCACTTTTCAGAACTGAATATAAATACATGAATTACAGCTTTAACAATTTACAGCTAGGGTTGACAAGAGATTTTTCCGCAGCGAAACTTGGTTCTAAAAACAAGACCTTAACCGTAGCCATTTATAAAGACAATAACCAAAACGGGATCTATGACGAAGGTGATCTTCCTGCGACAGATCAAATTGTATATATAGATCATGTTGCTTTTTTAACAACGAAGGAAGGTAAGATCACCTATAAAAACCTGCAGCCGGGAAATTATAGCATCAGCATGTCCGGTAACCATAACTGGTATGCCCCCGCTCAGTCAGTGGTCATGACTCAGGCAGATTTAAAGCTGGAAATTCCATTGAGGAAGATTGGTATGATAGCGGGTAAAATTGAGTATAGTTTTAACCAATACAGCTATGATGTGGCTAAAGTGAAAATGGGTTTAAAAGTGATGGCGACTGATGAACATGGAAAAACAACTATCACCAAAACCAATGAGCTTGGTGGATTTTCATTTTACCTACCTGATGGTCAATACACCATCACCATGGAAGACCTTCCTCAACAAGTGGTCTGCACGAATACAAACACGAAAGTATGGGTGACAAATAAAATAGTTCAACCACTAGTGATGACATTAAAAATTAAGGAACGAAGAACGGAAGTCAAGAAATTTATTTCACCGAATTTAAATCGTTAATAAGGTTTTTAAGAAAGAATCCCTCATCTTTATCCTTTCAAACCTCATTATATTGCTTATCAACGACATACTTTTTTACTTTAGCCTATTCCTTCTCTTAGTTACCATCATACCAATGATCAGGCATGATTTCTGGATTTTCCGGGTTTTCGAATACCCGAGGCTTCAAAAACTGGTCTTGACTTCAATTACAGTACTATTCACACTGATCTATTACCCCGAAAACCGCTCCGGACAGATTATCCTGGTTTTGCTTGTCGTTAACCTGGTTTATCTATTGTACCTCGTGCTTCCCTTTACCAGGTTAGCGAATAAACAAATTATTAAAAGCCGATATCCGGCTGGAAAAGATAATGTAAAACTCCTTGTAGCCAATGTTTATCAGGATAACAGGAGAAGTGCTGATTACCATGCTTTAATCCAGTCCTGTGATCCTGACCTTATTTTAATGGTAGAGACTAATCAATGGTGGGCAGAACAAATGTCGTCACTTTCGGGGCGCTATCCACACCAGGTTAAAGTTCCTTTGGAAAACACCTATGGAATGATGTTGTTTTCGAAGTTCGAACTTATAGGTGCTGAGGTTAATTATTTGATAAAAGCAGATATTCCATCGATCGCCGTAAAAGTGAAGCTGCTGTCCGGACAGCTTGTCAAACTTTATTGCCTGCACCCTGAACCGCCAGTACCACAGGAAAATCCACGGTCAACAGAAAGGGATAAAGAAATCTTGCTGGTTGCAAAAAAAGCGAAAGCCAGTAAGATCCCCGTTTTAGTGGCTGGTGATTTGAATGATGTAGCCTGGAGTTACACCACAGCGCTGTTTATGAAAATAAGTGGCCTCTTGGATCCGAGAAAAGGCCGGGGATTTTTCAATAGTTTTCATGCAAAGTATTTCTTTCTGCGCTTTCCACTAGATCATATCTTCTGTTCCTCTGATTTCACGCTAACCAGCCTGAAGCGAATGAAGAATTGTGGCTCTGATCATTTCCCCATTTGGGTAGAATTCCAATATGACCCACCAGCAGCTGGGGTGAATGAGGAGGAAGTAGCCACCGAAGAGGACAAGGAGTTAGCAGAAGAAAAAATCGCAAAAACGTAACAATCGATAAGGCAATAGCATGAATATTTTAGAAGGACTTTTATATAGCATATTGTGGGCATCCGCAGCAGTGGCTACAAAATTCGCCATGAATTCCGTAGATCCCTTTTTACTAACCTGCTTACGTTTTTTGTTGGTAGGCATCATCCTCATGGCTTTCACCTATATATTCAGCAAGAATAACCGCCTCCCTACTAAGCAAGAATTAAAACAACTGGTGGTCCTCGGTTTACTAAACGTCACTGTATACATGGCGGGTTACATCATTGCCATTAAGACGGTTTCTGCAGGTTTGATCAGCCTTTTTACGGCAACGCATCCACTTATTCTCATTTTACTTTCCGCCCTCATCCTCAAGCGCCACATCACAAAAAATGAATACATCGGTATTGCGATAGCCTTAACCGGTTTAATCCTGGCAGCCATCCCCAATCTTCAAAAGGGCAACGACGCCAGTTTAATCGGCCTCCTTGCTTTAATTGCCGGCTTCATTGCCTTATCGCTGGGAAGTATCTATTTCTCTAAAAAGAAACTGGCCCTTAGCCGGATGACCATCAATACCTGGCAGATTGCTTTCGGGGGAATCTTCTTTATACCCATTGTTTTTCTAAATGAGCCCAATAATTTCATTATTCCCGACCTTAATTTCTTCCTTTCCTTTATGTGGCTTGTTATAGCAGTAACCATAATAGCTTATGCATTATGGTTGAAATTGCTGCAGGACGACCCGGTTAGAGCAGGTTTATGGTTGTTTTTGACACCTGCCCTGGGTTATTTCATGGCTGTTGTTATTTTGAATGAGCCGCTTACCCCATACGGCATATTTGGAGCCTTATTGGTCGCCACAGGCTTAATCTATTCAAGGAAAAAGGCAAGAAAAAGTGCAATGTAAGGTAGCCTCCGTTCCTGTTATTTTACCAGTAAATTCGGATAATCAGTAATAATACCATCCACTTTCATTGCTTTCAGGCTTTCAATATCTTCCTTGGTATTTGCTGTCCAGGGAATGATCTTGATTTGCTCGTCATGGCATTTCTGAACCAGTTCTGGTGTAACTAATTTATAATGTGGACTATAGATAAAAGGCTTATAGCCTAATGAAGCGATGTTCTGCTCAAAAGTTTCCTTATTGCTCACCAAGTAGGATGTTCTTACCTGTGGATACTTTTCGTGGATCAACTGAATGGTCCTGATATCAAAAGACTGTATCACAACATAAGGCATAATCTTCTTTTCCTCAAGTACATTCATTAATAACTTAACAAATTCTGCTGGTTCAGGGTTATGGATATTATCGTCTTTAGCGCTCGATTTGGTTTCAATATTATAGAAAACCTGTTTTTTATGATTTACCTTGATATAGTTTTGTACAGAATCAATTAAATCTGCCAGCCTTGGAATATATGTATTCACCTTTTTTTGATCGGGATAAGCTGCATAGAACTTTGAACCCACATCAAATTTACGCAGTTCCTCATAGGTCATTTTGTAAATCACATAGTTCTTCTGTTCCTCTTTTGTAAACTCAGTACCAGCAGGCGTCTTTACAAAATTAGCGTTCAGGTAAGCATCATGTGACACAATCACTTCCTTATCTCCAGTGATGTGTGTATCCATTTCGAGTGTGGTCACCCCCCGATCGATGGCATCGTACATGGCAATAATGGTATTTTCCGGCATCAAACCCCGCCCGCCACGGTGAGCTTCTGTACTGAAATCCGGGAAGGATGGACTGTCAACAGTGATTCCTTGTTGACTTTTGCAGGAAAATAAACTCATTAAGGCGATTCCACCAGCTAAACACATGATTGTCTTCATTAAACAAAAATACAATCTATCCCATTAAATTGCCGTCATTAACACTTTGTTAATGCAACTTTAACATTACCTTTCTTGAGGCTATCCTTTGTTCCAGACCTCGGCATATTCTTCAGGGTGCCTTTTAAATTGCCCATGAACATAAGTGCAACGGGGAATAACCTTCATGCCGTTTTCCCTGGAGAAATCTACCATGGCATCAAGAAGCTTTTTGGCAAAGCCCTTCCCCTCTGCCTTGGGCGATACTTCTGTATGGTAAACGGTCAGGTTATCACCTGAAATGCTGATCACCATTTCTCCCAGTTGCTCCTCCCCGTCTAAAATGTAAAACGCACCCTGTCCCTCTTCGTTCATTTTCAACTTTACCATATTCCTCTTTATTAATATACTGGTTAAAGGTTTACCGCCTGCTGTTTATTGCCGACAGTTTATTGCTTATCAGAGAGATGATCATGAAAGATTATTGTGTACTGGTGATTTTTGTAAAATAAGCCGCACCATCCTGCGCAAAATCTTTCAACAAGTACTGCTGCACCAAAAGATTAAATTCTGCCAGCTGTGCAGTAGCCCAGGATTCACTTTTATGTAACTCCTGCACCATCAATGCTGCTACCGGCGGGGCAAGTTTTGCAGCAGCTGCTGCATTTAAAAATAAAACCCTGCTCCTGCGGGCCAGAACATCCTCTATTGTTCTTGCCATTTCATTTCTGATCATCCATGCCACTTCAGCTTTCACCATTTGAAAATCAGGATGCAGTGCCCCGGCCAGCTCGGGCTCGTTTTTCATCAGTTTTCTGATCTGGGAAGCATCAGCCCCGTAATTAGCAAAATGGCCGGTATCTCCAGCCCCTTCTGCACCATGGATCTTCACTTGCGCTGTGATACATTTAGCACTGAACTGCTGCCCTAAAGCAATAGCCTTGTCAATCGTATCTTCTGCCATCTTTCTATAGGTGGTCCATTTCCCTCCCGTGATGGTGATTAATCCGGAATCACTGACGATCAGCTTATGGCTTCTTGAAATTTCTTTGGTGCTATGTGTATGTTTACCGGGTGCAGCTAAAGGACGAAGACCGGCAAAGGCGGACAAAATATCTGCGTGTACCGGTTTTTTGACCAGGTATTTCCCCGCAGTGTTTAAAATAAAATCAATCTCTTCAGCAAGCGGCCGAGGTTCCAGGGTAGAGGTATCAAGGGGGGTGTCTGTAGTGCCTACTAATACTTTACCATGCCAAGGCACAGCAAACAATACCCTGCCATCAGCTGTTTTGGGAATCATTAATGCCACATTGCCCCGGAGAAATAATTTGTCCAGCACAATATGCGCTCCCTGGCTGGGCCTCACCAAAGTTTTGCCGCCGGGCTTGTCCATTTTTAAGATCGCATCAACAAATACCCCGGTAGCGTTAACAATTGTTTTCGCATAAAGCTGATAAGTTAAACCCGTTTCCAGGTCTTTAGCCGTTACACCGGTCACTGCCCCCTGACTGTTTTTGCTGAGCGCATTCACCTGCATGTAATTGATCAGTACACCACTATATTGAGCAGCAGTTTGTGCAAGATTGATAGCCAGTCTTGAATCATCAAACTGTCCGTCGCTATAACTTATACCTCCGATCAGGTTGTCTGCAGACAAGCCAGGGATAGCTTTTAGAACCTGCTGGATAGTTAAAAAGGAAGATTTTTTGAAACCACTGTTGCCTGCCAGCAAGTCGTAAAACTTAAGGCCGAACTGGTACTTAAATTTCGAAAGCCAATTATAACATGGGATAATAAATTGTTGATCATGCACCAGGTGTGGTGCATTTTTCAATAATAAACCACGTTCATGTAAAGCTTCATAAACCAGGGAAACATCTCCCTGTGCCAGGTACCGTACCCCACCATGCACCAATTTAGTACTCCTGCTGGATGTTCCCTTGGCAAAATCATGCTGCTCCAGCAGCAAAGTGCGATAGCCCCTGCTGGCTGCATCAAGGGCAGTACCAAGTCCGGTTGCGCCGCCACCAATAATGATGACGTCCCAATTTTTCTGCAGGTCAATTTGTTTAATGAATGTGGCTCTGTTGAATTCCATCACCTTTTGAGATATAACTAGTTTCAATTGTTTTTTGAATATGAAACTCATAAACTAAACTAACGATAATATATGTAATCTTTGACAGGTTTTAATTAATAATTTTTAACAAGTTTTACTTCCCCGAGCAGCAAAAACACTCCGCTTTTTTTGTCAATTGTTTAAGCACAAATGATGATCGATATTGCAAAATGATACCAGAGAGTGGCGTTTTCGCACAAAAAGGGATGTACTAAACAGCACATCCCTTTTTATTATTTATGATCAACAGATATTATATCATCCGAAGTTATTTATCCCACCAGACTTTTGTCATCACATCATCTCCGCCAATACGGTCGGCGGCTATCCGATAATTTTCCGGGTTAAAACGGCTAACATCAGTATGGTACATAAAACGGCTAGGCATGATGCCATTATGCAACATGTGAGGTGTAGTCGGCAATTTCGGGAAACCTGTACGACGGTATTCAAACCATTGCTGGTAATCATTGAAGAACAAGCCCAGGTACTTCTGATTCATAATTTGCTCTAATGTACCATTGAAGGCCGCTTTTTCGTTCTCAAAATAATTAACAGGCATTTCGCCGTTTTTCCAGTGTGTAATGGCTGCAGTAACGGCCTTTTCATAAGCTGTTTTTGCTGCTACCTGGTTGCCGGCCTGTAGAGCTACTTCCGCTTTAATAAATTCCACTTCTGCATAACTCATGATAATTTGGTGGATTTGTGTACCCACAGCATCAGGAAACATTAAATCACCATTAGGCGTACTCGGCGTAAAATCAAATTGTGAAGCATCTCCTGAATGGCCAGAAGTTATTCCTTTGAAACCGATATCGACAGGTTTCTTATCTACAATTCGGGTTGCCTTGGTCATGAACAATGCTCTTCTTGGATCTTCCAGGCCATTCAACATATCTACAAAAAATCCGCCCATAGCCTCCGCATTCACATAATCCTGACGGCGGCTCCAGGCATAGTCATAAGGTGCAACACCTGTGATTTTTACGATGGCTGCCTCTTCATTACTATTAAATACAGGGTATTTTCCTGGATCTGCAATCATTGCTTGTAAACGCGCATAGCTATTAAATTCAGGTCTATTGGAAGCTCTTAATAACATCCGCATCAACAAAGAATTATTAAACTTACGCCAATTCTCTTTTTTATTGTTGTAGAGAAAATCGTTACCGTTCATTGAGCCTTCACCAACATAAATGGTATTGGCCTCTTCCAATTGCTGAATTAGTGATGTATAAATTTCTTCCTGTGTATCAAATTTTGGCTGTTTTAGACCCTCTTCCGCTTTCAAAGCCTCTGAAAAAGGTACATCTCCAAAACTATCCGTTAGGATACCACCAATGTAAGCCTTTAAAGTAATAGCAACGGCCTTATAGACCGGCAGGTTATATTCAACTGCTGCAGCTTCCATTTCACGCACATTGCGCAGGTATTCGTAAGTGGTGTTCCAGGTACCATTACCTGCAGATTCTGATACATCATAGCGGTGTACCCCTAAAGCCACACTTGGATTAGGCAAACCCACTTGCATCAGCTGCCAGGTAAAATCATAACTTCTCACAGTAAAGTAATCGCTCATTCCATAAATGGTAGGGGTTACTAAACTACCCGGCGTTACTTTTTCACTTAAATTAGGGTTGGTATTCAATTCTTCAAAATCCTTGGTACATGATGACAGTACCACAAGGTTGATCAATGTAAAAACCGCTATTATCCTCTTCTTCATTTTTATGTTATTATGGCTGTTATAGCCCGTCTTCAAAATTTATTATAATTACAATTGTAATCTAAGGTTTAACCCAAAAGTTCTGGTGCTTGGCATCTGGCCCATTTCAACACCTGGCATGATACTGCCACCATTGAAAGCAGCAGTTTCCGGATCAAAAGCAGGGAAATCGGAGATCATGGCTAAATCTCTTCCGTAAACAGCTATACTTGCACCTGAAATTTTTAGCTTATCAATAAAGGTTTTTGGCAAACGGTACTCAAAACGCACTTCTCTTAATTTTAAATAAGAAGCATCAAAGCTGTTGGTTTCTACGTTAGCACGACGATAGTAGTCTGAATACCAAGTATTGACAGGAACCCTTTTTGTGTTTGGAGTAAAGGAACCATCTGTATTTTGCACTACACCCTCACCAATAACGCCACCTTCTTCTCTGCCTTTAAGGGTATGTTTTAATTTCCCTTGCTCGCTCATTTTATGGTGTGTTTGAGAATAAACAATACCACCATACTGTCCGTCAATTAACGCACTCAGCGTAAAGTTTTTATAACGGAACTCATTGTGGAAACCACCCTTCCAGTCTGCATGTGCATTACCGATTTTAACTTTTTCTTTCGGACGAACCGCTAAACCTGTTTTCCCATCAAACAATACCTGGCCGGCATCATTCCTTACTAAACCAAAACCCCAAAGATCTCCAGTTGAACCACCTTCTGTTCCGATAACAGAAACTGCACCGGCACCGCTGGAAGCAAGGATCTGTTGATACCCTTCAATATCTTCACTCAGTTCTAAAATGGTATTCTGGTTTTTCGACCAGGTTACCGTAGATGTCCAGTTGAAGTTTTCAGACACCACTGGTTTTGCACTCAACATCACCTCAACACCACGATTTCTGATGGTACCGCCATTGATCCATGCATTGCTGAATCCTGTAGTGATGTCTAGAGGCACATACAAAACCTGGTTTCTGGTTTTAGTGGAGTAAACATTAACATCTGCGTTGATACGGTTATTGAACAAGGAGAAGTTAACGCCACTTTCCCATGAGTCTGTCTTTTCAGGTTTAAGTGCAGCATTGTGCAATACACTTGGTGCTTCGGCAGAACCCGGGAAAAGTGAAGTTCCAAAATATTTACGGGTTTGGTAAGGATCTGTATCTGAACCAACTTGCGCCCATGACAACCTCAATTTTGCAAAAGAAATTACTTCAGGCAATTTAAACAGGTCACTCAATATATAACTGGTACTTACCGAAGGATAGAAATAAGAGTTATTTCCTGTTGGTAAGGTTGAAGCCCAATCATTACGACCGGTAATGTCAAGGAAAATTTTGTTATCCCATCCAAAATTCAGGAAACCATAAACACTGTTGACTTCCTTTTGCGTCAGGTCATTTTCTGCAACTGCAGTAGTTAATGCATTAGAGAGTTTATAAATACCCGGCGACAATAAACCCCTGGCAACCGAATTGTTAACTTTAACATTTCTTCTCATCAAATTCCCACCCAGGGAAGCTCTGAAATCAAGTTTAGGCACTAATTTATCGTTGAAATTCAACATCGCATCGGTGTTGGATTCAAAAAAACTTACATCTTGTTGTTTGTAATAACCAAGCGGGAAATTAGAAGTATCAAAGCTACGGCGTTGTTCTATGCGGTCCTGGCGACTGCTGATTCCTGAACGGAACATGATGTCCCACTTTTTATTGAAAGTATATACCCCTTGCATGTTTCCATCAATATTATTGCTATTGATGCTGTTGGTCATTTCATGAGCCATTAAAAACGGATTTTCAATGTATGAACTGAAAGGGTGGATTTGCTTTAACTGCTCCTGCCCTTTTTTCCAGATGGGTTCATACCACGCTAAATCAACGTTTGGATTTTGAAAAATCATGAAATAGGCCGTACTCTGGTTATTATAACCCGTACCTGGCAAGTTATCACTGGTTTTATTGGTGAAACTGAATTTTCCGTTAAGTTTCAATTTTTCAGACAATTGAAGGTTGGTGTTCAAGGAAGCGACTATCCTTTCAAAACCTGTATTGGGCATAATCCATTCATTTTTGGTATGCGATAAAGAGCCCCTAGCAGTAAATGTTTCGTTACCACCACCCAAAGACAAGCTATTTTGATAGGTACGGCCGGTACGCCAAAAATCTTTAATGTTATTTTTGTAAGGCACCCATGGCGTTCTGGTAAGACCTTGTGCTTCTGTTGCCGGATCATATTGGAAATAACTCTGCCCATCAAATTTTGGTCCGAAGGCACTTGAAGTACTTCCTGTATTCGGTCCATCCTCAGATGCGCCATAAGAATAATAGAGTTCGCCTGCTGCATTTTTGTTTAACGCACCCTGCCCATATTCATACTGGTAATCTGGCCAGCGTAAAATATCATTGAAGCTGGTATTAGAGTTAAAACTAACACCCAGTCCGTTTTTTCTTGCTTTACCTGATTTTGTGGTAATGATCAAGGCTCCATTATTTGCGCGGCTACCATAAAGTGCTGCAGCTGCGGCACCTTTTAAAACCGTTACCGACTCAATATCATCGGGATTGATATCTGACACACCATTACCAAAATCGATAGGCACATCATTATCCCCACCGTTTGAAACTGCTCCATAAGCATCACTCACGCCTGAAGTCACTGAACCCGAAGCCATCGGCGTACCGTCAATAACAATCAAGGCATCATTGCCATTTGGCTTTAACGAACGGTCGCCACGCAGGTTAATGCGGGTACTGTTAAAGGGACCTGAACTACCTTGTGTAAGGGTCATCCCCGGAACTTTTCCTTTTAAAGCATCCGACCAGTTGTTGGAGGGTGCATCTGAAATGCTTTTTCCTTCTACTGTGGTGATGCCATATCCTAAAGATTTCTCTTCGCGTTTTATTCCTAAGGCAGTTACGACTACCTCATTCAGTTGATTGCTTGAAGCGGTTAGCTGTACAGCCAGGGTTGCCTGGTTAGTATTTACTAACTTTTTTGAAGGATCATAGCCGATCATATTAAAGGAAAGCGTAGTTCCTTTAGCTACTTTTACGGTGAATAAACCATCGTTATCGGTTGCACCGAGTACCTTGCGGTTCTGGTCGCTAATGGTAACGCCAGGCATAGGTAAACCGTCCTGACCATCTTTAACGACACCTGTAACCGTAATAAATTCTTGTTGCTGGTAAACACCTGTAAGTTTGGCCGGAGCAGCATAGAGTAGCTGTGGACTATGTGTGTAGATTGCCAGAACTGAAAAAGCAAGGTAACCGACTGCTTTTTTCATCTGTTTTTGTTTAGTAAAACTTTTCTTCATTATGCTTATGCTAACCTGTTTTCGAAACGTTATACCGTTTCATTTAACTGGCACAAATATCCACCACGAACTGTTAAGCCAATGTTAAGGAACCGTTAATAAACAAAAACACAATATTTGGTTAACAATTAAACTGTAAAGAAAAAAACACATAATTGATTAGCGGAGAAGAACAGCCATTAAGAGATGCTATAAACAGGAATCGCCCGGATAATTGTAAAATCCGGGCGATTAAAGATAAGACGCGATTTAATATAAAGCAATATTTAAACCGTAAACATGGCTTTGCTAGGAAGCCAGTTAATTCTACGTTAAGTTTAATTTAATATCACATGAATATTCTTTACAAACAGCGCTAATGTTAAGAAACTGTGTTTACAGATTTGCCAAATTTCGTTTCTCCCGTTTCCAGGTAAAAGCGGTAAATACAATTGATAAAATACAGGCAGCCAGGATCACTTCAAAGCCACCGTCCCAACCCCAGACATCAACCACATAACCGATAGCAATATTGGCAAACAAAGCGCCGCCCATATAACCAAATAAACCTGTTAAACCCGCAGCAGTTCCTGCGGCTTTTTTAGGCACTAAGTCCAAAGCCTGCACACCGATTAACATCACTGGTCCGTAGATTAAAAATCCAATAGATATCAAAGCCAGGTTATCAATCCAGATATTTCCCGGCGGATTTTTCCAGTAAACGAACACAGCAATAGTCACCAGTACCATATAAATTATGGTTGCAGGTGCTCTTCTGCCTTTAAATACTTTATCACTCAGCACGCCGCAAAGTAGAGTTCCTGGAATACCGGCATATTCATAAAGGAAATATGCCCAGCCACTTTCATTTAAGGTAAAGCCTTTAGCTTCTTCTAAAAAGGTTGGCGCCCAGTCTAAAATGCCGTACCGCACCAGGTAAACGAAAGCGTTTGCAAAGGCGATGTACCAAAGCATCCTGTTGTTGAAAATATAGGTGAAAAAGATCTCCTTTGCCGTCAGTTCGTTTTCCAGGTCTTGAGAATAGTTTTTTGGATAATCATCTTTGTAAGCTTCTATCGGCGGCAAGCCACAGGATTGTGGCGTATCTCTTACCAGGAAATAGGCAATTGCTGCAAATACCAGCGCAATTAAACCGGGGAAATAAAACTTACTCTGCCAGTCCGTAAAAATTTCGACGGCTAAAATAGCGATCGGCCCTACCAGTCCGCCACCAACGTTATGTGCAACATTCCAGATCGACATCATGGTACCGCGCTCCTTAATGGAATACCAATGTACCACGACCCTGCCGCATGCCGGCCAGCCCATTCCCTGAAACCATCCATTGACAAATAATAGGGTGAACATGATCACAATGGATGAGGTGGCGAAAGGCACAAGGCCCATCAAAATCATCGTCATTGCCGAAAACACCAGGCCTACCGTTAAGAAAGTCCTTGCATTGCTCCGGTCTGAAACATTTCCCATCAAAAACTTACTGATACCATAGGCGATAGATACACCCGAAAGAGCCAGTCCCAGCTCAGTTTTGGAATAACCTTGCGCTATCAGATCTGGCATCGCCAGCGAGAAATTCTTACGCACCAGGTAATAGCCTGCATAGCCTATAAATATGCCCAAGAATACCTTGGTCCTGGTACTTTGATATACTTTGTTGATTTGCTCTTTTGCTAGTAGGGGTAGATGTGGAGGTGGTTGAAATAACTTAAAACTCATTTGTTGTGCTTATGTACTAATTGGGAATTGATAAATTGATATTAATTAAAAAACAAGTTTGGATAATCAGAGATGATCCCATCAACTTTTAGTGCTCGTAATGCCTGAATTTCAGCTTTTGTATTCACCGTCCAGGGGATAATCTTAATCTGCTGGTCATGGCATTTCTTCACCAATTCAGGCGTAACCAGTTTATACTCCGGGCTATAAATAAAGGGCTTGTACCCTAATTCAGCAATATGTTGCTCAAAGGTCTTTTTGTTACTCACCAGGTATGAAGTTCTCACCTGCGGGTATTTTTGATGAATGAGTTGTATAGTCCGTTTGTCAAAAGACTGGACCACCACATAGGGCGTGATTTTCTTGGCAATGATCACATCCATTAATAACTTCACAAAAGCAGCTGGCTCGGGATTATAAACGCCATCGCCTTTTGCACTGCACTTCGTCTCTATATTATAAAATACCTGTTTCTTATTGTTCACTTTGATGTAGGTTTGTACTGAATCAATTAACTGTGCCAAACGCGGAATATAGGTGTTTACTTTTTTCTGCTCAGGAAACTTGTCGTTGAATTTGCTGCCTACATCATATTGTCGCAGGTCTGCATAGTTCATTTTATAAATCACATAATCCTTCTCCTTGCTTTTAGGGATATCTTTACCATCCGGTGTCCTGTTAAACTGTGCGCTTAAATAATCATCATGAGTGACCACCACTTCGTTATCACCGGTAACATGCGTATCCATCTCTAAGGTGGTTACGCCAAGATCTATGGCCTTACGCATGGCCATAATTGTATTCTCGGGCATCAAGCCTCTGCCACCACGATGTGCTTCTGTACTGAATTCAGGAAATTCAACCGCCGCATTTACTTGGATTTCTTTATGACTTTTACAAGCAATTAAACTCATTAATGCTATTCCGCCTGCAATGTATGTGATTGTTTTCATTGGTCTATTATTTGTTTTTTAATGCACTCCTTAAGCTTCCATCTCTGCTGTATATTTTTGCCCAAAGCGGTCTATAGCTTCTACCCGTACTTTTTTAGCGGCAGGACTGAAATGTGCCATAAATAAATGTTCTGTCTTTCGGGGTTCAGCAAATTTACGCCTTTCTGGGAGATGGCTGCCTCTATACAGTGTAACCGCAGCAGGGTCATAACCTTTTAAATTCTCCATCGATCCCATTTCCTTACCATCAACAAAGTATGTCACTTTCCATTCAGGATCATAATTCCACACATTTGCCAGCAAACGCATCTGGCCAGTCAGCTTCTCCACAAAAACATTCACTTGTTTATCCTTAGGCTCACCTGTAGATTTATAATACCATTGCAGGTCTGTACCATTTACTTCATAAACACCATAACCCCGCGGCGTTCCGTCTTCGCAGATCGGGCCTGTCCACCAGGCACCGCATACAGTTCCATGATTATGTTCATAAATGCCATTCGTAATCACGTTTTTATTGTAATGGGTATGCCCCGACATGATGTGAACATGCTGATAACCTTTTAAGATGGCATATAAGGCTTCGTTATTTTTGACACCACTATGAACCGGAATATGCAGGTTGATGATGATAAGCTGGTCTTTTGCAACATACTGCAGGTCTTTTTTAAGCCAGCTCAGCTGTGCTTCACTGATATAGCCATCGTAATTTCTTTCTGTACCCAGGTAGCGTACATCGTCCAATACCACATAATGTGCCTGTCCGCGGTTAAAAGAATAATAACTTGGTCCGTAAAACTCTTTAAATGTCACATCAGCGGTTTCATCCCCGCCTTTTCTGTAATCCATGTCATGGTTACCCAAGGCCTGGAAAAATGGAATTCCCATTAGATCCACGGCGCGATTATAGTCAACAAACAAAGCATGGTTATCCCACACAATGTCACCTACACAAATGCCATGGATCAATGCGTCTTTCCCCATTGATTTCACCAATTGCTGCACATCAGGAACAGAAGTTTCCATCAACTGTGCCACATCCTTTTTATTCTTGATCTGGGGATCTGCCCAGATGATGAAATGATGTTTACCATCGTCACGGCTTAAGGGCTCAAGTTCAAAATCAAACTGATTTTGGCTCCCCAATTTTTCATATTGACGGGCAATCTGTGCTGTCGTTTTAAAGGCATAACCCGCAGGTGTGCTCATAAAAAGATTGGTGGCCAGGCCGTTGACTTCTATGCTGTAGTTCCCACGGGCATCAGTCAGTACAACCGCATAACCATCAGAAATAACTACATTAGCTATGCCTTTCTTCCCCGAACGCACATTTCCTTTAATAACCTTGTTCTGTATTAATCCATCGAAGGCATTAGTTTGTAAACTAATAAATGCAGCGCCGGTAATTAAACCAAATTTTTGTATAAACGACCTTCTGTTCATCTGTATGCAGGTATTTCAGCGTATTAGTTAAAAGTATTTTTTAGTTTTAGGTAGTAATCCTGGTAGTCTTTAAACATCGGATTGTTCTTCAGCAATAAAATCACCTCATTATTTGACCTTAATGCATTTGTAGTGAAATTATGTGTTCCAGTCACAATAACCTCGCTGTTTTGGCCATCAAACTTACCCTTTATCAGCATAAACTTTGTGTGAATGTTGATGGGCAGCACCAGTATTTTAACATAAGCACCTTTTGATCGCAGTAGCTCCAGGTCTTTCTGAACCAGCGCTCCCGCAGATGATTTTGCAATCACCTCTACTTTTACGCCTTTATCCAATAATTCGATTAGTTTTTTCACCGTTACAATACGACTGTCTACCCAGTCTGACATTCCTACCTGTACCGTTGCATTGCTGAAGTCGGAGATTTTGTCGAGGATTTCCAGTATAGTATCCCCGCCATCAAATACACCATTCGTTAAGCGTGGAAAAAAATAGGCATTGAGGTTTTTGTCTGCAGATTCAAACACCTGGTAGTTAAAGTTCTTCATGCCACTGGTGGCATATTTTTTAATCGTGTTCCAGTTGCTTAGAAATGCATTGTAATAGGCTTCATCGCTAATGATCACGGCATCCTGAATTTTCTTCATATCAGCCGCTGTCCAATTACTTGAACTAGCGAAAACTACATTTTTTGCTACACCTTCATTCTTGATATCAAGCGCAGAGAATAACACAAATTTATGGTGATTGATACTGCCGCTCGCGCCAGACGACACATCATTATTTACAATGGTTAAACTGGAATTGCCGGTAAGGATGGGCTGCAGGCGTTGAATGGCATCAACATTGGTTGCCATACTTTCATCACGACTGTGGTCAATGAGCACATGGATATTGACACCCCGTAAATGTGTACGGATAATGGCGGCAATAATTGGTGGGTAGTCAAAAAGATAAATACCCACATAAATGGTTGATCCTGTTGAGGAAGCATCAAAATAGGTAATCAACTGGTCTAATATTTCAGGAGAGTTTTGAACCCTCAGCTTCACCTTTTCAGGATCAGTAAACAGCACTTTATTTAAAGTTACGGCTACTTTTGGTTCTTTAATTTCTTCCTGACTTTCTTTGCTGCAGCCTGCAGAGCTAAAGATCAGCAGCAACAATAGCGCATAGACAGCTAGATTTGGTAAAGGTTTTGTGATCATGACAGGGCTGAATTAAAAAAAATCTGGATGGCTTTAAGCCATCCAGATCAGATTTAGTTGGAGTAAATGGCTATATCTTCGATACTTAATCTGCCATTATATACGTTCGGGATACTTGTGGCTCCCAAACCTAACTTGTTAATTCTGAATCTCACGTTTCCTTTAATATTTAACAGAAACGTTTCTTGTCTTGAACCGCCGCTTTGCGCTTTAACATCAGGACCAGCAGCTAACCAGGTCTTGCCGCCATCAACTGAATATTCAAGTCTGAACGTGCTGATCGCATCGGTATAATATGCGCCGTGCCATAAGGTCACTTTAGATGCACCATTAGCCAAATCAAAATTCATCTGCAACAGCGCAGAAACGGTTAGGTTTTGGTTGAACCTGATGGCCTGAAGCCCTGGTGCATTGAACCTGTCTCTTGCTGCCGTATTTCCAAAAATAGAATGCAACATCTTCCAGTTTCCAGTCTTCAATTGAACATTATTATCGGGTACCTCTGGTGTATTCATATTGTAAGAACCTTTGAAAGAAGCATCCGGCGACTCGAAGCTTTCTGGCCAGCCTGGATAAATCGGACCGCTGGAATTTGATACGTCAGCCTGCGTACGCAATCTTACCTGTTTGGTGGCACCGAAACTACCATCAGCATTTCCATAAACAGGAATCACGGTATACGTAGCACTTGCCGGCATACTATTACCAGCAAAAGTGGCATCAGCATGTGTATAAAGAGAGATTGTACTTCCTGATCCATCATCTAATGTTTTGTCACCGGCATAGGTATCACCAGCCACAGGAAGTGGTTTGGTGTCTGCAGTAATTTTTACCAGGGTATTTTCAAAGGCAGAAAAGTTTTCTGCCAGCGCACCCATAGATACTGATCGGGATACCATTGCTTTCCCTGAGGCGATCTTGGTAATATTACCTGCACTCAGTCCTTTGATCTGCAAAGACGCTCCGGTTTTAGATAATGTACCACCTACAACATCAACCACTACAGAGTCGCCCGGCTCAAAAGGAACTTCAGCTGCACCCAGGTCGATCAGCAAACCTGCCATCTGGCCCCTATCGAGACTCTGAATGATCAGGCTTCCTTTAGGGAAGTTCTTACCGCTCAGGTTAGAGATCACAATACCTCCTGTTTTACTGGCCCCTGTTAAGGATTCAGCAGTGATCTTAAAGTCTGTACCCTTGTAGAGCTTCTTCACAACGAAGATGGCCGCCACAGGATTCTCCTTTCCAAGAGAAGGATTGACATCCTTCTTACAGGCATTAAATACGATACCGCAAAGTATAAGGGCGGCTAGAATTGAATATATCTTTTTCATATCTGATTTCTTAATCTTGTTTATTCCACCAAACTTTGGTGTTCAAATCGTCTGCTCCAAATAAAGTCAGCGCACTGGTGTAATTCGCTGCATTAAGCGACTGTACATAAACTGGGTATTTTAACCTTGAAGGCATTAAACCCCCGTTTTGAAGGCCTTCACCTTTAGGAAGGTTAGGGTGCCCTGTTCTTCTGTATTCAAACCACTGTTGAAAATCAGTAAAGAACAACGTGTAGTACTTTTGCAAATGAATCTTGTCCATTTTTGCATCCATACTTTCTGCTTCACTCCACAAAATATCAGGATTTGCCAGGTGTCCCGCAGGAACCTGAGCACCCCAGAATGTAATGGCGTTATTTACACCATTCTCATAGTAGCTTCTCGCGTTTCCAGGAATATATCCCTTTAAGGCAGCTTCAGCCAGGATGAATTGTAATTCCGGGTAGTTCATGATACTTCCCAACAATGGATCATTCATTAAAGCGGTATTGTAAAGCGATCCACGTTCAGGAATTTTGCCCCTGGTGTAACCACTTGGAATCCCGGAATAGGTACCGCCAGCAACAGTTGCCCAGTTAGCACGACGTGGGTCATTCCATCCGTTTAGCGTGTTAACGAAAAACTCGCTTAATCCGTTATCACCGTTGAAGTCGTTGTTACGGAAAGTATTAAATGCAGACACATAAGGAGGTGTAGTGGTATAACGTACAACTGCTGACTCCTGGTTATTGCTGAATAGTGGATATTTTGCAGGATTCGTTACCACTTCCTGCATTTTGGCTACAGCGCCTGAGCTGTTTTTCCCCGAAGCACGCATTAACAAGCGCAGGTAGATGGAGTTACCAAACTTACGCCAGTTTGTAATCACCTGTGCAGAGCCAACCGCAACGGTTGTTCCTGATGGCAAATTTCTACCATAAACAGGATCGTAAGCTAATTGCTCCAGGGTCATTGGTGTGCCTTTCGACAGCAAGTCATTGGCCTCTTCCAATTTAGCGAACAGAGATTTGTAAATACTTTCCTGTGTATCGAATTTCGGCTGGTATAATCCCTCTTTGCCTTTGTTCGAATCACTGTAAGGTACATCGCCAAAGGTATCAGTAATCAGGGAACTCACATATACATCACAAATCAAGGCAATCCCCATAAAGGTATTGTTATTCAAATCTACTGCACCTGTATACATATCCCTGAAGTTGGTTAACTGCTGATACCAGTTATTCCACATGTAATCCGATTCACCTGGGCGCACCACATAGCGATGAATCTCATCACTGTCAATGGTCGTCACATGCACCTGCATTAACTCATTATTAATACGCAGTGCCCTGTTGTTATTTCTGGTCACTACATCCCACAATGCAGGTGTTAGCAATGCCTCTGGTAAGGCTGCAACACTCGCATTTGGGTTAGTGTTTAATTCTTTGAAATCCTTTTTACACGATGTTGTTAACATCATTCCCATTGTTAAAAACAGCAGGAAGGTTTTATATCTTATATTCATGATATGCTATCTAAATTTAAATGCCTAAGCTAATATTTACACCAAAAGTTCTGGTTGCAGGAAACTGACCTGATTCGAAACCAGCGGTAACATCACCTGTAGCGCCTATACTTCCCACCTCTGGATCAAAGGCTGGCCAGTTGGTAAACATTAATAAATTACGCCCGTAAACGCCAATAGTTGCGCGTTGTAAGCCTAAACGTTTCACCTGTTTAGCAGTAAATGAGTAGTCTAAACGTGCTTCACGGAACTTGATGTAGTCTGTACTGAAGATGTTGGATTCTACGTTATCACGAACAAAGTGTGCTTTGTAGTAAGCACCGATGTTACTAGCCACAACTGTATTCGGACTGTAAGTGCCATCAGGGTTTAATACTACCCCATCACCTACGATACCATTATAACGACCTGGCAATGTTTTCTTTAATTTACCTTCTTCAGCTAGAACCGAATGTGTTAAACTATAAGCTACACCACCAAACTGCGCATCAAACAATACATTTAATTTGAAACGGCCATAACCAAAGGCTGAACCTAAACTTGATTTATAAGGTGAAGTGGAGTTACCAAGGTTTTGCGTAGTTTCACCTAATACTGGATAACCTTTCTCATAAATGATCTGTCCATCAGGTGAACGACTGTAACCTAAACCATAAATATCTCCCATGGCACCACCAACACGAGCTTCGATCGTACCTCGGGGACCTGACGATAATACGAGTGAACCTATATCATCTGTAAGCTCAAGCACCTTATTCCTGTTTAAGGAGAATGTACCAAACATGTTCATCTTGAACCCTTTTTTACTTTTGAATACATCACCGTTTAGTTGAACCTCTAAGCCGCTGTTGGTTACTTTACCTACGTTAAGAATGACAGAGCCATATCCCGATGCATTATCGATCCTTGATGGAATAATCTGGTCTTTAGTATCGTTTTTGTAAACAGCAACATCGATGTTAAGTCTGCTCTTAAATAAACGTAAGTCTAAACCTAATTCATAACTCGTAGTCATTAATGGCCTTAAGTTTGGATTAGCAATAACGGAAGGATTTTCTAAACCGCCTGGAAATAAGGTAGGATTATAGAAGAACGATGTTTTGTATGCTCCAGTTGTACCACTTCCAGCCTGAGCTGCAGAACCGCGTACCTTCAGGAAGGAAATGGCTGAAGGTAGTTCGAATGCTTCAGATAAAACGGCACTCAGCCCTACTGAATAATAATCAAAAGAAACATTATCAGTAGAAGTTGGGGTAGCTAAAGTACTTACCCAGTCATTTCTATAGGTCAAGTCCATGTATAAGAACTTGTCATAACTTAAAGATCCCAAGCCGTAGAAACTGTTAAAGGAATAATTGTCGCGCCTCGGCAAAGTCACTACTTGATTTTTGGCATTCGCAAAGCTGAAGATACCCGGGTATAACAACTGATCTGCACGCAGTTCATCTCTGATGTATTTGTTCGTCATCTTACTACCACCACCCGTTACGCTATATTCAAATTTAGAACCGATGGTATTGTTATAACGAAGCAAGAAATCACTGTTAACTTCCTGGTTATAGATATTTTGGGTACGGTACATCCCTGTAGCAAACTTATTGGAGTTAAACGGACGTTGTTGAGATCTTTCTTCGTAAGATAAATCTACTGAAGTACGTAGCATTAAACTTAAATTGCTTAAAAAGTTATAAGTTGCACTCACATTTCCAACCACGTTATTACGGTTAGATTTGTTTAACATCTCATTAGCAATCAAATAAGGATTATCTAGTAAGCTACTGAATGGACGGTTCTGAGCTCGACCTTCTTGTCCTGGCAACCAGTAATCTTTGAACCATTCAAGATCCATATTCGGCGCAAGGCCCCTGACGAAATACATGATGGTTTGGTTGTTATAACCTGTGGAAGGCAAATTGTCAGAATACTTATTCGTGTAATTTACTTTACTGGCAATCTGTAATTTATCAGTCAGTTTATTGCTTAAAGACAATGCTACTGAATTACGTGTATACCCTGTATTGGGAATAATCCATTTGTTCTGTAAATTAGTTACTGATAAACGGGCAGAAGTTTTATCTGTTCCACCGTCTAAGGATACACTGTTGGTAAACGTAGTTCCTGTCTGGAAGAAATCCTTGTGGTTATTTTCGTAAGGCACCCAAGGCAAACGCGTTGCGCTGGTCGTGCGTGTAACCGGGTCATATTGAAAGTATGATTGACCATCAAATTTTGGTCCCCATGCAGAACTTGTACTTCTCGTACTTGCGCCGTCTACTGTTGCTAAATAGGAATAATACAAATCCTGACCAAGATCACCTTGTCCATATTCGTACTGATATTCTGGCCAGCTGCTTACGTTCTCAATGGCTGTGTTGGAGTTGATGCTTACACCAATTCCCTTTTGCCTAGTCTTACCCGATTTAGTCGTAATGATAACCGCACCATTTCCACCTCTGGAGCCATATAATGCTGTTGCTGCCGGGCCTTTAAGCACGGATACACTTTCAATGTCTTCAGGATTGATGTCAGCTAAACCATTACCAAAATCCGAAGGTGAATCACCTGAAAGGTAAGATCCGCTGCCACCACCTGTTGAACGACCACTACTGCCGCTGGTGATTACTCCGTCAATCACCACCAATGCGGCACTTTCTCCTGACAGAGAGTTTTCTCCACGTAAGATAATCTTGTTAGTTCCTGCAGGGCCACCACCTGATTTTACCAGATTTAAACCTGCCACTTTACCACTTAAGGCATCCGTCCAGTTATTGGATATGGCATTGGTCAACTCTTCATTTTTTATCGTAGACACCGAGTATCCTAAGGCTTTCTCCTCACGTTTGATACCCAAAGCCGTTACCACAACTTCATTTAAAGCACTTGAAGATTCTGTTAAACGAATAACCAAGTTTTCCTGGTTGGCGTTGATCAGTCTGCTCCCTGTGGTATAACCGATCATGCTAAAACTAAGGGTTGTTCCCTTTGGCACCCTCAGGTTAAAACCACCTGTGTTGTTGGTTGTGCCTAAAACCTTGCGGTTCCCATCCACGATGGTTACCCCAGGCATTGGTTGCCCATCTGCCTCGTCCACTATCGTTCCTTTTACCGTCAGGTTTTCCTGAATCTGTTGCTGCCACGCTACCGCATGGGGAAATGCTTGTGCACTTGACGGCCACTGAATTGCGAATGCAAACAGAGCCAACCCGGCCATACAACGGCCAGCTTTCAACCGCTGATTAAAATTCATGTTCATACTTGGTTATTTTGCTTGTTTGTTTGTTGTGTAAGTTTTTCAACCTTTCGGCTTATTTGTTTTTCTGCTGCCAGAATCTTTTTGTATTTATTTTTAAAATTGACAGGTCTTAAGAAGCCTTTGAAACTGCTGGTGTATATTTCAAAAGATACTGTTCCACCAATGTGCTGAAGTCCGCGACCTGTGCTGTTACCCACTGCTGATCTCTTCCGAGCTCTGCTGCCATCACCTCAGCGACTGCAGGTGCCAGTTTCCCTGCTTTTTCGGCGTCTAAAAACAGGATTCTGCTTCTGCGCGCCAAAACGTCTTCAACGGTTCTTGCCATTTCCTGCCGAATCATCCACAGTACCTCTGCTTTTACCATCGAATAATCAGCATGCAGTGGCTCAGCGGTTTCAGGATTAGTTTTCATGGTTTTTCTCAACCCGGCGGCATCTGTACCATAGACAGCAAAACTGCCTTTTTCGGCCTTTCCATGTCCACCATGAATGATCACATTTTCAGTAATGCATTTTGCAGGCTGCAGCTGTCCTAAAGCGATTGCCCGGTTAATAGTATCCTGGGCCATCTTTCTATAAGTGGTCCATTTACCGCCAGTAATGGTAATCAGGCCCGAATCACTGACGATCAGCTTGTGGCTTCTTGAGATTTCCTTGGTGCTGGCGGTGTTTTTACCCGGCGCTGCCAATGGTCTGAGGCCCGCAAATGCAGACAGGATATCTGCGTGAGTTGGTTTTTTAAGCAGGTAATTTCCTGCAGTTTTTAAGATAAACTCAATTTCTTCTGCTAAGGGCTTAGGTTCCATACTGTGCGAATCAAGCGGCGTATCCGTTGTGCCCACCAAAACTTTCCCATGCCATGGCACAGCGAAAAGTACCCGTCCATCATCCGTCTTTGGAATCATCAACGCGGTATCACCCTTTAAAAAGGAGCGGTCAAGTACAATATGGGCACCCTGGCTAGGGCGTACCAACGGCTTTCCCGAAGGCACATCCATCTTTAAAATATCATCAACAAAAACGCCTGTGGCGTTAATAACTGTTTTTCCTTTAATTTTATAGCTTTTCCCTGTTTCCAGGTCTTCAGCAACAATACCTTCGATGGCACCGTTCTCATTTTTGTTAAGTGCATTTACGCGAACATAGTTGAGCATTACCCCCCCAAATTCAGCAGCAGTCTGCGCAAGGTTAATCGCTAACCTTGAATCGTCAAACTGACCATCACTGTAACTCACTCCACCCATCAGGTTCTTTTTAGACAAGCCCGGGATGGCTTCAACAACTTTAGCTGCAGAAAGCCATGAAGATTTCCTGAAGCCGCTATTGCCTGCAAGCAAGTCATAAAACTTTAAACCCACCAAATACATTAACCTGGATTTCCAGTTATAGGTTGGAATAATAAATTCCTGATCATGAACCAGGTGTGCAGCATTTTTCAATAACAGTCCGCGCTCGTGTAAAGCCTCGTATACCAGGGCTACATCACCCTGCGCAAGGTATCGCACCCCGCCATGAACCAATTTCGTGCTCCTGCTGGAGGTACCTTTTGCAAAATCTGACTGCTCTACCAATATAGTGCGATAACCCCTGGTGGCCGCATCTACCGCCGCTCCCAAACCTGTGGCCCCGCCTCCTATAACGATTACATCCCATTCTTTTTCTGCTGCTAATTGTTCGATGGATGCGGTTCTGTTAAATATCATCTTTTCAAATTGTTTTATTTAAGATTCTTAAAAGTTTTAAACGAAACCTTTAATACCGAAACGAAAGTAATAACAATAACTTGATAATAGAAACGAAATTAAATGATTATTTCTTTTTTTGTTATTTTGATGTTAATTTGGTCTTCATTGGAGCTGGAAATGAAATCAACCCATCATATTTTCCTCACCTTTACAAAACAAGTTTTATGCAGATGAATATTATCGGTATATTATGCACCATTAATTACAACATATGATTAGTATCACAGAGAGACATCAGTACATCTTAAATAAGATTCAAAATGAAGGGCGTTTGGATGTCCAAAGTCTATGTAAGGAGCTCGACGTTTCCTCTGTAACAATCCGTAAGGATTTGAAACTCCTGGAGGATAAGAATTTATTATACAGAACACATGGTGGTGCGACATTAAAGAATCCTTATGCAGCAGATAGGCCGGTGAATGAAAAACAGCACCTGCAGTCGTCAGAGAAAGACAGAATTGGTATCGTGGCCGCATCGCTGATTGAAGAAAACGACAGCATTATCATCGCTTCGGGAACATCTGTACTGTCCTTCGCCCGAAATATAGTCCCTAAGGGTTCTTTAACAGTGATTACTTCTGCTTTAAATGTAGCACTTGAACTACTGAATCAACCGCAAACGGAAGTGATACAATTAGGCGGACTGCTCAGAAAGTCGTCTTCTTCGGTAACCGGCCCTTATTCTGAAAATATATTGCAGGATATTTTCTGCAGCAAATTATTCCTGGGTGTCGACGGGATAGACCTGGATGTGGGCCTAACGACGACCAGTGCGCTGGAAGCACATTTAAACCGTCAAATGATTGCAGCTTCTCAAAAAATCATCGTTCTGGCAGATTCTACAAAGTTTGGCAAACGTGGTTTCGGGAAGATCTGCGGCATCGAACAGGTGGATCATGTGATTACCGACAGCGGCATTTCTGAACAAACGGTGAAAGCATTAGAAACCTTGGGCATCAAAGTAACGATTACTTAAAAAAACCTGCCAGTAATAAAGCGATCTGCCAACACGAAAACTATCTTGCTTCCAACGAACGAATAATTAATTGCGCGGTTTTTTCTGAAGCGCCAGGCTTCCCCATTTTAACCGCCAGGGCTTCATATTCCTGTAATTGGAGGGCCCTGTGCTCACCTTTTAACAATGGAGAAAGGCAACTGTACACTTTGGCAGGATTACAATCTTCCTGTATAAGTTCTTCCACCACTTTTTTATCCATGATGAGATTAACCAGGGAAATGAACCGGATTTTCACCAGCATTCGGGCAATGGCGATGCTGATGCGGCCACCTTTGTAAACAACAACCTGCGGAACCTTAAAAAGCGCTGTTTCCAGGGTGGCTGTGCCTGAAGCTACGACCGCTGCAGTAGCACGATGGAGCAAATCGTAAGTCTGGTTAAATACCAAACTCACGTTCTTATCACCAATAAATTGCTGATAATAGGCCTCGTTAAAAGCTGGTGCGCCTGCAATGACGAAATGATAAGCTGGCAACTGCCCTGTTAAACTGAGCATGACCGGCAATAGCCTTTCAATTTCCTGCACACGGCTGCCGGGCAATAAAGCAATGATGGGCTGATCGGGAATCTGGTTCTCCGCAACAAACTGAGGGTCAGGATTAAACCGGGAAATCTCATCCAATAAAGGATTGCCGACATAATCCACTTCCATGCCCCAGCTTTTATAAAAATCAACTTCAAAGGGTAAAATACAAAACATTTTATCGACCACTTTCTTGATTTTCAACACCCGCTTTTGGTTCCAGGCCCATACTTTGGGCGAAATGTAATAATACACCAGGATTCCTTTTTCTTTGGCGAAATCAGCAATCTTAAGGTTGAAACCAGGGAAATCAATCAGGATCAGCACATCCGGCTGGTAAGCCAGGATATCCTGTTTACAGGTTTTCATGTTTCTTAAAATGGTACGCAGGTTCAATACCACTTCGGTAAAGCCCATAAAAGCCATATCCGAATAGTGTTTCACCAATTCCCCACCTTCCGCGAGCATTTTATCACCACCAAAGAACCGGAACGCCGCATCGGCATCGTTCTCCTTTAAAGCACGCATTAAATTAGCACCATGTAAATCTCCCGATGCCTCTCCTGCAACCAAATAATACCGCATTATTGACGAATTTTATAAATGAAAAAAGCCAGTCCCCAGATAAAGGTCGCACTTAAAACGCCCCTGCCTGTATTTTCTTTATTGATTTTGAAAAAGACTTTTAAAAGAATGGCATTGATGCCGATGCAGCCAATTAAAAGCAGGTCGGCTTTCGCCAGGTACGCTACCTGCTGCATAATGAACCAGGTGATACCAATCAAAACGCCGGGCACAAGCATGCCGATGCCAAAGCCTATCCAGACGGTGTCTTTAATTTTCTTAAACATCGAGATCCTTAATTTTCCTTAACATCAAAGTCCCATGTATTTAAAACCGGGATAGCATGGTGTGCGGTAAGGTCAAACTGAACAGGGACCACTGAACAATAACCATGGTCCAATGCCCATACATCCGTATCCTCTCCTTTGTCGTTATTCTGAAATACACCTGTCAACCAGTAATAAGGTCTTTCATGTGGATCTTTACGTTCATCAAACTCCTCCGCCCACTTGGCATTGGCCTGTCTGCATACTTTAATCCCTTTGATATGATCACCCTTGGGGAAATTAACGTTTAAAAGCGTTGCGGCTGGCAAACCATGCTCCAGTACCTGCTCACAAATGGTATGTACAAACTTTTTGCAGGGCTCAAAGTCAGCTTCCTGAGAAAAGTCATCTAATGAAAAACCGATAGAAGGAATAGATTCAATGGCCCCTTCTACTGCGGCAGACATAGTGCCTGAATAAATCACATTAATGGAGTTGTTTAAACCGTGGTTGATTCCCGAAACACAGAGATCAGGCTTTTTACCCTTAAATATAATGTTCACCGCTAGTTTTACACAGTCTACAGGTGTACCGGAACATTTATACATTTCTACGCCTTCATATAAATCTACTTTATCAAAGCGAAGTGGCTTACCGATGGTAATGGCGTGTCCCATTCCTGATTGTGGCCCGTCTGGCGCAACAACCACTACATTACCTAGCTTCTGTACTACTTCAATGAGGTTTTTAATGCCGGGAGCGGTAATTCCATCGTCGTTGATGACTAATATAGTAGGTCTTGCTTGCTGTTTCTTCATGCAGATATGGATGTGTTACTGGTATGTTTATAATTCTGAAAGAAACAAAAATACAAGATTTACATAGAATAAGTTGCAAATCAGTTAGTTTTCAGTGAGGGAACACTTGATGTTTACCAACAGCTAACACTGGGCTCACACCGTTATCGAACCGGGCTTTCATCGGTTTTCCGGTACCAGGTCGGTAGCAGGCCCCTATCAGACCGGTGTTCGTAAGGCCTTATTCTTTAGCTTTCGGTCATCGTTGGCTTAATGAACAGCAAAGATATCATACACGTAGATTAACGCTGGGGATCATCATGGCCGGGTGAATTAAACAAGAAAAGGCCCGGAATGATTCCGGGCCTTTTCAGTCAATGAGTTAATTCTGTATTGTTTTGCTAAGAATTAGTTAAGCTGCAATTTAAAATACCTTGGCCAAAACAGTGATTAACTTTTCTATCGAATTAGAGAGATCTTAACCAATCGACAACTTCTTCTCTTGTTTTTCCGGTTTTTTGTTGTAACCGTCCATACAATTCGTCGTCTTTGCCCTCTTCATATTTCAAATCATCATCGGTAAAATCACCATAAGCTTGCTTAACTTTACCCTTAAGTTCGTTCCATTGACCTTTCAATTCTAACTTATCCATGAGTCTATCTTTTAGTTATCAATTCTGTTGATTGATTTAATAACAGTTGACTTATGGAATTGTTTGCTTAAACTTTCTTTGCGCTGCCTATAATTTCATCTACCACAGCTGGATCCAGTAAGGTACTGATGTCACCCAGATTGGATACATCACCTTCGGCAATCTTTCTTAAAATTCTGCGCATGATTTTTCCTGAACGTGTTTTTGGCAGGCCAGTTACAAATAAAATTTTATCTGGCTTAGCAATCGCGCCAATCACACGGGTTACCGTTTGCAGGATGTCTTTTCGTGTCAGGTCCACATCGCCATGGGGATTGGGGTAAATTACAAAGGCATAAATCCCTTGTCCTTTTACTTCATGTGGATAGCCCACAACTGCACTTTCTACTACACCGGCGTGCATATTGATTGCGTTTTCCACCTCTGCCGTTCCAATTCTGTGACCGGAAACATTGATCACATCATCTACCCTGCCGGTAATCTTGTAATAACCGTCTTCATCCCGCATACAGCCGTCGCCAGTAAAATACAGGTTCTCATAGGTAGAGAAATAAGTTAGCTTACAGCGCTCGTGATCTTTATAAAGTGTACGCAGCATACCCGGCCATGGAAATTTGATACATAGATTACCATTCACGCCATTTCCTTCAATTTCCTTGCCCTGCTCATCAACCAATACAGGTTGTATCCCTGGCAAAGGTAAAGTTGCATAAGCGGGTTTTGTTGGGGTAACAAAAGCAATTGGAGAGATCATGATGCCACCGGTTTCTGTTTGCCACCAGGTATCCACAATCGGCGCTTTCTTCTTGCCGATGTTTTCATCAAACCAATGCCAGGCTTCCTCATTGATAGGTTCGCCTACGGAGCCTAAAACCCTAATAGAACTTAAGTCAGCCCCTTCCAGCGGTTCGTCGCCGAAGCTCATTAACGAACGGATAGCCGTTGGTGCCGTGTATAAAATATTGACTTTATGTTTTTCTACGACTTCCCATAGCCTTGATGGTGTAGGGTAAGTTGGGATTCCTTCGAACATCAGTGTGGTTGCCCCTTGTGAAAGCGGGCCATACACAATGTAGGAGTGACCTGTGATCCAGCCAATATCTGCTGTACAAAAGAACACCTCATCAGGCTGGTAATTAAATACGTTGGAAAAGGTATAACCGGTGTAAACCATGTAACCCCCTACGGTATGGGCAACACCTTTTGGCTTGCCTGTAGAACCGGAAGTGTATAAAATAAAGAGTAAATCTTCTGCGTCCATTTCCTCTGCAGGACAAAACGTATCGACCAGTTTAAGTTCATCTTCAAACCATACATCACGGCCTTTTAACATGGATACCGGTGTGCGGGTATGGGTAAGCACGATCACACGTTCTACGGTCGGACAACCGATTAAAGCATCATCAATAACTTCTTTTAACTGAATTTGTTTGTTACCTCTAAAAGAGCCATCAGCGGTAATCACCAGCTTACACTCCGCATCATTGATACGGTCAGCAATTGATTTAGCGGAGAAACCGCCAAACACAACAGAATGTACGGCGCCAATACGGGCACATGCTAAAACAGCAATAGCAAGTTCTGGCACCATTGGCATATAAACGCAGACACGGTCGCCTTTCTGGACGCCGTTTTTCTTCAATACATTGGCAAATCTGCAAACCTGCTCATGTAATATTTTATAGGTAAGGGTAACACTGCGCTTCTCAGGGTCGTTTGACTCCCAGATAATGGCAGGTTTATCGCCGCTTTTCTCCAGGTGGCGGTCAAGGCAATTTTCAGTGATATTTAATTTACCGCCTTCAAACCATTTGATATTGGGTTCACTGAAATTCCAGGTCAATACCTTATCCCATTTCTTTCTCCATAAAAAAGTGTCGGCTATTCCCGCCCAAAATTCCTCAGGCTGTTCAACGCTTAATTGGTACTGTTCTTTGTACTCATCCAAAGATGTAATTTGCATAATGTGGTTCAATTTTTATTAACTCAAGATTCAAATATAGGTTTATTTAAAAGCTATATGAAAGTAAATAGCCATAATATAAGTGTTTTTTCTAACTTTGTGACCAAGAAAGAAGGCTTGTGAGAAGGAGAAACACAATATTTTGAAAATTATTGAACACTGTCTTGGTGGTTACGATTATTATTTGGATATTTGCACACTCTTAAAAAAATAAGCGACTAATAATTAACAACATATATTTAAAGGCATGTCTAGAGTTTGTGATTTAACCGGAAAAATGGCGATGACAGGTTTTAATGTTTCTCACTCAAACGTTAAAACGAAGCGTAAGTTTTATCCCAACTTACAACTTCAGAAATTTTATATTCCTGAAGAAGATCGTTGGATAACACTGAAAGTATCTACTTCAGCTATCAAAACCATCAATAAAATTGGTATTACTGAAGCAATCAACCGCTTCGTGAAAAAAGGATTTTTGTAAAAACAATTGCAGGTAAATAACCTGTTAACAAGTATAATAAAATGGCAAAGAAAGGTAACAGAGTACAAGTTATTCTAGAGTGTACAGAGCATAAAACTAGCGGCATGCCTGGTATGTCTAGATATATCTCTACTAAAAACCGTAAAAACACTACTGAAAGATTAGAATTGAAAAAATTCAATCCAGTATTGAAAAAAGTAACCGTACACAAAGAAATTAAGTAATACGTTTAGTATTTCAACAATACAATCTATTAGATCATGGCAAAAAAAGTAGTTGCAACCCTTAAGACGGGTAATGGAAAAGAATATTCAAAAGTTATCACGATGACTAAATCACCTGTTACAGGTGCATATTCTTTCAAAGAAGTTATGGTTCACAACGAACACGTAAAAGAAGCTATTACTGCACCTCAGGGAGGCAAGTAATCTCAATATTTTATAATATTAGAGCCGTCCCTTCTAAATGGGAGGGCTTTTTTTGTTTTTCTAAACATTCGTATGGGTTTATTTGATTTTTTCAAGAAAAAGGAGTCCGCTCCGGAAGCCAGGGAAGCACTGGACAAGGGATTAGAGAAAACGAAGATTGGTTTTTTAAATAAAATCACTAAAGCTGTTGCCGGAAAATCAACAGTGGATGATGATGTGCTCGATAACCTGGAGGAGGTACTTGTGACCTCTGATGTGGGTGTTTCCACTACACTAAAAATTATTGACCGCATACAGGAACGTGTAGCGAAAGACAAATATTTATCTACCTCCGAGCTTCACCGCTTATTAAGAGAGGAAATTCAACTGCTGCTGGCAGAGAACAACAGTAACGATTTCCGTAAATTTGAATACGGTGATCACAAGCCTTATGTGATTATGGTGGTTGGCGTAAATGGTGTTGGTAAAACAACCACCATTGGAAAACTGGCACATAAACTTAAGGCAGAAAACCTGAAAGTAGTGCTTGGCGCTGCTGATACTTTTCGTGCTGCTGCTGTGGAGCAAATTAAACTTTGGGGCGAGCGTGTTGGTGTACGTGTTGTTGCTCAGGCCATGGGTTCTGATCCTGCTTCCGTTGCTTTCGATACTTTACAATCTGCCGTTGCCAATAAAGAAGATGTAGTGATCATCGATACTGCTGGTCGCCTTCACAATAAAATTGGATTGATGAACGAACTTGGAAAGATTAAAAATGTGATGCAAAAGGTAATCCCGAATGCACCCCATGAGATTCTCCTGGTTCTTGACGGATCTACCGGCCAGAATGCTTTTGAACAATGTAAACAATTTACCGAAGCTACTGACGTGAATGCCCTCGCCATTACCAAATTAGATGGTACGGCTAAGGGTGGTGTGGTGATTGGTATTTCTGACCAGTTTAAAATACCTGTAAAATATATTGGCGTGGGTGAAAGTGTGAACGATCTCCAGCTGTTTGATAAAAAAGCTTTCGTTGATAGCTTATTTGATTAATAGTCGTCATCCCGGACTCCGTTCCGGGACCTATTTAACGGATCCCGGAACGGAGTCCGGGATGACGATTCAAATACATTAAATACTTCCGGATTCCGGAATTTAAATACAAATCATGAATACTAAAGTCACCTCCAAAATAACACCTGTTAAAAAGCCTAAAATTAATGTCATTACCCTGGGCTGCTCAAAAAACATCTACGATTCGGAGGTTTTAATGGGTCAATTACGCGGAAATAATATGGACGTGGTTCATGAATCTGATAAAGTTGGAAAAGATGATATCATCGTTATCAACACCTGTGGCTTTATTGACAATGCCAAACAGGAATCAATTGACACTATATTACAGTATAGCGAACTAAAAGAAGCAGGTAAAGTTGGAAAAGTTATTGTAACAGGCTGCTTGTCTGAACGCTATAAACCTGAGCTTGAAGCTGAAATTACTAATGTTGATGCATATTTTGGGACCAACGATTTAAACAACATCCTCCACTCCCTTGGTGCTAATTACAAACATGAACTGATTGGTGAAAGGTTGTTAACAACACCTTCACATTTTGCTTATTTTAAAATTGCTGAAGGCTGTAACCGTCCTTGTTCTTTCTGTGCTATTCCGTTAATGCGTGGTAAACATGTTTCCCGCGATATGAACGAGCTGGTAAACGAAGCAAAGATCCTGGCGGCCAATGGTACCAAAGAATTGATTTTAATTGCACAGGACCTTACTTATTATGGTCTTGATATTTACGGCAAACGTAACCTTGATGAATTGTTAAGACGCCTTTCTGATGTCAATGGCATTGAATGGATCAGGTTGCAATATGCTTATCCTTCCGGTTTCCCTATGGAAATCCTGGATGCCATGAACGAGCGTGAAAACATCTGTAAATACCTGGATATGCCTTTACAGCACATCACAGATAATATGTTAAAATCGATGCGTCGTGGTATCACCAAACAGAAAACCATCGATATCGTTAACCAGATCAGGGATAAAGTTCCAGGAATAGCCATGCGTACCACCTTAATTTGTGGTTACCCTGGTGAAACTGAACAAGACTTTGAGGAAATGCTGAGTTGGGTGGAAGATACCCGTTTTGACCGTTTGGGTTGCTTCACTTATTCTCATGAAGAAAAAACACATGCTCACCAATTGGTAGATGATGTGCCTGCAGAGGTTAAACAAGAACGTGTAGATGCCATTATGGAATTGCAACAAGGTATATCTTTCGATATTAACCAGGAAAAAATCGGTAATACCTATAAAGTTTTAATCGACAGAAAAGAAGGTGATTACTTTATTGGTCGTACGGAATTTGACTCTCCTGAGGTTGATAATGAAGTTCTAATTGATGCAAGCACGGGTTATGCCGCAAATGGCAGCTTTGTGAAGGTGAAAATTGACCGTGCAGAAGATTTTGATCTGTATGGACAAATTGTAAAATAAAGATTGGGGGCTGTGAATTATAGTTTATTAACTTAAATTCGTACCGATGCTTGCCAAATACATATCTTACAAAGACACCAATTCCTTTTCCACTATTGTATTAGATTACTTAGACGGGAAAGACGTCCTCCAGCCTTTCTACCAATATCGCCCGGACATCACTGGCTTTAAGCAGGCCATTGCCCAGGAAAACAGGAATTTGAACAGGGAACTTCTTGTTGAAGTATTGCAAAAGCAATATGCAGGCATGACGATCACGGAGCAGGTAGCTGACCATATCCAGCTGCTGGGCGATAAAAAAACTTTCACCATTACGACTGGTCACCAGCTCAATATTTTCACCGGTCCTTTATATTTCATTTATAAAATCGTGACGGCCATTAATCTGGCCAGAGAATTAAAACAGCAATTTCCGGAATATAACTTTGTCCCACTTTACTGGATGGCTACCGAAGATCATGATTTCGAGGAAATCAACCATGTAAAGATTGAGGATAAAATGCTGAGGTGGGAAAAGCAAGCTGCAGGTGCAACCGGCAGATTAAATACCCAGGATATCCAGGATGTGCTTGGTACTTATAAAGGTTACCTCGGCATCAGCGAAAATGGTGAAAAATTAGCCGCTCTGGTAGAGAAAGCATATGGCGGTCATCAAACCCTGGTTGCCGCAACAAGGGAATTGGTCAATGGTTTATTTGGTGACCAAGGCCTGATTTGCCTGGATGCCGATGAACGCTGCTTAAAACAACAGTTTGCTCCTCTTGTGTTCCAGGACATCACCGAACAAAACAGTTTCAGAAATATCAGTGCGGCCAATGAAGCCCTGGAAGTGAGTGGCTATAAACCACAGGTGAACCCCAGAGAGATCAATTTCTTTTACATGACCGACCAGCTGAGGGAACGGATCATTGAAGTTGGTGGTGAATACCAGGTCAATAACACCTCCATTACCTTTACCAGGGATACCCTGAAACAAGAAATCAATAACTTTCCCGAACGCTTTAGTCCCAATGTGGTCATGCGGCCTTTGTATGAGGAACTCATTCTGCCCAACCTTGCCTATATTGGGGGTGGTGCCGAAGTAACCTATTGGCTGCAGCTTAAAAGTAATTTCGACTTTTATAAAATCCCATACCCTGTATTGCTCCTTCGCAATTCTGCCATGGTCATTGATACACAGAGTGCCCGCAAAATGCACATCCTCGGCATCAGTTACAAAGATCTTTTCCTGACGAACATAGAATTGAAAAACAATTGGATCAAAACTCATGTCAATTTAGAGTTGAGCCTGGAAGATGAGCGCAGGGCCATTACCACCCTGTTTGACCACATTAAACTGGATGCCTACAAAATTGACAAAACGCTTTCTCCATCTGCGGACAGTGCGAAAACTAAAGCCATAAAACTCATTTACAACCTCGAAAAGAAAATGCTCCGCGCTGAAAAACGCAAGCATGTGACTTCTCTGAACCAGATAGACGGTTTAAAAAACAGGCTTTTTCCTTCCGGTGTATTACAGGAAAGGGTAGTCAACATTGCACCTTTGTACATTATCTATGGAGACGATTTCCTCCAATCCCTCCTGGATGGATTTCAACCTTTGAAATTTCAATTTACAATTCTTTATGCTTAATACCGATTTATGATTTTCCATACTTTTACTGAAGAGCGATTACGGACATTTACAGAACGTGTATTTTTAACGATGGGCTGCAATGAGGCAGATGCTTCTCTTGCTGCTGATGTATTGTTAAAATCAGATTTACGGGGCATTGATTCTCACGGTGTTGCCCGCTTAACTGGCTATGTTCGCCTTTGGGAGAAGAAACGCATCAATGCCACACCAGATATTAAAATAGTACACGAAACGGCCACTACGGCAACGGTAGATGGAGATCGTGGCCTTGGCCTTGTCGTTGCCCCTTTTGCCATGAAAATCGCAATAGAGAAAGCAAGAACCTATGGCAGCGGCTGGGTGGCTGTAAAAAACTCCAACCATTTTGGCATTGCCGGTTACCATGCCTTGATGGCTGTGGAACAAGACATGATTGGGATCAGCATGACTAATGCCAGTCCTTTGGTTGCCCCTACCTATTCCAGTGAGCGCTTGTTGGGTACCAACCCCATGTGCTACGCCTTTCCTGCGGGGAAATACCCTCCGGTAATTGTAGATATGGCCACAGCGGCTGCAGCAAACGGCAAACTTGAAATTGCGGAAAGAGCGAATGAATCCATCCCCGGCGGATGGGTGCAGGATAAAAACGGCGATCCTTCTACAGATCCCAAAGAGCTGAAAAAAGGTGGCTCCTTGTTGCCATTAGGGAGTGATAAAGACCATGGTAGTCACAAAGGATACGGCTTAGGTGCTACGGTTGACATCTTATCAGCTGTACTTTCCGGTGCAAATTATGGCCCTTGGGTACCTCCTTTTGTTGCTTTTTTAGATCCACCGACAGATCCTGTCGGCGATGGGATAGGACATTTTGTTGGCGCCATGCGTGTTGATGGTTTCCGTCCTAAAGAAGACTTCAAAAACCACCTGGATAACTGGATAGAAAGATTTAAAAACTCAGGCACTATTGATGCCGATAAAAAAGTCATCATCCCCGGAGAACCGGAATTTGCGTTTGAAATAGAACGCAAAAAAAACGGCATCCCTTTAATTGATGCCGTTGTTAATGACTTGAATGCCATTGCTGAGAAAATGAATATTGAAAAGCTTTTAGTTTATCCCTGATAATAACCTGTTCCATCTGATTTTACCCAGGAAGGAACCATTGGTATCGTAACTCATCCAGATAAATAAGGCTTTACCTACGATATGGTCCTCAGGCACAAATCCCCAATAGCGGGAATCCAAAGAATTATGCCTGTTATCACCCATCATCCAGTAATAATCCATTTTAAAAGTATACTGATTGGTTTTTACACCATTGATTAAAATATCATTCCCAACTTTTTCCAGCTTGTTACCTTCGTAAACACTAATACTTCTTTCGTACAGTGGCAAATTCAGGCTATCTAAAGTAACGGTCATTCCTTTTTTCGGAATGGTAATGGGACCAAAATTATCCACGTTCCAGTTTTTGTTAGCATCGTAAGGAAAAACAGCTAAATCCTGCTGTCCGGCGGGGATAGTGTTTTCCTTCACACTTTTCACAAAGTTAAGCTTACGCACTTCATTCATCATGGTTTCAGTACCCGTAAACTCGTAAGTGTTTTCCGCCAGTCCTGTAATTTCCTGCTGAAGGTTGAAGCCCATATCCTCAAAAATAGAGAAGTTAACATCCGCTGTATTAAATTCAACAGCATAAGAAATCTGACCAGTCTTGATCAGTTTTTCAGGTTTACCATTTACAGAAACCACGCCATTGCTCATACTCACTACATCGCCACCAATACCTATACAACGTTTAATGTAATTCTCACGCTTGTCAACAGGCCTGCTGGTAATGGTATACTGACTGTGTATACTTTCTCTGCCCAGGGTCCTTACCATGTGATAATAATCCTGATCCTGTTGTTCCAGTGCAACCGTATCACCATGGGGAAAGTTAAAAACTACAACATCATTTCTTTTAATATCAGATAAGCCAGGTAACCTTCTGTATTTCCATTGAATACCATCATAATAAGCTTTGGTACCTGTGATGGGCATGGTATGATGAGCAAAAGGAAAAGCCACAGGCGTCATCGGGATCCGTGCACCATAATTGACTTTACTCACAAAAAGGAAGTCCCCAACCAGCAAAGATCGCTCCATTGATCCTGTAGGAATGGTGTAAGCCTCGATGAAAAACACCCTGATAATAGTAGCAGCAACAACGGCAAAAATGATGGCATCTGCCCATTCTCTGCCTTTTGATTTCTTCTTTTTTGGATTTTCATCCGTAATTATTGGATTGGCATCCTCACTTTTTTGCCCGAACTTCCAGTTCATATATAGTTATTTGTTAAAATTAAAGATGTCCGAAATGTTATAAAAGCCTTGTTTGTGCTCCAGCCATTCAGCAGCTATCACAGCACCTAATGCAAAGCCCGCACGACTGTGTGCTGTATGTCTTAATTCAATATCATCCACTTCAGAGCTGTAAATTACCGTATGCGTTCCCGGAACATTTTCAACCCTTTGCGAAGTAATTAATAACTGGTCGGGCTTCAGCACCTCCTCAAAAGGAGTCCCTTCCACCTCATTGATCCATTCCGTTTTCCTGTCCATGTTCTCAATAATCCCCTCAGCGATGGTCATGGCTGTACCACTTGGCGAATCGAGTTTCTCGGTATGGTGTATCTCTTCTACCTGAACGTCATAAGCCGGATAGCCATTCATTAATTTGGCCATGACCTCGTTCACGTGAAAGAACAGGTTTACCCCAATGCTAAAGTTTGATCCATAAAGCAAGGTGTTGTTACGGCTCAGACAATCATTTTTTACCTGCTGCAGTTCGCCATACCAGCCAGTAGTACCTACAACCACAGGAATATTAGCCTCAAAGCAAGTATAAATATTACTTAAAGCAGCATCAGGCGCACTGAAATCGATCGCCACATCTGCCTTACGTAAGTTTGAAACTGTTAAATCTTCCAGGTTGTCGATATTTACTTTTAAGACTACCTCATGGCCTCTTTCTAAAGCAAAACGCTCTATAATCTGGCCCATTTTACCATATCCTAGTAAAGCTATTTTCATTGGATTTATGTTGTTTTTTATAGGTGATGAAGCTATCATGAGCTTATGTCTGTTGCTTTTGTAAGCTGCAAGCTTATGATGGTTTCATTGGGTTTATATTTTTATTAGCTTCTTACAACCTCAAGGTAATTTTCAGACCCGGAGCAATCGCATGATAACCGTACATGGGATGAGCACCTGCATTGAAGCTCGGTGAAAACTTTAACGAAAGGTCGTCCCCTACGTCAAAATGTTTCAGTCGCGCATCCACATAGGCTTCAATAATATTTACGGCATATAAAGCACCATAAGAAAATATGATCACCCATTTATTACGGGCAAAAGTGTCTTTCGCAATGGTTAAGCGGTCGGTAGTGTAAGGAGTCAGGTCACTTCCCGGAGGACTCTCATTGTTATGTTCCACACGGTATTGCAACTCTGTTAAATAACGCTTGTATTGCTTGTCATTGTCAATATAAGAAAGAGTCAGTAAGGTAGCACCGGTATAAATCGCAGCCACTTTAGCAATACGGTATACGGTAACCCCATTACCAATCTGCCCCATACCAGGAAGAATAGCAGAACGGATGGCCGCACGACGACCGGCAATTTTACCCGGATTAACATAAACGGGCTTCAGGGTATCAATTTTGGCCGTTTTTGCAGCTGCACTGTCTTTTTTCAAGTCAATTGGATCCTGTGCATTCGCCGAAAAAACAGCAAAAAACAAAATAACCGAAACCCATATAATTTTAGACATTACCAATCTAATAACTCTAATATCCTGTTTAAATCATCATCAGAAACAAAGGGAATCTCAATAGCACCCTTTCCATTCTGTCCGACTTTCAACTTCACTTTTGAAGCAAACCTGGAAGCCAGGTCTTTCTGCAATTTCTGGTATTCAAAGGGGGCAGCCACAGCTTGTTTGCCAGTTTTAGGCTTTAGCTGCATACTGTTCAGGCTACGTACCAGCTCTTCCACTTTCCTTACCGAAAGTCCTTTATCAATAATTTCCTGGTGCAGAAACAACTGTTTGTCAACACCTTCCACATTAATTAATGCACGGGCATGACCCATAGAAATCTTCTGGTCACGGATGGAAACTTGAATTACCGGAGGTAATTTTAGCAGGCGCAAATAATTCGTCACGGTACTGCGATTCTTACCTACCCTTTCGCCCAATTGCTCCTGTTTAAGGTTACATTCTTCCATCATGCGCTGAAAGCTCAACGCCACCTCGATCGCATTTAAATTCTCACGCTGGATATTCTCAATCAGCGCCATTTCCAGCATTTGCTGATCATTGGCACTTCTAACGTAGGCAGCAATTTCGGTTAGCCCGGCAAGCTTGGAAGCCCTTAAACGGCGTTCACCGGAAATTAATTGATATTTATTTGTAGCAATCTTTCTTACTGTAATCGGCTGTATCAAGCCCTGGGCCTTTATAGATTCTGTAAGTTCATTTAAAGCAACCTGATCAAATTCAGTCCGTGGTTGATAAGGATTGGTTTCAATTGCAGAAATGCTGATTTCGCCTATACTGTTCTCCTGGCGTGGTGCCTGTGAAGCTTCATGGCCTTGACGGTTCAGCGGGCTTTTTTGCTGATGAACTGTATCGTTGTCATCTAAAAGCGCACTTAATCCTTTACCTAAACCTGTTTTTCGCTGAAAAGATGTCATTAAGTTTTATTTATATAGCAGTTTTCAAATTCTCAACCTGACCAACCAATCCATTTTTACGGACTATTTCTCTGGCAAGGTTCAGGTAATTTATCGCACCTTTACAATTGGCATCGTGCATGATCACCGAAATACCGTAACTCGGTGCTTCACTTAAACGTGTATTCCGCTGGATAATCGTATCAAAAACCAGGTCCTGGAAATGTGTTCTTACTTCTTCCACTACCTGATTAGAAAGGCGCAGGCGCACATCATACATGGTCAGTAGAATACCTTCGATTTCCAGCTCAGGGTTTAGCCTGGTTTGTACAATCTTGATGGTATTCAACAATTTACCAAGTCCTTCCAAAGCGAAATATTCGCATTGAACCGGAATAATTACCGAATCCGCCGCTGTTAGGGCATTGATGGTAATCAGACCTAAAGATGGGGAACAGTCGATGATAATGAAATCATACTGGTCTTTAATTTTCTCCAGTACTGCCTTCATTTTATATTCCCTGCTGGTTAAGTTGATCATTTCGATCTCCGCACCAACCAGGTCAATATGTGCAGGCAATAAATCTAAATTCGGTGTATCTGTTTTCTGTATGGCCTCCGAAGGCTCTACATCATTGATGATACACTCATAAATACTGTTCTTTATATTTCGGGGATCGAAACCAATACCTGAAGTGGAGTTGGCCTGGGGATCTGCGTCAACTAATAGGGTTTTATACTCTAATACAGCTAAACTAGCGGCTAAATTAATTGATGAGGTAGTTTTACCTACGCCACCCTTTTGATTTGCCAGTGCAATAATTTTACTCATTTATCTTCTTAAAAATTATAAATATCTACCTGAGGCTTAATTATTATTGGGTTTATTACATCAAATAATGCTATTTTTGTATATTTCAGGCACTTTTTAATGATTAGCTAAGATACAAACTTATTGCCATATATGCAGTTAATGCAATAAGTGTTTTAAACATCTTATTAACACTTTTTTAATGATTACGATTATATCCGGCACTAACAGACCTCAAAGCAATACGCTCAAATTAGCAAAATATTATCAAAAATCTCTCTTAGAACGCGGACAGCAAACAAAACTTTTCAGCCTTGAAGATTTACCAGATAACCTGATCAAAACTGATTTATATGGCAAACGCAGTCAGGCTTTTCAACCGATCCAGGAAATGGTTAGCAGCACGGAAAAGTTTCTCTTTATCATTCCCGAATACAATGGCAGCTTTCCCGGCGTCTTAAAAACCTTCATTGATGCCTGTGACTTTCCAGATAGTTTTCACAATAAAAAAGCATGTCTGGTCGGCTTATCCTCCGGTAAATATGGTAACATCCGTGGCATCGATCATTTTGCCGGCATCTGCAGTTACCTGCATTTAAATGTGATGCCACTGCGTTTACACCTTTCCTCCATCAAACTGGAGATGAACGACAGTCATGATTTATTTAAGGAAGATACCCTAAAATATACGGCAGAGCAGATGGATAAATTTATAGAATTTTAAACACTGAAGCTCACCCAGGATTTGCCTTCATTGCCGAAAACAAAATAACCGGGATATAGAATTTCAGCAAGGTCTTCCAGCACTTCGATTAAATAAGCAGGATTGGTTAAATCACCCTGCAATGGCTCCAGTAAATATAATCGGTTGTATTCCGCTGCAGGCCATTCATGCTGAATTAAGGAAGGCATAAGGCCCATCAGGTTCAGCATACTGCTTCCCGGCTCCAGGTAAATCGCCACCTTCGCCTGGATTGGATCATCCTGCAATTCTGCACCTGCAATGACCAGCAACTCATCCAACTCGTGGTTCACCTGGTTATCTGCATTCAGCACCACCACAGGAACCTTATCCATAAATTTTATCTTATGTCTTACAATATCAACCCGATCCTGAAGTTGTTCCTTCAAAAAATCATCTCCAACAGTATTTATAACGGCATTTAAAAAAGACATAGCGATTTATTTTATTACTTTGGTGCAAAATTAGTATTCCTGAACAGATGCACCGTATGATTAAAAATATTTTTTGGATTCTATCTTTGTTAATGATTGTTTCGTGTACCAACAGCGACTCGAACAGCGACAAAAAGGTTTTTAACTTTAACATCGACCAGGGCCTTACTTCCATGGATCCGGCTTTTGCCAGGAACCAGAATGCCATCTGGATGATTAACCAGATATTCAATGGTTTAGTGCAGGTAGACACCGGACTGAACACCATTCCTTCTATTGCCAAAACATGGCAGATTTCTGCCGACGGACTCGTTTACACCTTCAACCTGCGTGATGATGTTTATTTCCACGACCACCCTCAATTCGCGGGCGGAAAAGGCAGAAAAGTAATTGCAGATGACTTTGTATACAGCTTTAACCGGCTTATCGACCCTAAAGTAGGCTCTTCAGGAGGCTGGATCTTTAGTGATAAAGTGAAAGATGCCACGAGTTTCAGTGCTTTAAACGACAGCACCTTCCAGATCACTCTGGTAAAACCTTTCCCTGCTTTTATGAGCCTGCTTACGGCGCAATATTGTTCAGTGGTTCCTAAAGAAGTCGTGCAGCACTATGGCAAAGATTTCCGCAGTAACCCCGTAGGCACAGGACCTTTTAAATTTAAATACTGGAAGGAAGACGAGATTTTGGTGCTGCTTAAAAATGAAAAATACTGGGAGAAAGAAGGCAACACCCCACTACCCTATTTAGATGCAGTTAAAGTTACTTTTATCAACGATAAACAGAGTGCTTTCATGAACTTCATTAAAAAAGAACTTGACTTTTTTGATAAGGTTGATGGCAGTTACCGTGATGATATTTTAACGAAGAGCGGTAAAATGACCAGCAAGTACAAGGGCGAATTTCAAATCAGGAAAGGCCCTTACCTGTGTACCGAATACCTGGGTATATTAGTGGATACCAATAAAACGATTGTTAAAAACTCCCCGTTACGGAACAAGAAAGTACGACAGGCCATTAATTATGCGATCGACAAGAAGAAGCTGATTAAATACCTGCGCAACAGTATCGGATCTCCGGCTACTTCAGGTTTTGTGCCTGCCGGAATGCCTGGTTTTGACAGCACCGCCGTTAAAGGTTATGTTTACAATCCTAAAAAAGCCGCAGCGTTATTAGCTGAGGCTGGTTATCCCGATGGTAAAGGCATGCCTTTAGTGACCTTAAGTGCATCCACCACTTCCCGCGACCTCATTGAATTTATACAGGGCGAGTTAAGTGAAATCGGTATAAAGGTGAAGGTAGAAGTTAATCCCGCAGCCAGCCTGCGTGATATGATGTCAAAAAATGAGGTAACTTTCTTCAGGGGATCCTGGATTGCAGATTATCCCGATGCAGAAAATTACCTCAGTGTATTTTATTCTAAAAACCGTGTGCCTTTCGGACCAAATTACACGGGCTATTTTAATGATGATTTCGACAGGTTATTTGAGCAAAGCTATTATGAAGAAGATGCTCAAAAACGCTTTGCCTTATATCACCAGATGGATAACATGATTCTGGAACATGCTTCCATTGTGCCTATTTATTACGATCAGTCGGTGGTTATGCTTCAGAACAACATCTCGGGTTACCCCATGAATCCATTGAACCTGATGATCCTGAAGAGCGTAAAGAAATCATAACCTTATTGCCCTGTTCCGGCGCCGATGCCACCTTGTTGTTCACCTTGTTTCTGATCATCATTATTGATCTTCCTTTTCTTTGGCGTCGGGTTAAAGTTCATGCTTCCGAAACTGTAGCTAAAGTTTACACCAAACGAGCGTATCGGATAGTAAATATTGGTGCTCTGTAAGAATGAGGCAGATTGATTAACAGATTCTATATGCAGGTCCCTGGAGAAAATATTGAACACATTTAATCCTACAGTTCCTTTTTTCTTCAGGATTTCCTTTTTCACTGCACCGCCATAGAAAGCCATAGCGCCAGATTTACCCTGGAAAGTATACCTTGGGCCATTGAAAACACTAAATATTTCCGTATTCCATCCGCCTTTAACTGAAAGTGCCGAGCGCATAAAAGCACTGTAATTCCATTTCACACCTGTCGTCAAGCCAGTGGTTAAAGACTCCACTTCATAGGAATTGACGTTAAAATTCCCCATTAAAGTCCATTTTGGTTTAGGGCTATAAGATGCAAAAGCACTGGCACCATAAGATTTCCTTGTGCCAACGTTGAAATAGGAAGTTAGCTTTTGGGCTGGCGTAAACACGTTTTCGATCACATCACTTGTATTTCTGTAGAAAACCGATGCATTGATCACCGAACCTTTGATATAGGTTGAATAACCCAGCTCCATGTTATCGCTTAACTCCGGACTTAAACCAGGGTTCCCTTGTGTTTGATTTTCCGGGTCATTTTGATTCAGGAAAGGATTTAAATAGTATAAACTTGGACGGGACATCCTTCTGTTATAGCTCAGTTTCAAGGTTGAATTTCCTTTCAAAGTCTGAGAGATGATCGCACTTGGAAACAGGTTAAAATAATCATTGTCAAAGTTCAGCACTGAACCCGCCTGTCCGGCAATTTTGGTATATTCTGCACGCAGCCCACCTTTTAACGTTGTTTTCTTGGCCAGTTGAAAACTGATTACCCCATAGGCAGCGCCTACATTCTGGTCATAATCAAAATTTTGATCAGTATCCTGGTATTTGCTCTGAATATTTCTAAATATACCTTTTAAGCCTGTTTCCAGAACGGTTGTTTTACTAAAGGGATAAGTGTAATCCGATTGAACGGTATATTCATTGTTTTTACCTGTATTGTCACCGTTAATGTTGATATCACCATTCGGCATGCGGTCAATGGTGTTAAATTGATTTTCATTTCTTCCAAAAGAAGCTTGTGCGAGCAAAGCAAATTCCTCACCTTCTTTTTTGGTTGTTTTTCTGTAGTCGGCACTCCAGTCCATGTTTTTAAATACCATCGAATTATCTGAAAACCTGGAGAAATCGATGCTATTAGCCGCAGGATTGATATTGGAAACTCCCACAGAACCATTAGATCCATTTTCAAACCTGTTGAACTTGATATTGGTAGACAAGCTATTGTAATTATTGATATCATAATCCAAACCTGCGCTACCATTGTAGCCCCAGCGCTTTGCTTTTGTAAACCCATTCTGCAAAATGCTGTTGTTTGTGATGTAGTTATCGTTAAATAATACCACATTGGTTTCCTGAGGAATGGCATATTGTGTTCCCACATTACTGGTAAATCCCAGACGGCCCTTTTTTGCATTCAGGCTCACATTACCATTATTCTGCCGGGTACCTACAGAAGTATTTACCGAACCACTTACACCCTGGGCGGTTTTCTTCTTAGTGATGATGTTGATGATTCCACCAGAACCTTCTGCATCATATTTTGCGGAAGGACTTGTAATCACCTCTACCGTTTTTATTTCCTCAGCAGGGATCATTTTCAGCGCGTCGGCTACACTGTTGGCCATTGTGCCGGATGGCTTGCCATTGATCAATACTTTAACCGCAGACCCGCGTAAAGTCACATTGCCATCGATGTCTACAGAAAGCAGTGGTACTTTTCGCATTACATCACCTGCAGTACCACCAGCAAGGGTAACATCCTGGTCAGCATTATACACCATTCTGTCGATTTTATTCTCCACCATGGCTTTCTGACCAGAGATTTCCACCTCCTTTAAATTACTTGCAGTAGGCGTCAGCAAAATTGTACCTACGTTATTGTCGGGGCGTTCCGGGGTAGTTTTAACCGAAATTGACTTCGTTACATAACCCATAAAACCGATCGACAATTTATACTGATCAGGTGCAATATTCTGGATCACCACTTTTCCTTTATCATCCGTTAACCCACCGTTAACAGACTTGTTATCTTTAACTTTGATTAAAGAAACGGTTGCATAATCAACGGGTTTATTGGTTACCGAATCGATAATGATGGCAGTTATTCTACCTGTAACGGTAACTTTTGATGCGCCTCCGGCCGTGGGAAGCTGTGCTTTAGCACTTGAAATACCAATTAAGCCTATAAATAATGGTAAAAGTCTTTTCATATAATTAGCGTGTTTCCTCATTAGTCTACCGAATGTAGATTTTGTTACACGGCAATTAAACAGATTTTAACAAGCTATTCACCATCAGCGATATAATCACGACTATGGGCCTTATTAGTAGGTCAGTATACCTTAAAAGCGCTATTCAGGAAAATTATTGTGAATAAAAATTAAGATTTTGCAACGTAAAATTAAGGATACAATAAATATTGAACCCTCATTTTTTTATACTCGCTCAATCCCGGCTCCCATGTTTTCCTGATTTCCTCTTCAGTCAAGCCAGCGATAAGCTGCTGCTCAAAAAGGTCATTTCCAATTAGCCTTTCAATTCTGCCCATTGCTTTACTTTGTGTGGAGTCAAAAAACTTTGCCTTATCGGGATAAGCATTATAAAGGTCAATCATCCACTGCAGATTAATACGTTTTGAAGCATGTAAGGCCTTGAGGTCTTGAGTACTCAAGTCCAGCCCATAACACACTTTATCTTTATGCAAAGGCAATTCTGACATTCCCTGGATGCTTACCGGCTTAAATGAAAACTCGTATTTTCCTTTAAGTTCAGGTGCGCCAAGTACAGAAAAGGGCATATAAGTTCCCCGACCCTGACTAATGATTGTCCCTTCGAACAAACACAGGGAAGGGTAAAGGATAACCGATGCCTGTGAATTTAGGTTTGGAGATGGACTTACCGGCAATTCGTAATAAAGGTCATGTGAATAGTTCTTCACAGGAATCACCTTAATTTTACATTGCATTTTATTGGGAAGCCACCCTTGTCCGTTGATCATTTTTGCAAACTCCCCCATGGTCATGCCATGGGTGGCCGGAATTGGAAACATACCAATGCCAGATTTGAATTTCATATCCAGAACAGGGCCATCAACAAAAGCATTTGGATTTGGGCGGTCCAGGATAATCAGTTCTTTTCTGTTTTCTGCGCATGCTTCCATTACATCAGCTAGCGTATTGATATTCGTATAAAAGCGGCAACCCACATCCTGAACATCAAAGATCATGACATCTATCGCATCCATCTGTGCTTTGGTTGGCTTTTTCTTTTTGCCATATAATGAAATAATGGGGATACCGGTTGTTGGATCGACCTCATCGCCTACTTTTGCGCCATTACTGGCATTTGCGCGGAAACCATGTTCAGGACCAAAAATATATTTGATATTGACGCCTAAACTCCGCAGCGAATCTACGCTTAGTTTATTCCCAATGATTGAGGTTTGGTTGACCAACATTCCCACTTTTTTTCCTTTCAATAAAGGGAGGTAAGCTTCTACCTGATCAGCTCCTGTAATAACAGTTTTATCAACCGACGTTTTATGTTGTTGCGTTTTGCCTGGTTGAACTGCGAAAAACGGAGAAAACAAAAACAAAACAAGTGTGATGCATAGCTTGGGGATCATAACAGTCATATGATTATGGAGCTTTTAGGACAACAGATTAAGTTAATTAAATACTAATCTAATCATAAAATTGAAATAATTTTTCTTGATATGATCCTTAATTTCTTAACTTCAACCGTCACCAAAAAAAAATAATCGAACAGCGTATCCTAATCAACTAATTATGCTCTTAACATTTTTAAACCTCGGTATTACTGAGATCCTTATCATTTCAATAATATTATTACTGATTATAGCCGTGGGTAATTATGGTAAAAATACAGCATTGGGATATTGGGGATCAGTCTTGCTGTCAATTTTGAGCAGCCCTATTATAGCGTTTATCATCATATCGATTCTTAAAGTAAGGAAGTCATGAACTACTGAGTGATGTAACTATCCTATTTATATACACTGGTATATTCGAACAGAAAGCAAAAACCCGCGAATAAATTAAGACCTACTTAAGGTTTGCGAATAGTTGAAGTCAAAGGTGCACAATGACAATTCCACACTGGTCCACTATCGCTTTAGGAAGTAAAACTCCAACAGAATTACCTATTTTTCTTACCTTAACTCTCAAATATAAAGGTTTTTATTTTTTGGTGATGAAGCGATCAAAGGCTCTATTAATCGTTTCATACTCATAAAGTTATAATTAAGTTATAATTAAGTTATAATTAAGTTATAACAAAAACAATAAATTTGCCATATATAGTTCTAGGAATCATATCTTTCCACACTGCATCTATCCACATGAACAACTTCGAGGATTTATTAAAAGGCGGTAGTTTGCGTTCTCTCGGTCGGAGTAACCAGGTTGTTGAACTGATCGACAGTCAGGAGCAATTTGATGATTTATTCAGGTATCTGTTTCATCCAGACCGAACCGTGGTCATGAGAGCCGGGGATGTCATAGAAAAGGTCACCTTGAAACACCCGGAATATTTAAAATCACATGCAAAGGAACTCCTGGATTTATCCCGTAAAACGACTTTTATAGAATTGAAATGGCATTTAGCACAACTTTTAACGAGGCTTACCTTCTCAGAGGAGGAATTTGTAGCCGTATGGGATCTATTAACCAGCTGGGCATTGGATAAACAGGAAAGTAGAATTGTAAGGGTTAACGCTTTGCAGGGGCTTTTCGATTTACTGCCTCATCATCAGGATTTAATACAGGATTTCAACCTGACCATAGCGGAGATGGAGACGGAGCCTATTCCTTCTTTAAAGGCAAGAATCAGAATACTTAAATCAAAGCTTTCAAAAAAGATGTCACCTAATGAGCGTAAAGGACACGGTGTATAGCCACAGCCGGACGCCACATTCATGGAAAAGTTAACATTCAGAGGGCGTTGCCAGGGGGTTGGCAGGGCCTTGGTAGGGCCTTACCAGGGCTAAATACCCTATCAGCGCCCTACCAAAGCCCAATCAACCCTTTAGAAAAGCTTTGGATATCGTAAGTTTAAATTAACGAAACCACAAAAAAAAGGGCGGCGATATCAAATTTGACATCGCCGCCCTTTTTAATAAGACCATAAAAATGATGGATTACATTAAACCACCACGTTCACAATTCTTCCTTTTACCACAATAACCTTTTTAGGCGTTTTACCATCCAGGTATTTCTGTACCTGCTCATTGGCTAAAACAGTGGCTTCAATTTCTGCAGCTTCCATACCAGCGCTGATACTTAAGTTAAGCCTGGTTTTTCCGTTTACAGAAATCGGATAACTAAACTCATCTTCCAGCAAGAATGCCGGGTTAAATTGAGGATACGGTGTATACGATAAACTGCCTGCTTCATGGCCCAATAATGTCCACAGCTCTTCACAAATATGTGGCGCATAAGGTGACAGGACAACCGTAAGGTCAGATAAAATACCTTTATTGTTACATTTCAAGTCTGTAAGTTCATTCACAGCGATCATAAAGCTGGATACTGAGGTGTTGAAAGAGAAACGTTCCACATCATCCTGTACCTTTTTGATGATTTTGTGTAAAGCTTTCAATTCTGCTTTTGAGGGCTCAGCATCTACAACCGTAAACTGCCATTGTTCATTATGGAACAAACGCCAGAATTTACGAAGGAATTTGAATACTCCCTCGATGCCGTTGGTGTTCCATGGTTTGCTTTGTTCCAGCGGACCTAAGAACATCTCGTACATACGCAAGGTATCAGCACCATAATTAGCGATGAGTACATCAGGATTTACGACATTGAATTTGGACTTAGACATTTTTTCTACTTCCACACCGCAGATGTATTTTCCATTCTCCAGAATAAATTCTGCATTTTGGAATTCTGGTCTGAACAATTTAAACTTCTCTATGTTCAGGATCTCATTTTCTACAATATTGACGTCAACATGTAAAGCACTGGTTTTGTACTGGTTCTTTAAGCCATAAGATACCAGGGTATCCGTACCCCTGCCATCTTCATCAACCACACGATAAACAAAATTACTTCTGCCCTGTATCATGCCCTGGTTAATGAGTTTCTTGAATGGCTCTTCTTCCTGTACATGGCCAAGATCTTTTAAAAACTTGTTCCAGAAACGGCTGTACAATAAATGGCCTGTGGCATGCTCTGCACCACCGATGTATAAATCCACATCTTTCCAGTAACTGATTGCTTCCTTACTGGCAAAGGCATGTTTATTTTGGGCATCCATATAGCGGTACCAGTACCAGCTTGAACCTGCCCAACCCGGCATCGTGCTGAGTTCATATTCATAATGTTGCTCGTAACTCCAGTTGTCAGCCCTGCCCAATGGCGGCTCACCGGTTTCTGTAGGCAGGTATTTATCAATCTCAGGAAGCAATAACGGTAATTCTTCTTCCTTGATCAGGTAAGGCAATCCGTTTTTAAAGTAAACAGGAATCGGCTCTCCCCAATAGCGCTGGCGGCCAAAGATGGCATCACGCATGCGGTAATTGATTTTTGCCTTCCCTACTTTTTGTTCTTCCAGCCAGGCATTCAAGGTGTCGATGGCTTCATTATACTTCATGCCATTGATGAAACCAGAATTCACATATTTACCTTCCTTGGTAGGGTCAGCCTGGGTATCAAGGTCCAGCTGACTGTCGAGTATCTGTACAATAGGCAGCTTATAATAGGTAGCAAAATTCCAGTCGCGCTGATCGCCACTTGGCACACCCATTACTGCTCCAGTGCCATATCCTGCTAAAACATAATCAGCGATCCAAAGCGGCAACCTTTCGCCACTAACAGGGTTGATTACATAACTGCCAGTAAAAGCACCGGAAACTGTTTTTGTATCCGCCATGCGGTCCAGTTCAGACTTCTTACGGGTTTGTGCAATATAGGTTAATACCTCATCCTGCTGGGCTAGGGTAGTTAAAGAAGCCACCAACTCATGTTCGGGGGCTAATACCAAATAAGAAACACCAAATATAGTATCCACACGCGTGGTGAATACTTCTATGTAATCAGTAGCTAAAGCCGCCGTAACCGGCGTTTGTTCGATTTTAAACCTCACACTGGCACCAATGCTTTTGCCAATCCAGTTGCGCTGCATTTCCTTAACAGGCTCTGGCCAGTCGATGGTATCCAGGCCCTGTAGTAAACGCTCTGCATAGGCTGAAATACGCATGCTCCACTGCATCATTTTCTTTTGCTCAACGGGATGCCCGCCACGCTCAGAATAACCATCCTTTACCTCATCATTGGCTAACACGGTACCCAAAGCCGGGCACCAATTAACGGTACTTTCTTTTAAATAAGTAAGGCGATATTTAAGTAATTCTTCCTGTCTGGCTTCAAAAGACATGGTTGCCCAGTCGCTGGGTAAAAACGTAGCCACATCATCATCACAAACAGCTTTCACGCTTGCGCTGCCATCACTGCCAAAACTTTCTACAAGGGTGGTGATGTCTTCTGCCTGATCTGTTTCCAGGTTATACCAGGAATTAAAAAGCTGCATAAAGATCCACTGTGTCCATTTATAGTATTCTGGATCACTGGTGCGCACCTCACGCGACCAATCGAAAGAAAAACCGATCTGGTCAAGTTGTCTGCGGTAAGTGTTGATATTTGTTTCTGTGGTAATGGCGGGATGCTGCCCGGTCTGTATGGCATATTGCTCTGCCGGCAAGCCAAAAGAGTCATAGCCCATGGGGTGCAGCACGTTAAAACCTTTTAATCGTTTGTACCTTGAGAATATATCTGAAGCGATATAACCCAGGGGGTGGCCTACGTGTAAGCCAGCACCCGAGGGATAAGGGAACATGTCTAATATATAAAATTTAGGCTTTTCTTTATTCTTTTCTGCCTTAAAGGTTTGGTTTTTAGCCCAAAACTCCTGCCACTTCTTCTCTATTTCTTTAAATTGGTAATCCATTATAGCTATCCTTAATGTACCGCGAAATTAAGGAAATAATTCACCAATCGGCAATCCGTTTAATTCCTAACGTTGCAGGTAATAAGTTTCAGTCACTTTTGGATTAGATTGATCTACTGTACCGGTAAACTGAAAGGCAGTCTCGGTCAGGTTATCCGTATCACAATACAACAGTTTGTTGGATAGGCTAATGTTAAAACTCTGGCCAAATAATACCACATAATTACCGATTACGCGGTTTCCCGAGCCAAGATTGATTTCAAGTTCGTCATTCTCGTTGTTTTTGAAATCCATATAATCTGCAGTAGTATAGTCGACCGTTCTTGTCGAGGTAACGGTGGTGCCATTTGCAGCATAGGTTTTCGTTTCAATTTTGTTGATCTGCCATCTGCCGGCGATTTTTGACCTCAATGAGTCCGTATCTTCTTTCTTACAGGACGAGATAAATACAACGGTCAATAAAAGAGCTGCTACTGTAAATAATTTTGTTTTCATAAAAAGGTGTTGTTTTGTTAAATAGAACTTGAGTCATTTTAACGGGAAACAATCAAAAATATTACAATAAAAAAGGCATATTGTGTAGGAAAAAGCATATTTACACAGAGCAATTAATTACCTCGACAATTCCAAGCGCTGCAATTAACTTTTTAACTTACCAATCAAGTATTTTTTTTGCGCTCTACCAACACTGTTCCAATTTCTTTTGTTAAATCATCCAGTTCTTTGGAACAAACAGCAATATGGCGGTGTATTTCTTTGAGCTCCTCCAGCTTTGTAACATCTTTACTTAACTCTACTAAACTCAATATAGAAGCAACAGGCTTTCTGAAAGCATGTGAATTTGTCCAGGCCAGCTTTTTAAGGACCAAAGTTTGCTGCCTAATTTTGTCCTCACTGGCCTTTCTTTCGCTAATTACATTTTGCACAGCTATGTAACGGACAATCTCATTGTCGTCGTTATATATAGCAGAAATGGAAACTTCTACCCAATACTCCGCACCCGTTTTAGTATAGTTTAACACTTCAAATACATAGAACTGTTCCTGTTTTAAGGCTTCCTGTATTTTGTCCAGCGTTTGAAGATCAGTATCGGGTCCATGAAGAAAATCAATCGAATGGCCAACTACTTCCTCCAAACTGTAGCCGGTGAATTTAATAAAAGCCTGGTTTACCCATGTCACCTTATAGGAGGCATCAACAATGACGACCAGGTTATATATTCTTTCTACAACTTCAGCCATCCTTTGTTTTTCTTCAAGGGAGCGCTCCATGAGTAAAATGTTCGTTTCCAGCTCTTCCTTAAGTTCCTTTTCGGTGGAGTACATGAGCTTCAGGAGCCTATCCTGTTCAAGTTGGTTGGTCACGTCCTGGGCCATATCCACGACAGAATCCCTATTGTCAAAAATGATCTGATGAGAGTGAATAAGTGCAATGATGTCATCGCCATTTTTCTTCTGGTGCTGAAAATAGCCGGAATAATTGCGCTCATCCAGGGCCACATGAGTGCCGGAATTTATCAATTGATCTTTTCCTTTACTGATATCCAGAATACTCATCTTTTTGAATTCTTCCCTGGAATAGCCATAATTTTGGATAGCGGCCTCATTTACCTCCAGGAAGTTCAGGTTTACGCTGTCATAAATCCACATCGGGAGGGGATTTGAGTGGAATAAATCCCTGTATTGTTTTTCGGAAGTTAAAAGTTCCTGCTGCTGCTTTTTTAGGGCCATATATAAAAGCGCCGCAGTAACACCAACAAATAATACGCCTTTTAAAACCTCCAGCACTTCTCGTTCAGCACCTGTCACCGCCATCAGGCTATCCACCACGCTTACACCAAGTAATATCCAGCAGAGACTGAAAATTAAATAGAGCATAACGATCCGGATAGGTTTAACCAGTTTTACTTTCATCTCTCCATTTTAAAATTTCTATACAAAAGTATTCAAAATTGATAGTTTAACCCGTCTTTTCTCCAGGTTGTTTAAAGATCGTGACTTGTCTTACTGGTTTTACTCATGACGATCCATCCCAAAAGGAACAATTCAATCACAGCTTCCCTGAACTAAAGGATAATGATTTTTCATCGTTTACCTGATTTAGTATCTTATCGCTAGATAAATTTAGGCTAAAGTTCATATAATTATCAAAACGTCTGGATAGAAATAAATTTACCCTTATCTTTGGCCAGAATCAAGCCAACAATTACCGCGCTAATGACCAGCTTTAAAAACACGATATACCTTGCGTTATTTTTCGCCATTGCAATGAGTTTTTTCAATGCGGTATACTTTGACATCCGCTATGCCTTGTTATCATTTCCGCTATCATTCCTGGTTTTCGGCCTGCCTATTTATTTATTTTCAAGACCAAAAGCAACCAGCATTATGCAGGAAATAGACATTATTGGGCAACCGATCATATATTCGGGTCCGGCAACTCGCTATGTAAACAGCATAGGAATTGGTGGAACACTATACCTTACCCCAGATAAAATTGAATTTCTTTCTCATGTACTACCTGCTCAAGACCACAGGCAAGTACTGATGATCAACCAGATCAGCACGGTTAAAAGCTGTAAAATACTGGGTGTTGTGCCTCATGCGCTGCTGATTACTACAGATAGCGGCGAGCTGGAAAAATTTGCCGTTAGTAACAACAGGTACTGGAAGGAAGAAATCGAGAGTTTATTAAAACAACTGGATATAAACTAATTCACTAAAAGTTTCGTTGTACTTTTGAGATTAAAGCAGCTTAAAGGCAAGTAATTTATTTTAGTTGCTTTTATTTTTTTATTTTCGCAAAACATAAATACAAATACATGGAAGAATTTGAAGTTAGCGATGCTTCTAAGAAGACGAAGACCATTTATATATCCACCATCTTTAGTGTTACTTTAGTTCTATTAATGCTGGGCATGCTGGGTTTAATTTTGGTTCACGCCAAAAATCTTTCCAACTACGTAAAGGAGAATATAGTACTCAACATTATTGTAGATGAAAGCGCAAAGGAAGCTGAGATACTGCAATTTCAAAAGGAGCTCAATGCTAATGTTGCCATTAAGAACTCACAATACGTTAATAAAGAAATTGCTGCTAAAAACTTAACACAGGATCTTGGAGAAGACTTTGTAGATTTTCTTGGCTACAACCCTTTATTATCAACAATTGACGTTTACTTAAAGGCGGATTATGCAAATAACGAAAGTATTGAAACTTTAAAAGCACAAATCAGTAAAAAGCCTGTGGTTAAAGAAGTGATTTACCAGAGTTCTTTAATTGATATGGTAAACCAGAATATCAATGCCATCGGTTTGATTATTTTAACCTTCGCAGTGATTTTACTGGTTATTTCTATTGCACTGATCAATAACACCATCAAACTTGCCATTTACTCACAGCGGTTTTTAATTAAAAGCATGCAGCTTGTTGGTGCTACGAAGGGTTTTATCCGCAAGCCTTTTATTTTAATGGCTGCTTTACATGGGTTAATCGCTGCAATCATTGCCGTTATTAGTTTGCTGGGCATATTGTATTATGCACAGAAACAAATTCCTGAAATTGTGATCCTGAGAAACTATACAGAGTTCGGTATCGTGCTCTTGTTTTTGTTAGGTGTCGGCATTTTCATTACAGCAATAAGTACTGCCATGGCAGTAAACAGATATTTACGTTTAAAAATTTACGATCTTTATAGATAATGACAGAGAAAAAAACTGTACCTGTAAGTCAGGAAAGAAAAAGCGAACTGGTCTTTACAAAGAAAAATTACCAATTGCTCTTGATCAGCATTGCTATTGTAGTTGTGGGATTTGTATTGATGATTGGGGAAACTGATATCTATGATTTCAGAAAAACATTATTGGCACCGATGGTGGTACTCTTTGGGTTTGGATTTGGTGTTTACGCTATTTTAAAGAAGTAGGCGTTTCATGAATTATCTCCAAGCTTTAATCCTTGCTATAATAGAGGGGTTAACAGAATTTCTTCCCGTTTCATCCACTGGTCACATGGTTATTGCCAGTTCTTTGATGGGCATAGGTAAAGATGAATTTGTAAAGTTATTTGAAGTAGCCATACAGTTAGGTGCGATACTTGCCGTAGTGGTATTATACTGGAAAAAGTTTTTTGATTTCTCCAAGTGGCAGTTTTACATCAAGCTGGTTATCGCGGTGATTCCGGCCTTGTTCTTTGGTTATTTATTAAACGATTTTATTGACAATACCCTTGGTGACCCTATTTTTATTGCTGTTGTTTTATTGTTAGGCGGAATCGTATTGCTGTTTATAGACAAGTTTTTCAATAATCCTACCATACATCATGAAAAGGAGATCAGTAATTTAACAGCTTTTAAAATCGGCTGTTTCCAGGTGCTGGCTGTTGCCTTACCGGGCTTAAGCAGAAGTGCCGCCACCATTATAGGGGGTATGCAGCAGAAGCTAACCAGGCAGGCCGCTGCAGAGTTCTCCTTCTTTCTGGCTGTACCCACCATGTGTGCAGCTACAGGTTATAAACTCCTGCAAGGCGCTCATTTGCTGAATGAAGAAAATATAAAATTATTGCTTTTTGGTAACGTAGCGGCTTTTATCGTAGCTATTATTGCCATTAAATCATTTATAGGATTTTTGTCAAAACACGGTTTCCGTGTATTTGGCTGGTATAGAATAATTATTGGTGTGGTTATTTTGGCATTATATTTTGCTGATGTACCACTTACCGTTGGATAATGAGAGATAGAGAATTTAATTTTGTTGAAGGTGAGCTTTTGTTGATCAACAAGCCTTATAAATGGACTAGCTTTGATGTGGTGGGTAAGATTAGGAATTCTCTGAAACCACTTAAAATTAAGGTAGGTCATGCAGGTACGCTCGACCCACTGGCCACGGGCCTTTTAATTATATGTACCGGAAAGCTAACCAAGCAGATTGACACTTTCCAGGCGCAGGAAAAAGAATACACAGGAACCATGATTTTGGGGGCTACTACCCCATCTTTTGATATGGAAACCGTGATCGACCAGGAATACCCGCTGGTAGACCTGAGCGAAGAAAAGATTTATGCGGCTACAGCTCCTTTTACCGGTGAAATCCAGCAGTATCCTCCTGCACATTCAGCTGTTAAAGTAAATGGGGAGCGCTTATATGTAAAGGCCAGAAGAGGTGAAGAAACTGAATTGCGCCTGCGTTTTGTTTCAGTCCCGGTTTTTGAAATTACCCGGATTGATTTACCTGAAGTGGATTTCAGAATTGTTTGCAGCAAGGGAACTTATATCAGGTCCCTGATTTCAGATTTCGGCAAGGAACTAAATAATGGTGCCTATTTATCTAAACTAACCAGAACACGAAGCGGTGATTTTCGAATTGAAGATGCACTGGAGGTTGCCGATTTAGTCTCTTATTTGAAAAACAAAAAAGAAGAACTAGCGCAAACTGCTCCGGTTCTCTAAGTTAATTTTAAGATCTTGAAAATATATCATCACCTTTCCGAATTCAATAAATTAGACAATGCAGTGGTAACCATTGGAACTTTTGACGGGGTTCATTTCGGGCATCAAAAGATTGTTAAACGCTTATGTGAACTGGCCAAAACTACTGGTGGCGAAAGTGTGATCTTAACTTTTTTTCCTCATCCCAGGCTAATTCTGGATCCTGAGAACCAGGATTTAAAGATGATCAATACCATTAATCAAAAAGCAGAGATCCTCGCTGGCCTTGGTGTCGACCACCTGATCATCACTCCCTTTACCAGGGATTTCTCAAACTTAAGTGCAAAAGAATACATTGAAGGAGTTTTGGTGAATGCCCTGGGCACAAAGTATATCATTGTGGGTTATGATCACCGTTTTGGGAAGGACCGAAAAGGTGGTTTGCCTGAACTGGAGGAATATTCAAAATTGTATGGTTACCAAATTGAATTAATTCAGGAGCAGGACGTCAATGATGTAGCCGTGAGCTCCACAAAAATACGTCATGCTTTGCTTAAAGGCGATGTTGCATTGGCAGCAGAATACCTGGGCTATCATTTCTCTGTGGAGGGCCGGGTAGTTAAAGGGGATAAAATTGGCCGTACCATCGGCTACCCTACCGCAAACATTTTTGTAGAAGAAACTTACAAGCTTATTCCTTCTGATGGAATTTATGCCGTTACGGTCACAATGGCTCAGGAAACTTATAAAGGGATGGCCTATATAGGACAGCGTCCAACCATCAATGGGATGACACGGAATATTGAAGTGAATATTTTTGACTTCAACGAAGAAATTTACGGCCAGACGATTAAAATGACCTTCCTCGAGTTCCTAAGGCATGATGTAAAGTTTACAGGACTGGAGGCTTTGAAAGATCAGCTGCAGAAAGATAAGGAAAATACCCTCGATTACTTCAGAAACCTAGGCTAGAATACGGGCTTTTTTGTATATTTATCACGATGAGGTATAGTTAAATGCTATATAAATTCCTCTTCCACAAGATTATTTAAAGCAAATGGTACATATACCCGTTCTTATAACTGATTTAGGACTTATCCTTGCAGCTGCAGGAATTTTTACGCTGTTATTCAAGAAAATCAAGCAGCCAATCGTACTTGGCTATATATTGGCGGGCCTGCTCGTAGGTCCTCACGTCAATTTTATTCCAACGGTTACCGATCACCAAAGCATCACCATCTGGGCAGAAATTGGTGTTATCTTCTTGCTTTTTAGCTTAGGACTTGAATTCAGTTTTAAAAAACTCGTTAAAGTCGGGGGCTCTTCTTCTATTGCAGCTGGCTGCGAGGTCATATTCATGAGTATTATCGGCTTTTTTGCGGGAAAGCTGATGGGTTGGTCGAATATGGATAGCATCTTCCTGGGGGGTATACTTTCAGTTTCCTCCACCACGATTATCATCAAGGCCTTTGACGAACTGGGCCTGAAGCATAAAAAGTTTGCAGGACTGGTGTTCGGCGTACTCATCGTCGAAGATCTGGTAGCCATCTTGTTATTGGTACTCCTTTCTACCCTTGCAGTAAGTCAGCAGTTTGCAGGTACTGAAATGTTGATTTCTATTGTAAAATTAGCTTTCTTTCTCGTGCTCTGGTTTATCGGCGGTATATTTTTAATACCAACCTTCCTTAAAGCTACGCGGAAACTGATGAATGACGAAACGATGCTCATCGTATCTCTGGCTTTGTGTTTAATAATGGTTTTACTGGCCGTAAAGGTCGGTTTTTCGGCAGCGTTGGGGGCATTTATCATGGGCTCCATTTTGGCAGAAACCACCCAGGCAGAACGGATTGAACACCTGACCAAATCTGTTAAAGACCTCTTTGCAGCTATCTTCTTCGTTTCTGTGGGGATGATGATCGATCCTAGTGTATTGGTTGAATATGCCGGCCCGATCATCCTCATCACCATCGCTACCATATTCGGTAAATTCTTAAGCACGGGTTTAGGTGCACTCCTCTCTGGCCAGTCTTTAAAAACTTCTGTACAAGTGGGCTTAAGCCTTTCGCAAATAGGCGAATTCTCTTTTATCATTGCCACACTTGGCGTATCGCTAAAAGTAACCAGCGACTTTCTATATCCGATTGCTGTGGCTGTATCAGCGATCACCACTTTTACCACCCCCTACCTGATCAAAAATTCTGAATCATTCTCCAATTTCATCGAACGCAACCTGCCTAAGAAATGGGTGGATGGCATTAACAGGTATGGCACCAGTACCGCAGGAATTACAACCTTAAGTGACTGGAAGGTGTTTCTTAGGGCTTATACTTTTAACCTCATCATTCACTCGGTGATCTTGATTGCTCTTGTATTTTTAGGATCAAGGTTTTTACAGCCTTTTATTGAAGAAAACCTGATCAATGGCAACAGAGGGACCCTCATTAGTTTACTGTTGACTTTAAGTATCATGATGCCCTTTTTGTGGGCCCTGGCCATCAGACGGCTGGAAAAAAAAGCTTACAGTAACTTATGGCTTAATAAAAAATATACCCGTGGCCCGCTGGTCGCGTTAGAAAGTGTGCGCATCGGTCTGGCCATATTTTTTGTGGGCTTCCTGATCTTCCAGTTTACCAATACGCTAGTGTCACTGGCTATTGCAATCGTGCTGATCCTGTCGGTGTTGGTTATTTTTTCCCGCAGGCTTCAGGCATTCTATAACAGACTTGAGCATCGTTTTCTTTATAACCTTAATGCCCGGGAAGCAGAAAAGGCACAGCCGCAGATTTTACCCTGGGACACGCACCTTGCAGAGTTAACCGTTGCACCGGAATCTAAACTGATCGGACAATCATTGGTAGACCTTTCTATCAGAGAGAAGTTTGGTGTAAACATCGCCATGATTGAGCGTGGAAAAATCAGAATCCCTACACCAGGCAGGGATGAAAGGCTTTACCCTTATGATAAAATTTTAGTGATCGGTACCGACGAACAGTTGGCCGCGGTGGAGGACCTGTTCACAGGATCAGCCGAGGATCTTGAAGAATCAAATTTCCCCAAAAATGAAATGACACTCCAAAAGATAGTGATCAATAGCAAATCGCCGGTTTATGGCAACAGTATCCGCAACTCCGGGATACGGGAAATGACGCAGGGGCTGGTGGTTGGAATTGAACGCAAAGGAGAAAGGATATTAAATCCTGACTCTGATTTTGTTTTTGAAAATGAAGATATCGTCTGGATCGTAGGAAATACAAAGAAAATTCCGGAATTGCTGAAGAAAGTTCCCTCCTGAACACAGCTGACTTACCGTAGATCCAACCTCAATTTATAAACTGATGAAATTAGACCAGGAAAAAAGTGATTTTTTAGATGAAATGCTTAACCAATGGCAGGAGCAACACTTGCTAACGGAAGAACAGGTAAAAAAATTACAGGAAAGTTATGAAGCGAAAAGCTTTGACTGGCGCCGCTTAGCTCAATATTCTTTCTGGATTGCCATGGCTTGTGGCGTAATTTCCCTTGGTGCTTTACTGGTAGACAAGGATATCTTGATTTACCTGGAGAAAATATATGATACCCCCGACAGCCTGATCAGCTTGTTCTCCGCCATTGCTGCCGGTGTATTGTATTACACTGGCTTTAAAAGGAACAAGACGCACCAGATGCAGGTGTTTAGCAATGATGCCATTATATTTACCGCCGTGATGCTAACTGCTAATGCGATTGCTTATTTAGGCAAATCAATAGGCACAAAGGATGCTCACTTTTCACTGCTTATTTTAGCTTCTGTAGTCATCTACGGCATTTTAGCGTTTGTCTTTAAGTCACGATTGATCTGGGCCTTTGTTATTCTTTCCCTGGGCGTGTGGTTCGGCACAGAAACCGGTTACCTGTCCCGGTGGAACTGGTACTTCGTGGGCCTTAACTATCCGCTGCGCTTTGTGTTTTTCGGACTGGCACTCACCGCAATTGCCTTGCTTTTTAAGAACAAACCAAAGTTCAGCCTCTTTTATGGCACCACTTATATTGGCGGGATGGTTTATCTCTTTATCTCGCTCTGGCTGATTTCCATATTTGGTAACTACGGCACCATCGAAGAGTGGTATGGTGTAAAACAAACCAGCTTGTTTTACTGGGCATTGATTTCTGCCGGAGCTTGTGTGGCCAGCATTTTAGTGGGGTTGAAATACCGCGATGAAGTTGCCCGTGAGTTTGGAATTACCTTCCTCTTTTTGAATCTCTATACCCGTTACTTTGAATATTTTTGGGACAGCTGGCATAAGGCCTTATTCTTTTGCGTATTAGCGGCTTCATTCTGGATCATCGGTAAAAGGGCTGAAAAAATCTGGAACCTGGAGTTCTTAAAAAAATAGCCCGGCTTTAACCCGTTAGCCCCTGATAAAGTGTACATAAACCACCTTACAAATATGATAGGCTGATAAGGCGAAAAATAAGATGGCAATACTTTTATTGATGATATAGCTGCTTAAGGCAAACTTCTCCTTGATGTAACAGGCAAAACGTGCAAACCCATATAAAGCAAGTGCTGCACCAATGCCAGAACCTATGCTGAATATAGTGAGGGACAGGTAACCAATATCTATCCATTCATGCGATATCAGGTAAGTGCCCACAAAAAGCCAATAGGGTACCTGCATGGGGTTTAAGGCTCCCAGCAGCATGCCGTATTTGATACTGTCTGTATGGGAATAATCTTTCCGGGGCATTGCCTTACGGGATTTCCAGGTAACGGTGCCCAGAACCAGGAATAAAAATATCATCACCACATCAATGATATTATCCAGCTCTATGGTGAGTGCTAGCCATTGTACAAAACGCATCATCACCAGGGTAAAAAGGATTTCCACAAAGCCGAAAGCAACGATAAAGGAAAGTGCTTGTTTCAGGCCCCTGTTGATGGTGATCTGCACAACGGTGAGGTTAATATTACCCGGCGGAATGTAGCCTACTGCATTCAACAGGAGCCCCAATACGAAAGTTAAAAAAAGCATGCGCGAAGATACAATTTATTTCAAATGCGCTTTTAGATACCTCGCAGTATAGGAATTATCGGCAGAAGCAAGGTCCTCAGGAGTTCCTTCAAACACCAGTTGTCCGCCACCATCGCCACCTTCAGGACCTATATCAATAACCCAGTCAGCAGATTTTATCATGTCCATATTGTGTTCAATCACCAGTATGGTATTACCTTGTTCGATCAATGTATTCAGGGCAATCAGCAGTTTCTTGATATCGTGGAAATGGAGGCCTGTTGTCGGTTCATCAAAGATGAACATGGTTTTGTTGGCATTATTCCCTTTGATCAGGAAGGAAGCAAGTTTGATTCTTTGAGCCTCGCCACCAGATAAAGTGTTTGACGACTGGCCCAAATGCACATAGCCCAAACCTACATCAACCAGCGGCTGTAGCTTATTCAATATTTTGCTGTCATTTTTAAAGAATTCAACCGCATCTTCAATGGTAAGATCCAGGATTTCAGAAACATTTTTATCCTGGTAGGTTACGTCCAAAACCTGGGGTTTGAATCTTTTACCGTTGCAGGCTTCGCAAGGCAAATAGATGTCAGCCATAAACTGCATTTCTATTTTCACCTCACCTTCGCCCTGACACACATCACAACGGCCGCCCTCCACATTGAAGGAGAAGGCTGAAGGTTTAAGTCCTGACGCCTTAGAAGCAGGCAAAGCAGCAAACAGGGCACGGATGTCATCCCATGCCTTCACATAAGTTACCGGATTGGACCGTGAGGACCTGCCGATTGGGTTTTGATCCACCATTTCTACCTGGCTAACCAGGTCGAGGTTGCCAAAAATGCCATCATATGATCCTGTTTGTTCTCCGGCATAATTACCGATGGCTTTCTGCAAAGCCGGGAAAAGTATTTTTTTGACTAAACTGGTCTTCCCGGAACCCGAGACACCACTTACCACAGTAAAAACGCCAAGGGGAAACTTCACATCTATATTCTTCAGGTTGTTTTCCCTTGCTCCTTTTACAAGGATATGATCCTGCCAGGCCCTTCTGGAAGTCGGAATGGCAATGCTCTCCTCGCCGGATAAGTATTTTCCGGTAAGACTTTTTTTATCTTTCAGGATCTGGTTATAAGTTCCACTAAAAACCATATGTCCACCATGAGTTCCAGCTTCCGGCCCTATGTCAATGATATGATCAGCGGCTTTCATCATCTCCTCTTCATGTTCTACCACAATCACAGTATTGCCGACATTTCTCAGACTTTTCAAAACGCCGATTAAATTGTGTGTATCACGAGGGTGTAAGCCTATGCTAGGCTCATCAAGCACATAAATAGAGCCCACTAAACTACTGCCGAGGGAGGTAGCCAGGTTAATCCGCTGAGATTCCCCGCCAGACAGTGTATTTGATAAACGGTTTAAGGTTAAATAGCCCAGACCAACATTATTAAGGTATTCTACACGGTTATGAACTTCTGCAAGCAGACGTTTGGAGATCTTCTGATCGGTTTTAGAAAGGGTTAAGTTTTCAAAAAAACCTAGCATCGTCGAAAGCGGCATCAATACCGTATCAATAATGGATTTATCTGCAATCTTAACGTAAGAAGCATCTTTGCGCAGGCGCGAACCTTTACAATCCGGACATTTGGTTTTACCACGGTAACGGGAAAGCATTACACGGTATTGAATTTTATAAGTCTGCGTTTCAAGGTCTTTAAAAAAAGCATCTAACCCCGAGAAGTGCTTATTTCCAGTCCAGAGTAACCTTTGCTGTTCTTCACTAAGTTCATGGTAAGGCCGGTGAATAGGGAAATTAAATTTATCTGCAGTTTTGATGAGTTTATTCAGCCATTCACGCATCTTCTCGCCCCGCCAGGGTGCGATGGCGTTATCGTATACACTTTTACTTTTATCGGGAATAACCAGGTCTTCATCAATACCAATTACGTTGCCATAACCCTCGCACCTTTTGCAGGCACCATAGGGATTATTGAAACTGAAAAAATTAGGGGTAGGCTCTTCAAATTTAACCCCATCCAATTCAAAACGATCGCAAAAATGCTTGGTTTTACCCTCATTCTCTACATAACAATCGCCTTTACCCTCAAAAAATGCCGTTTGAACAGAATCTGCAATCCTGCTGAGGGTTTCTTCTTCCTCATTTAAAACTATGCGGTCAATTAAAATACTTACTGTATTTTCATTAGTTAATTCTACATCTTCGAAATCCTCATCTTCCAGGATGGCTTCAATTTTACTGATCTTGTCGTCATATAAAACCCTTAAAAAGCCTTTTTGCAGCAGCACGGCAAGTTCTTCTTTAATGGTCCTGTTGTTATGAGGAAACAGCGGACAATGGATGGTAACGGTACTGTCCTTGGTTAGTTTTGAAATATGATCTACTACTGTACTGACTGTATCTTTTTTTACAATTTGTCCTGAAACCGGTGAATAGGTTTTCCCAATTCTGGAGAACAGGAGTTTCAGATAATCATACACTTCTGTTGACGTACCGACGGTAGAACGAGGATTTGAGGTGATCACTTTTTGCTCAATGGCAATTGCGGGGGCAATACCTTTAATATAATCCACATCGGGTTTATTCATTCTGCCCATGAATTGCCTTGCGTAAGAAGATAAGCTCTCCACGTATCTGCGCTGACCTTCAGCATAAAGGGTGTCAAAAGCCAGAGATGATTTGCCAGATCCGGACATGCCCGTAATGACTACCAGCTTGTTTTTGGGAATAGCAACATCTATATTTTTAAGATTGTGTACTCTGGCACCTTTTATGATGATATTATTATGTGGATCTTTCTCTGTTTCCTTACTCATTATTATTGGATAGAATTGCAAATATACCACGAATTAAATAGACATGGCATTTTCCGGGAACGCAAAAATAAGGCTCTCAGAACACATTTATCATTTTTTAACACTTTTATTATTGAATTGTAATAAAAAAATGCTTCTTTTGAAAGATTAACCACAAGAATTGAACCATCACATTTTATATACATATACACATAGGAGAAACGCTATCGAATAAAAAACTACTAAATATTTTTAAGCAAACAGCAGGATTTAGTATTAATACTCCTATGAAAATACAATTAAATAGTGACCAGGAATTGGTGAGGCTATACCTTAATGGAGACGAATCTGTTTTGGAAGAACTTCTTCGAAGACATAAGTCTAAAATTTATACTTCCATTTATTTATTGGTCAAAGACCAGTATTTAGCGGAAGATATATTTCAGGAAGCCTTTATTAAAGTAATTAACACACTGAGATCTGGAAGATACAATGAAGAAGGTAAGTTTTTACCATGGGTAATGCGTATTGCACATAACCTGGTAATAGACTACTTCCGAAGGGAAAAGCGCGGACCGGTTATTACCAGTGCAGACGGGACAGATATTCTGAACATGCTTCAGGTATACGAAGAAAGTGCTGAAGATAAGTTACTCAAAGCTCAAACCCATGCAGATTTAAGGCAGATGATCCATCTGTTACCGGATGAGCAAAAAGAAGTGTTGATCATGCGCCATTATGCAGACCTGAGTTTCAAAGAAATTGCCGACCTTACAGATGTGAGTATCAATACAGCTTTAGGAAGAATGAGGTATGCCTTGAGCAATTTGAGGCGGATGATGAAAGTTAAAGAGGTTAGCTAGACGCCTCACGAAAATTGTTTTTTAAAAATTGTTGTCTAGGTTAAAATAAAAAGTAAAGTACTGCGTTTATTAAATAAAACAAATCAGTATCATGCTTATGGTAACAACCTCTACTTCAATCTACAACGACTTTCAATTTCAACCAAAATCTGAACAGCTTAATGCTGAGCTTTTTGAAGAAATTGACCCTTTCTTTTACGAGAATTTAAAAAAGGAGCTCGATTCACTTCTTAGAGACCCAAGCGATGAGGTCATTAACAAGATCTTAGCTTATGCTAAAACAAAGTAATTAAAATTAAGCTGCCCCGAACGGGGCAGCTTTTTTATTACCTGTATAGTATATTTGCACATGCTCAAAAAAGAACGTTACAGACAATTTGTTGCACATTTTTCTGCAAGGCAACCAGATGCTGAAACAGAATTACACTATAACAATCCTTTTCAATTATTGATTGCTGTGATTTTATCTGCACAATGCACAGATAAAAGAATTAATATGGTCACTCCTGCCCTGTTTCAAAGATTTCCAACACCTAAAGCGCTTGCAGAAGTAAGTTCGGATGAGGTTTTTGATTACATCAGATCCGTCAGTTATCCTAATAACAAAGCAAAACACCTTGTGGGGATGGCTAACATGCTCTTAAACGACTTCAATAGCGAAATACCTTCAGACATCAAAGATTTACAAAAACTACCTGGCGTAGGCAGAAAAACAGCAAATGTGATTGCTTCTGTTATCTATAATGCACCGGCAATGGCTGTGGATACTCATGTTTTCAGGGTTGCACGGCGTATCGGACTAACGAACGGCAAAACACCACTGGCAGTGGAGCTGGATCTCGTTAAGAATTTACCTCAACATACGATACATATTGCACACCACTGGTTAATTTTACATGGCAGGTATGTATGCGTGGCCCGGTCACCAAAATGCAGTATTTGCGAAATCACTTCTATTTGCCGGTATTATGAACGAACCTTTAAAACTAATAATATTAGTGAAACTTAAGATGGTAAATTTAATTATTATCGACTAGATTTTTTAGAACCAAATAAATGTCTATTTTTGCTAAAATAGTTAGCACCTATATTTACCAGGATAGTTATTATAAAGAATAAATATTTTATATTTACGAACAAAATTTAATAAGATGAACCCAAACGCAGACAAATTAAAGGCATTACAACTTACCCTCGATAAACTGGAAAAATCTTACGGTAAAGGCGCCGTAATGAAGTTAGGTGATAAACCAATTGAAGCAATTGAATCCATTTCAACGGGTTCGATAGGCTTAGATATCGCATTAGGCATTGGAGGTGTACCAAAAGGCCGTGTAATTGAAATATACGGACCAGAGTCGTCCGGTAAGACTACATTAGCTACCCACATTATTGCTGAAGCACAAAAGGCAGGTGGCGTTGCTGCATTTATTGATGCAGAACATGCTTTTGATAAATTCTACGCCAGGAAATTGGGTGTGGATATTGAAAACTTATTGATTTCACAGCCTGACAACGGTGAACAGGCATTGGAAATTGCTGATAACCTGATCCGTTCAGGAGCAATTGATGTAATTGTAATTGACTCTGTTGCTGCGCTAGTACCTAAAGCAGAGATAGAAGGTGAAATGGGAGAATCGAAAATGGGCTTGCAAGCAAGATTGATGTCTCAAGCCTTGCGTAAATTAACAGGTACAATTTCAAAAACAGGATGCTGCTGTATTTTCATCAACCAGTTGCGTGAGAAAATTGGAGTAATGTTTGGTAACCCGGAAACAACTACAGGTGGTAATGCATTGAAGTTTTATGCGTCTGTACGTTTAGATATCCGCAGGACCTCACAAATCAAAGATTCTGATGAAGTTTCTGGAAACAGGATCAAAGTCAAAATCGTCAAAAATAAAGTTGCCCCGCCTTTCCGGATTGCTGAGTTCGACATTATGTTTAACCAGGGCATTTCGAAAGTTGGAGAGATCATTGATATTGGTGTTGACTTTAACATCGTTAAAAAAGCAGGTTCATGGTTCTCTTACGGAGATACGAAACTAGGACAGGGAAGAGATGCGGTAAAACAATTATTGCTGGATAATCCTGAGTTGGCTGATGAAATCGAAGCAAAAATAAGAGCTGAGGTGTCCGGAGAAAAATTGGAAGAGAAGCTTTAATAGATATTTTAGATTTTTAAAAGGAGTCTGTATCATAGATAAAATGATGCAGACTCCTTTTTTTTTGGAACAAAAGAACTTTACTTTCCCTCCATGAATTTTGTATCCACATAAATGGCTACAAAAATAGCAGCCAGGATAGCAGCCATCAGGACTATTATTCCCAAATAGTTTTTCCTTTTATCCTGTCGCAACAACCAGATGATAAACCCGATAAAGGGCACCACTATTAATACTAAAAAAAATATGCTCATTGAGTAGTTCATATACGCCTTACAATTAGTTTTAAAAAATCATTCTTGCAGCAGGAGAAACATCCTGACCTACAAAGTCTCTATTTAAATATTTATGATAACCTGCGATAGCAATCATCGCTGCATTGTCTGTACAGTATTCAAATGCGGGTATAAAAACGTTCCAATTCATTTTATGAGCCAGGCTTTGCAGCCCCTCTCTCAATCCGGAATTCGCGGATACACCTCCAGCAATTGCAATATCCTTAATTCCATGTTCAATGGCAGCTTTTTTTAATTTATTTAACAGTATTTGAACAATACTGTACTGTACTGAGGCGCATATATCATCCAAATGCTTACTGATAAAATCAGGATCCAGCTTTTCCTGATCCCTGATAAAATAAAGGACGGCAGTTTTAAATCCACTAAAACTGAAGTTTAGACCTTTAATCTGTGGTTCAGGAAACTTATAAGCAAGGGGATTACCTTCCCTGGCATGTTTATCAATCAATGGCCCTCCGGGATAAGGCAACTGCAATATTTTAGCCGTTTTATCAAAGGCCTCACCTGCTGCATCATCCAGCGTTTCTCCAATAATTTCCATGGAAAAATAATCCTTTACAAGAACAATCTGGGTATGCCCACCGGAAACAGTTAAACACAGAAAAGGGAAAGCCGGTTTAGGGTCTTCAATAAAATGCGCCAGAATATGAGCATGCATATGATTTACGGCAATTAATGGCAAATCTAATGCTAATGCAAAAGACTTGGCAAACGAAACACCGACCAATAAGGAGCCCAATAAACCAGGTCCTTTTGTAAAAGCCACTGCATTAACTTCCTTTTTGTTAACTTTAGCATCCAATAACGCTTGATGAATAACAGGAACAATATTTTGCTGATGTACACGAGAGGCAAGCTCGGGAATTACACCACCATAATTTTCGTGAATAGTTTGGTTTGCAATAACATTGGCAGTAATTTTGCCGTTGTTACAGATAGCAACAGAAGTTTCATCACAAGAGGATTCGATAGCAAGTATTACAGACACGTTTATATTATTTAAGCTACAAAAATATCAAAAAACTATTAAAAATACTTCTTTGGTCTATTGCATCAATATTGTTGTTGCTATGTATACTCTTATTTGCGCTTCAATTTAAGCCAGTGCAAACTTTTGTGGCCAAAAAAGCCGCAACTTATTTATCGCAGGAGCTAAATACAACAGTGTCTTTAAGCGGTATTTACATCAAACCATTTAAATCTGTGGTCATTGAAGGCCTCCTGGTTTTGGATAAACAAAATGACACCCTGCTTAATACGCCGAAGTTGTTGGTAGACCTTAACCAGTTTTCACTGAAGAAACGTATTATCGACGTTAGTTCTATTCAGCTTAATGATGGCGCCTTTTTTCTCAAGTCTTATAAAAACGGTTCCACCAACCTTGATTTCATTCTCAACTACTTTAAATCTGGTGCAGAACCGTCGGTTAAAAAGAAGAAAAAACCCTTTGAGCTTACTTTTAACAGGATCATCATCAACAACCTGCGTTTTAAATATAAAAACCAGAAGATTGACACCGTAATAAAAGGAGTAAACTTTGATGATATTTACCTCAGCGGTTTTAATGGTATTTTTGAAGGGCTGAATACTTCTGAGCATATCCTGCAAACAAACATTAAGAATTTAACCTTCAAAGAGAAAAGTGGCTTTTTCCTTAAAAACTTAAGTGCTTTAACCACCGTTGACACCAACCAGATTGAATTAAAGAAACTATTGCTAATCACTAACCAAAGCAGGCTCACGGATTATTTCCAGATGAGCTTCGAAAAGTTTGGCGATTTTAAAGACTATTTCAATAAAGTGCGCATGAAAGCTAACTTTAAAGATAGTCGCCTGGCAGCAAAAGATATCGCTTATTTTACTTCAGCCCTTGAGGGAATGAACCTGAACATTGACATTGATGGCCAGATAAGCGGACTTGTTAATAACTTGCGCGCAAAACAACTATCAGTTAGGGCTGGTAAAGCGACTTACATCAAAGGTGACTTCAACGTAAGGGGCTTACCGAATTTGAAGGAAACCTTTATGGACCTCAAGATTGACATGGCTGGTTCCAACAAAAAAGACCTCGATGAGTTGTTAACCAGTACAACAGGAAAAAAAGCCAAAGGCATCCCCGAAATCATCAGCAAATTTGGCAACTTCAATTTCAATGGAACTTTCACGGGCTTTCAGAACGACTTCATCGCGTATGGCGAATTTAAAACAAAGTTGGGAAGGGTAGTTTCTGATGTCAACATGAAAATCGATAAAGCCGGCGTTCCATCTTATTCTGGTTATGTTAAGACCTATGACTTCAACATTGGTCAGTTGCTGAATGAAAAATCGCTGGGCAGGGTTACCTCTGCTGTTAATATTAAGGGACGTGGTACCGAAATAAACAATCTTACAGAAAACATTGATGGAGACATTCGATATATAGATTTTAATAACTACCGGTATCAAAATGTGAGCGTCAATGGTATTTTCGCCAAGAAACGATTTGATGGAAACTTAAAGATCAATGATAAAAACGTACAGCTGGTTTTCAGCGGCGGGGTTAACCTAAACCCTGATCTACCTGTCTTTAACTTCCATGCGACCATTAGAAATGCAAAGTTGAAGGCCTTGAAACTGACTCAGGACTCTATGAAGATAGATGCAGATTTCAATACCAATTTTTCAGGTGATAACCTGAATAATATTCAGGGTGATCTATATATCGGTAATATTCAGCTGAATAACGCTAAGGGAATTTATGACATTGATTCTGTTCAGTTAACTGCAAGAGGCATAGGTATAGACCGGGATTTGACCATTCAATCTGATGTTCTCGATGCCAGCATCAAAGGGCAATACGACTTAAATACGCTTCCTTCGTATTACAAGCACCTGGCAAAAACTTATATCCCTTCCTTAAAGACAGAAATTGTAAAGTACGGTACGCAAAATTTCCAGTTTAATCTCGTTATTAAAAAATTCGCTCCTATCTCTGAACTTTTAGTACCCGGATTGGAAATTGAAGACCAGGCGATATTAGTTGGTAATTTTGATTCTCGGAACAGGGTAGCAACGCTGAATGGTTTCGTTAAAAAATTAAGCTATCGGGGCTTAACCGTCAATAATATTATTATTGATGAAAACACAACGAATACACAACTTCATGCGATCATTACTTCCGACCGGGTCGATCTCAATGATAGTTTGCTCGTTAAAAATGTCAATATCTCTAATATTTTAAGAAATGACAGCCTGTTACTGAACATCAAACTTTCTGACGCAGATGATGTAAACCAGCTCGATTTAAATGGCCTGGTGGAGTTTGCCACCAACAATACAGCACGGATCAGTATATTACCGTCTCTGTTAACCATCAACAATGAAGAATGGGCCATTCAGGAAAAGGTACAGATCAATTTTAACCAGGGAAAAACGCAGATAGATAATTTTGACCTCAGCAATGGCAAGCAAAAACTGACCATCGATGGATTAATCTCAGATGACCCTGCTGACCTACTGCAGGTCGGTTTTGAAGACTTCCAGCTAAAGACGTTGAATCCTTTTATGAAGGGCTTTGGTGTGAAACTTGCCGGAAACCTAAATGGTAAAACAGGGATTTACAGTATCCTGAAATCGGTTAGGATAAAGGATGACATCAGAATAGATTCGTTGAACTTCAATGATACCTATATTGGCAGCCTGACAGATACTTCTTCTTTTGACAAACTTCACAACACCGCTAACATATATACCAGGATACTTGCCAATGATCAGGAAACACTAAGGCTTGACGGGGCACTGGACCTTAAAGAGAAACTGATTGATGTTACGGTAAGATTAGATGACAGTAAACTAGCCATCTTAGCACCCTTCGTAAAAAAGTTAGTAAGTAACCTGCAAGGAAGCATCAGCTCAGATTTACGCATCCATGGCCCTTTCGACAAACCACGAATCAATGGAACTTTAGCGCTGGATAAGGCGCAACTTACGGTCAACTATCTCCAAACCACTTACACCATTACTGATGAGGTTTCTGTGGATAACAGCGTGATCCATATTGAAGATTTGAAACTGCTGGATAAAGACGGAAATGTAGCAACTGGAAATGGAACGGTTGATTTAAATAACATCAGCTATCCTGACCTTAACGTTGTCGTAAATGCACTTGACTTTATGGCTTTGAATACCACGTCTAAAGACAATCCAATGTATTACGGCCAGGCCTATGCAACAGGTACTTTTATATTCAGAGGGCCGACGAACAAAATGTTCATTGGGATTGATGCGAAAACAGAAAAAGGAACGGTTTTTAATCTGCCATTAAACAGTTCAGAAACTGTGATGAGTAAAGATTTCATCACTTTTGTAAGTAAAGACACCACACAGTTTGTCAAAAAGCAAACCAGTTTCGACGGACTGACCATGAGCTTTAAACTTGGTGTTGATGCGAACAGTACCGCTAATATATTTACCACCTTAGGAAAGTTGAGTGGCAGAGGCGATGGCGACCTGAGCCTCGAAATTAACAGCTTCGGCGATTTCGAGATGACCGGCGATTATATCATTGAATCCGGAAGTTTTGATTTTACCGCACAGGAGGTGATCAATAAGAAATTTACGATCCGTCAGGGTGGCAGTATTCGGTGGACCGGCAACCCTTCTGCGGCACAGATTCAGTTAAAAGCTATTTACTCTTTAAGGGCCAACCTCGATGCTTTATATAAGGCAGCAAACAGATCTGAAACCAGTAACAATTCAATGGAGCGGGTATTGACCGAAGTAGAAATGGGACTTACGGGATTGTTGCTGAAACCAGATATTAAATTAGATATTTTCTTCCCCTCAAACCCTGCCATCAAGGACGAACTTCAGGCCTATTTCAATGATCCGAACAACTTAAACCTGCAGGCATTCAGTTTAATTATCCGCAGGAGCTTTGCACCAGGGAACGGTGAAGAAGACCTTGGTCAACAACTGACCTCTGGCGTGACCAGCACGGCCACAGAGCTGCTTTTTAACCAGTTTAACAATGTATTGTCTTCCCTTAACCTCGACTTTGTAGATATCAATATCAGGTCGTTCAGTGAAGCCAATGCTTCATTTAAATTCTTCAATGACCGGATTGTGTTAAATGCCGGTATTGTAGACCGTCAAAGTACCAATGACCTTTCTATTGGTTTTGGAAAAAGCAATGTGGGCGGAGAAGTTGAGTTGCTTGCCCTACTGAAGAAAGACGGTACACTGATTGGTAAATTAGCTAACAAACCCCCAACCCAGCAAAGTATTTTTATAAATTCAGGTATCAACCAGAATAACAATGTAACCTCTGTAGGTTTAATTTATTCACAGCAATTTGATAATTTCAGAGAGCTGCTGCAGAAAATCAGCGGCAAGTACAAACGAGACCAGCGGAAGAAACAGGCAGCGCTGGAAGCTAAAAGAAGGGAAGAGGAAGAGGCTGAAAAAGCAAAACAGCTTCGTGTGAATGAAGCTGTTTTAAGCGATAAAAGAAATAAGAAAAAGGATACTTAGACCTAGCCTTTCATAATATGATGGCCCATTTTATCTCTTTTTGTCTTTAAATAAGATTCGTTATGGACGTTACTTTCAATTTCGATAGCCACATTTTCCACAATTTCTAAACCATAGCCAATCAGGCCAGCTCTTTTGGTAGGATTATTAGACATCAGTTTCATTTTAGTAACACCCTGGGCCCTGAGGATTTGGGCACCTACGCCATAATCTCTTTCATCCCCTTTAAAGCCTAATTTAATATTAGCCTCTACGGTATCGAAACCAATATCCTGTAAATTATAAGAATGAAGTTTATTTACCAATCCAATACCTCTACCCTCCTGGTTCATATAAACAACGATACCTTTACCTTCTCTTTGAATCATTTCGAGCGCTTTGTGTAACTGCGGACCGCAATCACACCTGCAGGAACCAAATATATCACCTGTAACACAAGAACTGTGTACACGGACTAATACGGGTTCATCTTCAGCCCATTCCCCCTTACTGATGGCTAAATGCGTTGCCTGGGTATCCAATTGAGTATAGGCCGTCATTTTAAAATCACCCCATTGGGTTGGAAGATTAATAGTTACTTCTTCAGTGATTAAACTTTCATTGCTTAAACGATAAGCAATTAAATCTTTTATAGAAACGATTTTTAATTGATGCTGTGCGGCAATTTTAAAAAGATCCGGCAAACGTGCCATCTCCCCATCATCCTTCATGATTTCGACCAGCACACCTGCAGGCGCCAAACCAGCAAGGCGTGCTAAATCTACACTGGCTTCTGTATGACCTGAACGTCTGAGCACACCACCATGTTTAGCCCTTAAAGGAAAGATATGACCGGGTTTTCCTAATTCATCAGGATCAGTTTTAGGATTAACCAAGGCCTGGATAGTTTTGGACCTGTCAGTAGCAGATATACCTGTAGTACACCCATGACCCACTAAATCAACCGAAACTGTGAAATTGGTTTCATAAGCAGCCGTATTTTTACCGACCATTAACTCCAGTCCCAACTCATCACAACGCTCTTCAGTTAACGGAACACAAATAAGTCCTCTGCCGTAGGTAGCCATGAAATTTACTAGCTCGGGGGTTATACATTCAGCTGCAGCTACAAAATCACCCTCATTTTCCCGATCTTCATCATCAACTACAATAATCAGCTTACCAGCCTTTATGTCTACAATAGCTTCTTCTATTGTGTTTAATTTAATTTCCATTTTTAGAATTTTGCCCTTTAGCCTATGGTTATGTGAACTAAAGGGTGCTTTACAAAGTTACAATCTTCAGCGATAATTAAAGGCTTAAAATATCATTAATAGGTAATCATATTACCTGAAAAATTAAAAGACAAATAGTGAAGTTAAATACCTGCCGATTATTTCTGAATCGTTTTCTGATTAATTTTGAATCTTTTTCTTCTTAAAGAGCTTTGTGAAGAATGATTTGTAATAAGTGGTATCAAACAACGCGGAGTCCACTGTGGCCTTATAGGTTAAGAAGGCCCCTAAAGGACTTAACACAATAATGGCCATCCAGATACCCAAAGCCGGGGAAATACTACCCTGTATAGCTGATTTCTCAGACACTGTTGAGATAATGTGGTATATTAGAAAGAAAACAACCGCCATGACCACTGGCAACCCTAACCCGCCTTTCCTTATAATTGCGCCCAAAGGAGCCCCTATAAAAAACAGCAGCAAGCAGGAAGCCGACAAGGTAAACTTCCGTTGGTATTCAATTTCAATTTTTCTGATGTTCCTGATCAGGTCTTTGTGTTCTATCACTTTTCCCTGAACAGACTGCTGAATAGAATTAATCTGATCAAGGGCACCCTGCAATATGGTCAACTGCTGATCTTTAGGAAGTACTTTAAGGATGTCTCCCTTAATGGTTTTAACAGGTGCTTTAACTTTTGTATATCCCTTGGTAAAATTATTCTGTTTATAATAGCTGCCTATGCTGAGTTTGGCGAGTCGATTAACACTATCAACAACTTTTACCAAAGAGTCCTCTTTCTTTTCCAAACCTTTCAGGTTCAGCATCTGCGTATTTGACCTGAAGCTATTTTCGTCCGTCCGGTTCATTTTAAAGCTGGAGAAATCGAACTTTTGCTCGGTTTGACTGAATCGCATCCGATAGAGTTCCTGCCTTGGATTGTAATAAGAATTTTTACCAGCAGACTCTTCATACCTTACCCCATCATTTAATTTCAACATGAGGTATCTGTCATCGCTGGTTTTATACATTTTGCCATTCTTGGCCATGATAATTTTTGCGATGCTGCCGGTACCTGTATGGTCGTAGATCATAATCCCTTCGAGGGAAATGCCATCATCGCCTTTTTTATCGACCCTGATGGAATAGCCTGGGATACTGTTGTTGAAAACCCCCTCCTTTATCAGGAAAGACAACTTTTTATTACGCACGTCCCATAACAAGGAACCAAATTTAAGATTGGCCTTCGGTAACATGTAATCTGAAAACAAAAAGGAACTGAACGCAAGCAGCAATATAACGATAAAAAGCGGCCGCATCGCCTTTTGCAAGGAAATTCCGGCAGATTTGATGGCTACGAGTTCATAATTTTCACCCAGGCTGCCGAAAGTCATGATAGAAGACAAAAGTATGGAAAGCGGGAGCGCCATGGATACATTTGCCGCTGAAGCATAGAGCATCAATTCGAGAATGACATACCATTCGAATCCCTTCCCGATCAAATCATCCACATATTTAAACAGGAAGAACATCAGCAAAATAAACATCACAATAAAAAATGTGGCGATAAATGGCTTGATGAAGGCTTTGACCAGAAGTAAGTGAATCTTTTTCAATGTACAAAGGTAGTTATTACCCAGGAATAATTAGCCGCCAATTACACTCAGCAAATAGTTGATCTGGTTGTCCCAAATTGATCTTCGCTCCGCTACTGTTTCATCTGTAGCAAAGTCAGTGATGCTCAAGGCAACATCATTTGTTAATTCATCCTGTACAATTTCCATTTCAAAATAGCAATGAGGATCATCCTCCAACCATTTGAACTTCACCATTTTATTCTCTTTCTGACTTAATAATTTCGCTTTCTGCACTTCACCATCCCAGGTAAAAGTAAAAACCTGATCGCGGTAAACCACATCATCTGCAAACCATTGTGACAGTCCATTAGGCTCACTAATAAAGCTAAACAAAATACGCGGAGATGATTTTAATTCATATTCTAACGTAAACTTTTTCTTTTCTGACATCTGTAAATCCTTATATTTTGAATTTATTTGATAATATTTATCATTTGTTTCTAAAGAAAGGTAAATTTTTCTATATTTGCAACTCTTTAAAAATTAAGAGTTCCGGCGGGGTAGCTCAGATGGTTAGAGCGCAGGATTCATAACCCTGAGGTCGGCAGTTCGATCCTGCTCCCCGCTACTGGTAAAAGCCTTGAGAAATCAAGGCTTTTTTGCGTTTTAAGGGATTTTGACGAGATTAATCGATCAATAATTCAGGCACCGCGTAATTCGGCTAATTCTTCCCTTATAGGTGCATAAGTATTATAAGGACTCCGTATTTGGCTGAATAACTGAATTTTGAATTAGTAGATGATTAGCTTTAACTACATGAACGGCCAATAATGTCAAAGCGTACCCTAATTTCTATTATCCTTTCGCTAATCGCTTTCGCAGGAAATTCGATTGTTTGTCGTATGGCCTTAAAAAGCAACATGATAGACCCGGCGAGTTTTGTCATCGTCCGTCTGGGGTCTGCAAGTCTTATGCTGATTTTGCTTCAAGCCCTCTTTAAGAGCCCAAAGGGAATTGGTGGAAACTGGATATCTGCTATGTTCCTATTGCTGTACGCCATACCATTTACCTTTTCTTATGTTAACCTCTCTGCGGCTACAGGTGCGCTCATTTCATTCAGTGCCGTACAATTAACCATGATTCTTATGGGCATACGCAATGGAGAAGTGATCAACCGAATACAGGTTGCTGGTCTTATCATTGCCATGAGCGGATTAATAGTACTATTGTTGCCTGGTGCAACTGCCCCTTCAATCTTCGATGCCCTTTTGATGACAACCGCAGGCATCGCATGGGGATTTTACTCATTGCGTGGCAAAGTGAGCGCCAATCCTTTGTACGATACAGCAGGTAATTTTATTCGGGCACTTGCCATCGGTCTTGTGGTATGTATTCCATTTCTGAAGAAAGTTCATATGAGTGCTGAGGGTTTGCTATTGGCTACCATTTCAGGTGCCATTACATCAGCCTTAGGTTACGTGTTGTGGTATCAAGCATTGAAACACATCAAGGCTACCCAGGCCTCAATTATACAATTATCAGTACCGGTCATTACAAGTTTGTTTGGTGTGCTCTTATTAGGAGAAATACTGAATGTCCGTATCGTCACCGCCTCAACAGTGATCTTAATTGGTATTGCACTAGTGATTTTTCGACCTAAGAAAAACAAAGTGTAAGCTGAGCTGTGCTTTTACTGGTATGGTGTAATGGTCACAGGTCCGATCAAACCAGAAGGCATAACTGACCAGTTTGAAGCATCAAAGGGTTTATAATTAATGTTTACAAAGTTGATTTCATGATAGTTCCTCCATTGGATTTTTCTCTGGTCCATATAACGGATGCGGTTAGCCATCAGATTTACCACTTCCACCTTAATGGTATTATTGCCGGCTTTTAAATACTTCCCTATACGGGCCTGGAATGGAACGCTCCACAAAACCCCTACTTCCTGTCCATTGATCCAAACCCTGGCGCTTTCACTTACCTGGTTTAATTGAAGTAAATATTCCTTCGCAGTTTTAGTATCAAGCGTAAAATTGCTAGTATACACACCTGTACCAGAAAAATTCTGGAGTTTGGGATCAGCTAAACTTGTCCAGGATACGAGTTTATTCAGCTGTTGTGTAGCCGGGATTAATGGTCCGCCCGCAGTAAATTTTAAAGACCAGGCATTGTTCAGTTCAATTTGTTGAGCTGGTTGGTTTAGATAAGTCCATGGCGAAGCTCCGGCAATTGCTTTATCGGTAATTTTCAAAATCATGGCCTCCCCGGAACCCATTTGCAATCTTACTTTCACCTGTCCGTTGTCAACACTTGTTGTGGCAAGTCCAGATGCTCCACTTTGCGGATCCATCATCAATACACTACCACTCGCGTTTATTGGCACTGCCCCATCAATGGCCGCTGCAGTATGGTTGACTATATAATAATATTTACCCCCGGTAAAGCTGCGGCGGATAAATTGCAAGCCAGTGTCAGCCAACGTTTCGCGTTTTATTTCACAGTGTACCAATGCCTTCTGGACATCCGCTGCAAGCAAGACCTGGCCTTTTCCGGTTTTAAATTGCTTCACATTGTTTCCTGCATCAGAAAAATTCAGTTTTGCTAGACCGGCTTTTAATTGTGCCCTGCGTGCTTCCAACTTGTGTAAACCAGGAACGTCTTTTGGAAATTGCTGAAAGACGATTGTTGCTCCATCATGAGCCAGTTGAATTACCTTGTTGAGCGTTTCCAGGTTAATGATGGTACTCTCAGGAAAGATCAGGACTTTATAAGGGGAAGCATTGACTGAAGTATGGATCAAACCGTTCCGTACAGTTGTCTGCGCCAATAACCTATCCGAGGCAAAATCAAAAGCGTAGCCGGATTTAGCCATCTCTTTTGACAGCCTATAAAAAGCTGTAGGTTGCAGCCAGTCGTCAATATTGTGTACTGTGATAGCCATATCGAGCCCTTTTTCACGACTCCAAACATCGTAGACAGGCCAGTAGATGAGAAGTTCATTGTCTGCCTTGCCTGCTTGAAGCACCGATTGGCACCTGGTCAGATAGCTGTTCATTCCATTAATTTGAGGCCACAGACTGTTATTAGGATTAAGTTCTACCGAAGCATAGAACAACCAGCCTGGCCATGCTGCCTGTTCGGGGGAATTAGTAGTGCCATGAAAAAAAATGTGGTTTACACCTGCAAGAAACAACTGCTCTGCCTCCGGCTTACATTGGGAAAATGAAGTTTTAAAATGTTCAGTCAGCCAGGTAAATGTTTCGGAAGACACCAGGTTCTTGCCCCCTGTATGAGCCGCTGATGATGCGAATTTGGACATCATCGGATCCGGGTCTACATTGCGGACGTCAGCACTGTCGCGGCGAATACCAGGAATTTGGAATTGGCTGGAACCAAAAGTTTCCGTTTCGGGAATACCAACAGCTCCATAAAGATCCAGCAGGTTGCCCGGCGAGCCATGGGATTGGTTCTTGGTGACCGAGCCGTATTTATGGGCCCATGCTGTCCAGTTATTTGTAAAATTATCCAACAGCACGTCGCTCATTGTTTCCCTGTAATCTGATTTCAACCGTCCTATGTGCTCACCAACGGAATCTTTGCTTATCAATTCCTGCAAATGCATTTTTAAATCATACCCCCTTCTTTTCTGAAACTCCTCAAAAAAAGTGGGCGTCCAGTTTGCGCCATAGACCTCGTAACTGTCATTAAAAAATGCCCTCAGTCCCAGCGGTTTATTGCCGAAGGCCTTATCAAAACGACTCAAGTAATTCGTTACGGCATTTTTGTCTAAATGATCAAGTGTAAACCCCTGCCCTCCCGGAGCGGCTCGTTTCACCTCCTGACGGGTTTTACCTGCAAAAGCAGCGTATATATGCCAGTTTCCATTTCCAGCCTTCCAATTCAATTGCCCATCAGCACCAACTTTACTCAACAAATCGAGTACCTCGCCGTTATCCCCATAGGCTGTAACAGCCTGTAACTTAGCAACGTTCTGCCTGGCTTCCATTACTTTGATGGCTTCAACTAGTTTCTGGCCAGACTTCAGTTTGTATTGCTGTACAATCAGCTTCGTTGCGGCATGCTCGGGTTTTACATGGGGACCGCCAAATGGCCAGCCTGTTCCCGTATTCATGTCTACCCCTATGCCCAGCGCATTTGATTTTTGGATGGTATATTGAAGCATCTCCATCCATTTAGGGGAAAGAAAGTCAATATAATTTGACTCAAAACCTGCTGCTCCATATATAGGGGTAATTTCAACACCACCTATTCCTGCCTGATGATACTGGCTGAGGACTTTACTGATATTGACCTTGTCTACAGCGTTGCCCATCCACCACCATCGCGTCCATGGCTTCATCTGTTTTTCCACTGCCGGCCATGGCCCCACAGGTTTTACTTTATTTTGCGCAGTTGCAGGGCCTAGTAAAAACGCAACAATACCCGCCGTTATGATTAATCTCTTCATCCTTTAATCCAAATGAAATACCTGTTCAAGTTTTATGCTAACCGGAGAATTATCTGGATTAGTTTCCATAATATCGGCCATATACGCCCACCATTTGTGCACAATCTTGGTACTTCCAAGTTCTTGAGAAGAGGTGCCATCTTGCTGCTGCACCGCAAATAAGGTATTGGTTTCCTCGTCCAAAAAAATTGAATAATCACTTATCCCGGTTTGCTTTAATAATATGACCAGCTCGGGCCATATTTCCTCATGTCTTTTGCGATATTCAGTTTTAGCCCCGGTCTTCAGCTTCATTTTAAATGCGATTTTAGCCATGTTTCAGTTAATTTGGAATGAAATATAGGTTGAAAACTACTATCTGATCTGATAAGAACGCTCCAAAACGAGGTTGCCTGAGAGTTTAATATCAGCAGCTGATGACCCTACAGCGATCTTAAAACTCCCTTCCTCTGCAATGTTTCTATAATTAGCATCAAATAGCGAAAAATCCTCCGCATTAAGCTGGAGGGTAATCTTCTTTTGCGCCCCCTTCTTTAGGTGGAACCGTTTAAAGGCCTTGAGTTGTTTGTTGGGGACTACGACCGAACTCACCTGATCACTAATATATAACTGTGCAACCTCATCCCCATCCATTTCTCCGGTATTGCGCACTGTGAAACTCACATCAACAGTCAGGCTGTCACCAACACTGGATTTCGAGACCTGAAGGTCAGCATAGGAAAAATTTGTATAACTCAGTCCGAAACCAAAACCGTAAAGTGGTGTTGAAGGGCCTTCCACATAGTCATGGCGCGAAGCGTTTTGGTAACTGTAATACACCGGCAATTGACCTACAGACCGTGGGATAGACACGGGCAGGCGACCCGCCGGATTGTAATCGCCAAAAATAACATCAGCAACGGCATGGCCACCCTGCTGACCGGGGTACCACATATTTAATATGGCGGGGATATGGGCCGCTGCCCAGTTGATGTTCAGTGGACGTCCCTGAATCATCACCAGAACCACTGGCTTTCTGGTTTTAGAGAGCGCCTGTAAAAGCTCAAGTTGTTTACCAAGTAAGTCCAGCGAGGAGCGGTCAAACCCTTCTCCGCTTTCCATATCGCTGATTGCGCCATGATTTATATTCGCTGCACCCGTTTCAAGATATTCCGTTTTAAAGTCCCTTGCGCTTGACCCACCAAGCACCACAACGGTAACATCCGAGGCTTCAGCAGCATGAACAGCCGCTTCAATTTGTTTCGTTGAGGTATCCCGGATGGCACAACCCTTTACATAGCGAATAATTGTTTTGTTGGAAAGTTTATTCCTGATACCATCGAGAACGGTAACTACGTCGTTCGGATGCTGAGGAGCGGTATAGTCGCCTAATTGATTATAGATATTGTCGGCATTTGGACCAATAATGGCAATGCTGCCTATGGTTTTGCTCAGCGGCAGCAACTGCCCCTCGTTTTTCAACAGGACTGCCGAAGCCCGGGCAATGCTTCTATTAAGGTCAATAGCCTGTTGATCGCGAACGCCTTTTTTCGCCAGTTCAGGTTTAGTGTAAGGATTCTCAAAGAGGCCCATCTCAAATTTCTTTGTCAGGATTCTGCCAACTGCCTCATCCAGCCTGGCCATCGTTACTTTTCCACTTTTTACAGCCTCCAACAGGGGGAAAGAATAAACTGAGCCACCCAGATCACTGTCCAGACCGGCGTTAATCGCCTGAGCTGCCGCATCAGTACTTCCTGCTGCAACGTGGTCATTACCAGTCAGGCCGCCTATGCTGTGCAGGTCAGAAATGGTAAAGCCTTTGAAACCCCACTGCTCACGAAGTACCGTTTTCAACAGGAAGGGATTGGCACTGCAGGGGATTCCATCGATCGAATTGTATGCCGTCATTACCGATCCAGCCCCTGCCTTTACAGCCGCTTTGAAGGGGGGAAGGTAATCTTGTAGCAGTGCACGTGGCCCCAGGTTAACGAAGCCTCCATTATGACCTCCCTCGGGAATCCCATACGCTGCAAAATGCTTAAGGGTGGAAATAATGTTCCTTCCACGCTGAAAATCATTTCCCTGGAATCCTTTCACCATCGCAACGCCCATGGCCCCGGTTAAGTAAGGATCTTCACCATAAGTTTCCTCAACCCTTGACCACCTCAATTCTCTGGCAAGATCTAAAACAGGACCATAGCCAATATGAGCACCCTGGAGTCGGGCTTCCTTCGCGATCACTTCAGCCATTTCCTGGATAAGATCAGGAGCCCAGGTGCTGGCCTGACCTATAGCCGTAGGAAAAACAGTGGTACCAATGGCCATATGTCCATGTGGACATTCTTCAGCAATAAAAATAGGAATCTGAAGCCTCGAATGTTCAATGTTCCATTTCTGAATGGCATTTGTGGCCTGAGAAGCCAGAAAAGGATCCAGACCATTAATAAGGGTTTTCTTTGTCCAGGGATCGGCACGTAGCGTCGCCCATAACATTCCAATATACTGGTCTTTAACAGCAGATTTAAATTTTTCTGAAACAGAGACACCCTTGTTTTTTTCATACATTTCCCAGCCCAGGAGAACGCTGAGCTGCCCGGCTTTTTCTTCAACTGTCATCCTGGCGAGCAAATCACCGACCCTTTCTGCCACTGGAAGATCCGGGTTCTTGTAGGGCATTTTCTTTTGGGCCGAAAGGCTTAAGGTATTAGAAAACACTAATAAAATAATAGTAATCATGTTCCTCCGAGATGTTTTCATCATTTTATTTTTGTCTTTAGGTGATGAAGCTTAGCTAATGTAATAGTTTTCATACAATAGGATTTAATTAAAATTTAATATTTATCATTACTTTCGTAAAAATAGTTCGTTTATGAAGCTATTATGAAATGATAGTTATTAAGAGCATACAAATAGCAATAAAAAGCTTAAGAAAGCTTCATCATCATTAAACAACAAACTAGATACGGATGAAAATAAAAGTAGGATTACTAGGTTTTGGAAAAACGGGCAAAGCGGTTGCTGCTGTTATTTTGCAACATAAAGAGTTCTCTCTTGAATGGGTATTAAAGCGGACAACCACACTGGAAAACAGATCTGTATCAGAATTCCTAGGCATTGAAAGCGATGAAGCAGGCTTAATTTATTCCAAGGAACACACACCTATAAATGAACTTTTAGATGAACATCCGGTAGACGTCATCGTTGACTTTTCTTCCAGTGATGGAATTTATGGTTACGGTGAAGCGGCTGCAGAAAGACAAATTAAAATCATTTCTGCAATTTCACATTACCAGGAAGAGGAGTTAAACCTACTCGCCATTTTGGGTAAAAAGACAACGGTATTCTGGTCGCCCAACATTACGTTAGGCGTAAATTACCTCATGTTCTCAGCAAAATTCCTGCAAAAAATAGCGCCGGGAGTAGACATCGAAATTATTGAAGAGCATTTTAAACAAAAAGAAGGCGTGTCTGGAACAGCAATAAAGATTGCACATGCACTTGATCTGGATGTAGCCAATATTAACTCGGTGAGGGCGGGCGGAATAGTAGGCAAACATGAATTGATATTCGGTTTTCCTTATCAAACTGTCCGATTGATCCATGAATCTATATCTCGCGAAGCTTTTGGTAACGGAGTCATATTCGTTGCTCAAAATTTAACCAATTTACCCAAAGGCGTTTATAATTTCGAGGACATTCTGAGGCCATATTTCATCTTAGAACCTCAATTGGCTACAAGCGAGATTTAATATGATATACCTAGCCAGTACACCTGGTGTCACTGGCGCCTAACTCCTTTCTGACCCCGATTTCCTTTTTTCTGCAGTAAAGTAGCCAGCCCCAAAAAGCCCAGGCAGGGAATTACAATGGCCAACTATAAAAGGAAACGACTTTACCCCTCTTTTTTTGTGTTTTTACCCCCTTTCATTCTCATCAACCAGTTGTAAATTACAAATACATTCATCAACGAAATGTATGCAGTTCAGTTACAAAACAGGAGCAACTCTTTAATTATTGACAGATATAACTTAATTAACTAAACCATTTACCTTAAACCAAAAAATCATGAAGATGCTAAACCTCCTGATGGGCTGCTCCAGCCTCCTATTGTTTTCTTGCTCGAAAGCTCAACAATTTAGTCCGGAACTGGCAGAAAATGAAAAGCAAATGAAATCGGCTGTTGCAAATACATCATCCCTTAATGTCCTTGCATCAAGCTGGAACCTTGTTTTTTCTGATGAATTCAACACCGTGGGGAATTTTGACACCAGTAAGTGGACTTATAGTCCAAGGTTGTCTCCAGCATGGGCGAAATACCTAACCTCTTCTCCGACTTACGCGGCTCAAAATGGAAACGACATGGTATTGAGAATGGATAATGCGGTGATCGCCGGAGATCCCGTGCCCTATCATTCCGGAGGCATACAGACCTCTACAAAATTCAACTTTCTGTATGGAAAGGTGGAAGTGAGAGCCAAATTTAAACAAGGACAAGGTTCATGGCCTGCCATTTGGATGATGCCGGAAGTTCCTGTATCCTATGGAGGATGGCCAAATAGTGGTGAAATAGACATCATGGAGCATGTAAATTACGAGAATGTCGTGCATCAAACCATTCACAATGGTAGTGTAACGAATGCCAACGGTGGAAGTTCGGCAACAAAAACTACTACTTACAATACGGCGGATTATAATACTTATGGAATAGTGTGGAGCCCCGGCGCTATTCAGTTTTATGTAAATAATGTACTCCAGTATACCTATACAAAAGCGGCGAATGCAAGTTCTGCGCAGTGGCCCTTTGATAAGCCCTTCTACCTCATTTTAAATCAGTCTGGCGGAGCAGGATGGCCTGGCGCTATTAACAATGCAGACCTTCCTTTCCATATGAATGTAGATTGGATAAGGGTCTATAAAGAAATACCCGTATTAGGGAACCCAGGCTTCGAAGCTGCTTCATTAGCTCCCTGGCTTACATGGAACCCAGCGGGCAATACTGCAGTGGTGACAACTCATTTCAGATCTGGCACAAAAGCTATCCGGCAACAAGGGGGCGAAACCTCACTTGAACAAGTTATTACCGGTTTGATCCCAAATACGACTTATGTGTTTGGTGGATATGGAAAAGTAGGTACCACAGGACAATCCGTGTTATTTGGGGCTAAGAATTATGGAGGGGCAGCAAAAGATGCACAGGTTACCAGTACAGCTTATCAAAATGCTTCCGTTACTTTCACAACGGGTCCCAGCAATTCATCAGTCACGGTATACATGTATAAGCCGAATACTGGAACCGCTTACGGAGATGATTTTTACCTCAATCAACAATAGTTTCTGCCAATAAATTAAAACGCATGGATTAACTTCCCTGCGTTTTTAATTTACATCTCAGAAAAATCTTTGTCATGTTTTGTCCACACCAGCGCATCAATATCATAACCAAGAGATTTTGCCTGTTGAAGGTAAGCTGATTTAACCGATTCAGGAATTGTCGTTTCTCTTGATAGTATCCACATGTAATCGAGGTTATTGCCTACTACCAAGGCATATCGATAATCCTTATCGAGCGCAATGACGTTATATCCGGAATAAAAGGGACCGAAAAAGGAAACCTTTAATCTTGCCACATCAGGGCCTTTAACCAATTTGGCCTTTCCGACGCTTTGTTTCCACTCCTTTTTGACATAATTATAACCACGGTTATCCACACTGATGTCGCCATTTTCCTTTTTGGAATAGGTGGCTGTTACATTATCAAGATCCTTTTCATATTTAAAATCCAGCCTTGCAATTTCGTACCATTTACCAAGATATTTATCCACGTCGAAGGGAGATACCGCGGTAGCACCTTTGGGAATAGAAACTGAACTGCAGGAAACTAATACAGACACCACGAGCCCGGCGCCTATAGTCAGCAAGGTTAATTTTTTATTAGCTTTCATACCCTATTAACCACAAGCGAGGTTAAATGTTTATTTTCATTAGTATATATTTATTTTAAAAGGTAATGAAGCGATCATCAGCTTGTTTCGTTTACATCATACCACAGTTGTACCAACCCGGAGGGGTAAGAGATGCTCCGTTTGTACGATAAATATTGTTCAGGTCTGCCATTTTTAAAAAGGCGAATCCCATCACCAAGCAGGTGTGGAATAACAGATACGATCACCCGGTTGACCAATTGATGCTTAAAAAGAAAATCCACTAACTCACTGCCGCCATCACAATAGATATCCTTTCCTTCCTGCTTCCGCAAATCGTTGATCAGTTCTAGTGGATTATCTTTGTAAACAGCGTGACCTTCAGTTCCGGTTCTGCTCTTGGAAATAACAAATACAGCTTTATTCTGATGTAGAATGCCGTTACCCATCGCCAGTACGATGTCGAAAGTCCTACGCCCCCATATTACCGTATCAATGGTTTCTAAAAACTCACCATAGCCAAAGTCTTCATTTGGTCGATCTACAATTTTTAAAAAGTCGAAATTATCGTCCTTTTTTGCAATGTAACCATCCAGGCTCATTGCAATGTAGAGTATCACTTTTCTTCCCACGAGATCAAATTTAATTTAAACCAATACACTAAGCGTTATATTATCAGGTATAAAACTGATGTCCTACTTATAAGTTTCGGCTACTTTTAACGCATTGTAAAGGTTTGCGACACCAGCACTGTTACATAATTCAGAGAATGGGACCTTTATAGACGTCCCGAATTCGTCTCTTAACTTAACTTTGTGATCAACTTTAACAACCGATTTAATGATGATGTCACGAACCTGGTGAGCCTTTAACTCCGGATAATAACTTAGAATAACAGCGGCCATACCTGATACAACCGGAGCAGCCATACTTGTTCCATCAAATTCTTCATATTTAGATTTTGGAACCGCAGATTTAATCATGAAACCAGGCGCAAAAACATCAACATTATATTTGCCATAATTAGAAAAGGAAGCCTTCAAATCTGCATCGCTTCTATAAGCACTTGCACCAACTTCTATCCAGTTTTTGGCGTGTGGCAGGTTAAATTTAGCAGTATCCACCTCTATCTTTTTAATGGTTTTTGCCACATTGGCTCCGTCATAAGGCCTGCGAACGGTAGGCTTTGGTGCTTCATTGATGATGTTCTTAACCTTGCTGCGGTGTTTTTTCTGGTAAGCAAGGGCCTCTGGACTTTCAAAATATTTACTAGGATAATTCTCTTCTTTATCTATATTCTGATTATCGTTTCCTGCTGCATGAACCAGCAATACATCCTTTGACTCCGCGTATTTTACGGCTTCATCCACCACCTTTTTATCCCATTTAAAGCTCTTACCAAAACTCATGTTGATGATTCTGGCGCCATTATCAACGGCATACCTGATACCATTGGCCACATCTTTGTCGCGTTCATCACCTTCAGGAACTACCCTGATGGCCATAATGCTCACCTGGTCTGCGATTCCGTTGATACCAATGTTGTTATTTCTTTTGGCGCCTATGATGCCCGAAACGTGTGTACCGTGATCGGCATTAGGCCCCATCACATCACTATTACCATAATTTCGTTCATTGGAATTCTCATAATCATCACCCACCAATTCTGCTCTTTGATCATATTTAGGATTCAGGTTATACCTTAACATGATATCATATTGCCGATAGGCATCTTTGACTTCCTTATAAAACTTATCAAAACCTTTGCTCCGTCTACTCCCGGTACGGATGATCTTTTTCACCTGCTCCTCCATCTCGTCATTTGCGGTGTAATTTTCAATATCGACAAGCGTTGGAACGATTTTTTTGTTAGCGGTGGCTACAGAATCTAAAACTTTATTAATGGCACTTAATACCCTGAAATTCTGATCAGCATCATCATATTTTTTCCCAAACTCAGACGTAACCTTATTGTACAGTGCAAACTCATCTTCGGCAACACTATCTAATTTGGTTGATTTAATTGTTGATCTGTATTTTGGATTCAATTTTCTATAAATCCGAATTAACTCCAAATTATCGTATGCCAGGTTTCCTTTTTTTGAACCGATAAAATTCCAGCCATTGATGTCATCGATATAACCATTACCATCATCATCAATGCCATTATCAGGAATCTCTTTCTGGTTTACCCACATGACCCCTTTTAAATCTTCATGATTTGGTTCCACACCACCATCAATTACTGCGACAATAATTTTACTTTTCGGGATTTTGCCTTTTAATATTTCCTGATAGGCTTTTTCTGTACTGATGCCAAAATAACCATCTTTTGCAAGGTCTAAATTATACCAGTTTTCAGGAAGAACGACATCCTTGCTTTGCGCAAAAGAGGTAAGCTGGAATGAGATAAACAGTAAGAGTAATGTTAAGGTTCTCAGTTTCATAAAACGAATCATTTAGCGTTACAGATAACAACAATAATACGCTTTTATTATTTACGCATAATTTTTTTAAGGTTTTTTAACATTCTGACTTAGGATCAAGTCATAAACCTGTATATAGGATACACACTAAAAGCTTTAGACTGTATAAAATTGTAATAAACCCATACAGCATAAGGGGTTATTTTTTAAGCATGGGAAACAGTCTGCGTATCTCTGATTCTGAAGGCTGACTACCATATTCGGTTATCTCAAAAGATTCAGCATATTTTACATTGGATGCTTTAGCTTTACCATACCATTTCTCAAGGGTTTTTCTTTGCTCATCCACGATCGCTAAATTAATTCGCTGCGTTCTTAACCATTCTTTCCTGGCTAAAGTATCTTTAGGAACGATACTCATGTCACCATGATTGCTTATCCATGGCAACCATTCATAGTATTGAGAAACATGTTTATCTAAGCCATTTAACTTCTTCTCTATCACTGGGTCTATAGCCACAACGATATCATGAGTGAAGGGATTGGGCTTTTTAAATTTATCCTGCATATAAAGAAATACAGGATTTTTCTTTAACGCCGGCACATCAGAAGCAATATTTGGAACAGCAACCATATAAGAAGCGTCCTCCACTAACTTTCCAGCATTTCTATGATCCGGATGATAATCATTAGGGCGAAGACCGATAACCACATCTGCATTCCATTTTCTTATTTCTCTGATCACCTGCAATCGCACATTGAGATCGGGTAGCAATTCACCGTCATGGTTATCCAGCACCACATATTCATCAATACCGTATTGCTCGGCGGCGAGTTTGGCTTCCAGCCTTCTACGTGTCGCTAATATACCACCACCTTGTTCATGATGCCCAGCATTGCCATTGGTCAACGACAAAAACTTTACGGCTACACCACTTTCCGCTAACAAAGCAGCGGTACCGGCCATTTTTGAATCTGCATCATCCGGATGAGCGAATATAGCGATCACCCTTATCTTTTCCGGGGATGAGGTCTGTGCCCATACCGTAGGAGCAACCAGGTTTACAATAAGTAATAAAAATAAATGTTTGAAAAATTGAATCATTGAACAAGTATTAAAATTCATGCGTTATTCGGTAATAGTGACAGTAATAGATTTATTCACTTCATTCATTCCATCTGCATTGGCATTTTAGCTACGAAATGAACAGTATAAACACCTGGCTCATTATAAATGCCTCGTTATTTAAAGATATAAGAAATTTCTGTAAGTAGTCCGCTTGTTTGATTTTCAGATTTTTACGTGTGGTTTAGAATACTATTGATCGGGGTTGATCAAAACA
>NZ_JBBHKC010000012.1:0-110295 GCF_037482985.1 Pedobacter immunditicola | reverse complement strand
AACAGGAGGCAACTCATCACCAAAATCATCAATTTCGGACATCAATCTACATTACCATTAACCCTAAATAATTTCATCGATTTCTATCAAATTGAACTTGCCCAGATCTATAAAAGGAATGGTTGGAAAAGGTTATGTGCAGAAGCTGGGGTAATACCAGCATTTAATGAACCCCAAGAAAAAGAAATCATTCGCTGTATCCAGCGACTAATGCAATGTAATTCAATTAGCTATTTTAGATTTATCCAACATTTGATTATACATAAATTCAAACTTAATCAGGATGACGAAGAACATCGGCTGTTTCAATTGATGTTTCATTATGATTTATGGCTGAATGATGGGCCAGCGTTTGATTTCAAGAGTCTAGCAGATAGTATTGGAATCCTTCAGCGTAATCCAGTAATGCTGGGTGAATTACAAGAGGTCCTTGCCATTTTAATTAAAAAAGTCAATTTCCTGGAGAAGGAAATCAACCTTGGTTATGCTTTCCCTTTAAGATTGCATAGTCGTTACAATAGGGATGAAATTTTAGCAGCGCTGAGGATACATAAATTTGAACAGAAATCTTCTAATAGGGAGGGTATTGCCTTAAATAAGGACTTGAATACTGAAGCGTTGTTTGTAACACTCAAGAAATCTGAAAAAGAATATTCGCCAACCACATTGTATGATGACTATGCCATTAGTGACTATCTATTTCATTGGCAAAGTCAAAATAGAGCTTCACCAGAAAATGAATCTGGGAAGGTATATATCCAACAAAATATGTTGGGTAGAAAGATTTTGATTTTTGTTCGTGAGCAAAACAAGGATGAGTTTGGCAATACGCTTTCTTATGTGTTTTTAGGAGAGGCGGACTTTATGAAATCAAGTGGCGCTAAACCGATGAATGTGGAATGGAAACTTCAGGAACCAATGCCAGCCTATATATGGAAAGAAAGTGGGAAATTAGCTATAGGGTAATTTAAAAACGCAAATAATTTGAATTATCTACTAGACAAATATTTGAATGCCTTTTCTAGATTGAAAAGAGCAAATACAGTTTATGGGAAGGCACCTCATAAGCCTGTGTTATTGTTAAGCATAATTGAATTGATAGACAATGGGCTAATCGTGAAAAATGCTGTGCCAATAAATGCAGATCTCGTCGGCATGTTTAAAGAGAATTGGCAACTGTTAGTTCCTACCTTACATCAGCCTGATTTTACCCAACCTTTTTATTATTTACAAAGTGAAAAAGTAGCTGGAGCACCGTTTTGGTTTTTACAAGCTTATCCCGGCTGTCAAATCAATGCGCATATCAAATCCGTAAATAAATTAGCTGAAGTCTGTGCTTATGGCTATTTCGCTGAAGAGTTGTTCTTACTATTGGCGGATAAACACGCGCGACTTAGCTTTAAACATTTACTACTAGAGATTTATTTTTTAGAAAGTAAGGACAGCTTCCTGGCGATGAAACAGAAGGGAAAGGGTTATATGCACGATCAAATAATAAATGTTTTAAATGAACCCGAAGCACAATATAAACGTGTAAGTATTCATACAGAGGAAGATGTTTTCCGCATCGATGGGTTACTGTTTGTCCTTACCAAGTTTCACACAATTCCTGACCGAAAATGCGGAATCCGTATTTGTCATAGAGGATGCGGAAAAGCTGTTGCTTGACCGTGAAACTGGCCAGAGTTCTGATGTATCTTCAATTCTCAACCTTTGTGATGGTTTGCTTTCTGATGCGTTTAGCATCAAAATCATCTGCACCTTCAATATGGCTTCTTCAAAAATAGACAAGGTCTTACTCCAAGAGGCCAATAGCTTCAAATCGAAGCTGTCTGATATCATAAAATCATTTTAATAGTTAAATTGATGAAGGCTATTATCTATTCTTGTCGACTAACACATTAACAACACCCTGCCAGTGTTCGATGCAGATATTTATTCTAGAACGTTTAAAAAAATAATTCAAAATTATGAATCAAGTTAGAAAAACGGAGGATTTATTGGGGCTTAACTTCATTAAAGTAAAAAATTGTGTTGCATATTATATATTGGATGGACCGAAAAACCTAAGTGCAAGGAACAGCAAACGAGGTGAAATATTTCTGTCACAAAGATTTTTACAATAACAAATACGCTTTCACGCCTAATTAACTCGAAATTAGGAATCCAATAGCATACCGATATAGAATTTAGCGATTAGGTCGAAGGAATCTCAACTTCTTCTTTGTTTCCTGAGCCACTGATTGCCCAGGTTGCAAAGAAGCAAATAGCCGAAGGTATAACCCAACCTAATTCATATTGAAAGAGCGGGAGATGGTTCAAGGTTTCAAGGTTGCTTTCGCTAAGGAGCGAGAATTGTTTAAGTAAATAAAACAGCGCAATGACCGTTGAAGCCAGTAAAGCATTGATATAGGGTTTACGGTTTTTGACGATGGAGCCAAAGAAAACCGAATAAAGAACCAGGGTGATCGCAATTGGATAAACGAAACTGAGAATCGGATAGGCGAAGGTGATGATATTATCTACTCCGGTAATCGAGAGCACACAAGAGGCAACACAACAAATGGTAACCAATAATTTATAGCCCAGTTTTCCTTTGCTGAGTGACGAGAAGAAGGTTCCAAAAGCCGCGACCAGCGCAATCGAAGTCGTTAAACAGGCAAGCGCAATGGCAATGGCAATCGCAAGATTTCCATATGGCCCTAAAATCGAGTGGGAGATGCGCAACAATAACTCAGAACGCGTGATTGAAGTGTCTGATATACCAGAAGTAGCGCCGAGGTAGATGAGTCCGCCGTAGATGATGAATAGGAAAGTAGAGGAAACTACACCAGCGCTAATGACTACCTGCATTTTTGACCGGGTATTTTCATAGCCTTTTGCTTTGGCTGCAGCAATTATAATCCCGGCGAAGATAACGGAGGCTAAGACATCTAATGTTTGATAGCCATCAACAAAACCTAAGGTGAACGATTGACCACTGCTCAATGCTGATTCAGTATAGCTGTCAATGGGTGAAAATATACCGATCATTATTAAAACAATCAGCAAGACTAAGAGTAAGGGGGTGAGAATATTACCAATAATATCGACTACGCGTGATGGTCGGATGGTTAAAAGCCAGGTCACGATAAAAAAGATCACAGAAGTCAAGACCGGACCAGATGTTGGAAACGATGGTAAAATAGCCACTTCATAAGTCGTAGCCGCTGTGCGTGGTACTGCAATCAACGGACCAACGCAGAGCATGATCACGGTTCCTAAAATGGGGGACAAGAGCGGGTGAATTTTAGCGCCCAGGTCTTCGAATTTGTCACCAGCATTGACGACGGAAAGGATGCCGAGAAAGGGTAATAAAATACCGCTCAGTCCGAATGCCAGGATGGTGATCCAGACATGGTCTCCTATCTGTATACCAATATAGGGCGGAAGTAATAAATTGCCTGCTCCGAAGAACATGGCGAATAGGGCAAAGCCTATAGTGATGATATCTCTTGTCTTTTTATTCAAAACTTATTCTTTAATCGGAGCGTCGATTTAAAAAGTTCGCAAATTAGCTAATTTTTGTTACTTCTCAGCAGGAAATTAGAATACGATAGGCGTGCAAGAGGAAACCACGCAAATAGGGACTCAAATAGAAAGCTTTGGCTGTAAATTCTTACAATCAGTTTGTTGTTGCCCACTATAATCATTTGGGGAATGTATCCTCTTCATATAATTGCACTGACAATATTATTTAGTGTAAAGTATTTAAAGTCAATTATTAATGATGACCTGCATTTCTGAAAAAGTGAAATTACCTCAATCGAAATTTCTTATTATTGATGTATAAACTATTCTAATTCAATCAGATTTTATAAAAAAGTGGTTTTTACGGTTTTCCGTAAAAAATAAAATCCTCTATGATTTAGCTTTGGCGAACCTATTTAGCTAAGATAATTTTATATCAACCACATCTATGAAAAAGTACTTTTATGTAAAAGATTCTCAACGGTTTGGTCCTATTACTATTGAGGACCTTAAAAAAGTGAATATAACCAAAGAAACTCTTGTTTGGTTTGATGGGTTGACGGAATGGAAAGCGGCTATTGAGATTCCTGATTTAGAAGATTTATTTATTGTTCAAGTTGTGAGTCACTCAACCTCAATTGAAGTGAATAAGAATAATGATCTTTTAATTCCTAAAACTGAAGACCTACGAAGAACAGTCCCACAGTTTATTCAAGAACAATCGGATGAAAATAGATTGGTAAAATCTGAATATGATGATTCTGCACAAGTTGATGAACAAAATACACCCGTTGATGATTTTAATGAAACTATCCCAACTAATCCAAAGCAGAGGATGTTTGCTTCTCCATTTAGTTTTAATGGGAGAATACGAAGGACAGAGTACTGGCTTACATTCGTAGCGGTTAATTTATTGTTTTTTGTGGTAGAGGCAATGGGTGGAGGCTCATCTTCAGGTGATAATAATCTTTTGATTTTTATAATTTTCATCCCTGCTTTTTGGTTGATGATTGCCCAAAATGCTAAGCGATGCCATGATAGAGGAAATTCCGGTTGGTTTCAAATAATTCCATTTTATGGACTTTGGATGGCATTTGCTGGTGGAGATCCTTTTGGAAACGAGTATGGCCCGAACCCTAAAGGACAAAATTACTAATCTAAAATTTTAGACGATATAACAACCAATGAAAAGAATTTCTCTTATTGCTAATTCAAGTATTCAATATTATAAATATGAAATTAATATTGATCTTGATTTTGGCAAGGAAAATAGATTTTACTATCACCAGCCTTTCGACACTAATGTCTTCGATTTTATTCTTGATCCTCTATTGAAAATTACGGGTAATGGGAATGAGAAATTTTATCGTCTTCAAGAACTTATTGATAAAGATCTGATATATAATAAGCGATTGAAGGACGAGGTAGACTTAAATACATGTAAGGAAATAACAGAAGGTTATTTTGAAGAAAGCAACTTAAAGCTAGCACTCAAACATTATCAAAATAAGTGGTTGCCATTACCCTTTTTTAAAGAAAATTCAATAAATAGAGATTTGCTATATCCAACTGATTGGGTTAGGGTGTTTTTTAGCTGCGACGAGTCATTTAAACGCGCAAAGATTGTTTTTGCGATTGATACCTCATTGGCAAGAAATGAGGACGATAAGACAGGACCTCAGTTAAGTAATAATCCAGATGAAAATGTTTTTAGATTACAGCCAGATGAAATTAATTTAAGCAATTTCCTTTTCACTCGTGATGGTTCGATTTCCTGGATAGAAAAGTACTTAGGTGATATTTTTTATAAAAACAACGATGACGAACGGTACACCCACCCAATTAAAAAATATGTTGCTAAATATATATTATTAATTAAATGGTTGTCTGGCCAAGTTGAATCTCCTGATATACAGTTATTTACAGATGATGTAAGAAAAAAGGCTGTTGATTTAGTAATAGACATAGGAAACTCAGCAACATGCGCCTTATTATTTGAAAATAGAGATAACGATAATTTTGAATTTGATAGTGTAAAAAAATTAATCATTCAAGATTATACGGATCCACATCAAGAATATGATGCATCTTTTCCGATGAATATTATGTTTAGTGAATCTAATTTTGGAAATATAAACAAAGATAATTATCACAATAATAAATTCATTGTACCTAGTTTAGTTAGAGCTGGATTTGAAGCTGAGAAATTGATCAATGGTGCAAGTACGAATCTAGATTTAGGTTATGAGCTTAAAACCTTTAACTCTAGTCCTAAACGCTATTTGTGGGATGATAAACTGAGCGAGCGTGAGTGGGAATTCCAGCCAATTCATACAAATCGTGTAAAAAAAGTGTATCTGAACGGTATTTCTGAGCAGTTGAATTTAGATGGTTCTCTGATTAAACCAAAAGGAGTATTCGGAGCAAAGTCCTTGTTCTCAAGAGCTTCTTTAATGAAGTTTGTCTTTTTAGAGATCTTAATACATGCTCAAGTACAAATTAATTCATACAGGTTTAGAGAAGAGCATGGTGATATGACTGTTCCTCGTGTTATCAAGCGCATTACTATATCGTGCCCTACAGGAATGATTCAGCACGAACAAATCGCTTTGCGAAAAGCAGCTAAAGAAGCTTGTGATTTACTGGAAGGATACCAACGGATTTACTTTGATCAGGAGACTAATAGAAATGGGTTTAGTAGTCCAGAAATAGTTCCTTCCATTCAAGATCTCACTAGAAAGCTTAGCGAGGTTGAAGATAAAAAGGATTGGATGTATGATGAGGCCACTTGCAGCCAACTCGTGTTTGTGTACAGTTTATTTGCAAAGAAATTGAAAGCAAATAATTATGTCATTGAGCATTATGTTTTTAATAATAAAAGTCAACTGAAAATTGCATCGATTGACATTGGTGCAGGGACCACTGATGTAGTAATTAATCAATATGAGCTAAAGACTACCAATACAGTACAGAATATAACGCCGGTTCCTCTGTTTTGGGATAGTTTTATATTAGCTGGAGATGATCTTTTGAAAGAACTTATTCAAAAAATTATAATCAAGAGTACTACTGGAAACGAGAATATTGGTCTGTTAGCGAAGTTCGGTAGAGATAAAGGAATTATTGATATGCAAGATAAAATCAATGGTTTTTTTGGTGAAAACTCTAACAACATGGGGTATTTATCTAAAATGATGCGCAAATCTTTTATTCACCAGGTTGCATGTCCCATTATTTTAAAATACCTGGAATATGCCAATAAGACGGATGTTGCATCGCTAACTTTTGAAGAAATAATTGGCAAAAGGTTCGACAATAAAGCGCTAATAAAATATTGTGAAAAGGTGTTTGGATTTAACTTTTTAGATGTTAAATGGACAATTGTTCCAATAATTGTCAATACGGTGGTGTCTGCAGTTTTTGAAAGTCTAATAAGACAAATATGCCTGATCATCAATCAATATGAGTGCGACTATGTGATACTCTCCGGCAAACCAGCTTCATTATTAAGTTATGAAGCGCTATACAAGAAGTTTTTATCCATCTCACCAAACAATGTTATAAACCTTAATAATTATTGGGTTGGTAAGTGGTACCCTTTTGCCGACAATTCAGGGGTTGTGAATGACCCGAAAACCATTGTAGGGGTAGGTGCTATAGTAGCTTTAATGGCTGGTAAATTAAATAGAATCCAAGATTTCAGGTTAAATACTAAAGAATTAGCAAAAAGCCTCAATTCTACTGCTGATCATATTGTCTTTAAAACACATAATGTCAAGGAAGTGATATTAACCCCAAAAATTAACGAACAGACATTTTTAGTTAAAAATCTCCCTTTTGAATTTGGTTACTCGAAATTTCTTTCTAAAAATTATACGTACTCCGGCTTATATCAATTAAGTATAGATGCTAAGCAGATAGAAGCTGTTGTTAAAAGTCGGTATGTTGGCAAAGACACTCTATTCTATGAAAATCAAATAAACATGGAGCTTGGAGAAATAATGCGCCATTTGCCGTTAAAGATTACAGTTTCTAGGGATTTTGACGAAAGCAAAGAGCTTTTATCTATTGAGTATGTGGAAGATGTAGATGGAAATGAAAAACCAATTAATTTCTTTCAATTGAGCTATCAGACCCTTGATAGTGTACAGGGCTTTTGGTTAGATACTTGTGAATTTGTTTTATAGTAATGCGATGTTAAATAATTACACTGAAATCGAAATTAAGCTTATCCAGGATTTTATATCTGGTAGGTCTGTATTGATAGGAAAATCAATCCAATGGGTGGATAAACATTTAAAGTTTGAAGACCGTAATAAAGTGCTTCTAACATTGAAAAATAGTTTAAATACGCTTAAAAAAGTAGAGAACAATATTGGAAAGAAGCCAGTAATTGCTGTCTATGGTGCAAGTCAGGTTGGTAAATCTTACCTGATAAAAAACTTACTTAGTGAAGAGGGTAAACCTTTTCATATAGAAAATGCAGGCGTTTATTTCGACTTTTTAAAAGAAATAAATCCTCCTGGTACAGGGGCTGAAAGTACAGGATTAGTGACCAGGTTTACTATTGATCAGGATGTTACCTATCCGGATTTCCCAATAAAAGTCAACTTATTAGCACCTAAAGATATCCTGTTGGTATTGTTAGACTCTTTTTTTCTTGATTTAAAAAAAATCACTGCTTTTCCATCCAAAAGTGAATTTGAGAGTCATATTAAAAAATTAGAACTAGAAATACCAGACGGTAACCAAAATCATTTGACAGAATATGATATCCTGGAGATAAAAGAATATTTTGAAAGGAATCTTTCACAATACACTATTCTATTTGAAGGATTGTATGAAAGCCGATTTTTTGAGCGAATTGGTAAAATTATATCACACTATTCTTATGACGACTGGAGCCATATTTTCAATATATTATGGAACAAAGAAATTTTGTTTACTGAGTTGTTTATCAGTCTTGTTAGGAAGCTCCATACGCTGAATTTCACGAGACACGGGTATGTGAAATTTGAAAATGTATTGCGAGATAAGGGTGCTATTCTGGATGTAAAACGTTTGGGAGAACTTGAGCTTGATACGTTTGATAATTTAACAACATTTAAAACTATTGAAGGTAGTGAGGTTAATATACCTATTCCTGCTCTTACTGCGCTAATTTCGGAATTGGTGTTTTCTATCCCCAAAGATCTTGTAAAATCAAAAGAATTCTTGAATTTTAATGATTTGCTTGACTTTCCAGGCGCTAGGAGCCGTTTGGCATTGGATCAAAAAGATATTTCTCCAAAAAACATTGATGGCATGCTACTTAGAGGTAAGGTCTCGTACCTCTTTAATAAATATTCGGCTGATTTTGATATCAATAACCTCTTATTTTGTACAAATGATAAACAATCAGATGTTAATGAAATTCCTACACTATTAAATAATTGGATTCAGAATAATATAGGAGAAACTGCAGAAGAGAGAGAGCAGTCCTTGCAAGGATCAGATATACCTCCACTATTTGTGATATTCACTTTTTTCAATAATCAAATGAAATTTGATACAACAAATGATTATGAATATTTGGAGTCTGCAGATAAGTTAAATTATAAATGGAACACACGATTTGAGCGATTTTTCGAACAGGAAATAGTAACAAAGTCTCGAAATTGGAATACAAAGTGGACCCTTAAGGACAAATTATTTAAGAATTTCTACTTATTACGAGATTTTAAATATTCGAACGATTCATTTGTAGGTTTTGAAAAGGAGGGTGTTGAAACAGAAGTTAACTTAGAACGCGCAAATTTTCTAAAAGTACTTAAGGAATCATTTGTTAACCATAGTTTTGTCCAAAAACACTTTTCAGAGTCTGAAAAGGTTTGGGATAATGTCGCTGCCAAAAACCATGATGGCTCTAAACCGATTATCGATGCTTTGATAAAAGTTTCAACTAATAGAACTAAAATTAATCACAATCTGCAAAAACTGAATGCGATTCTTAAAAATGTTCAGGATGAGCTGGAACACTATATCCATAAAGATGATGTTGTAGCCTTAAGAGAACAACAGATGCGCCATGTAAATCAGTTTCAACTTTCATTTAATAATGCCTTGGTCAAAGATATAGGACTTTTCAATTCCTTAATAGATCGTATATCTCTCCATTCACAAATAGTTTATCATCTGTTGAACGAAAATATGGTTGTAGATGCGAGCAAAAAAGTGATGGATGAAACAACAAATGTATCCATTATGCTTGAACAATACCCTGAATTAAAGGATGCAAGTAGTAAAGATGAGGCCTTGGATATTCTTAAAAGATATTTGTGGTTACCGTCACATTCCGAGGTAGAAGATTTCCTTAAAAGCAACGGTGTAAGTATAAATAAACTTTTGACTCAAGAAGATTCTCATTCGAGCAAAGCAGCACATTATGTACAGTTGGTTCTTAATAATTGGGCAATAAAAATTAACGATTTGGACCAGTATAGTGATTTAATTGCACTTGGGTTAAGTAAGAGTAATTTAACATTCGTGTTATCTTATCTGCAGGAACTAACTCAAAAAAGGAAGATTGAAGAAAAATTAGTTAAGGTGCTTAATAATATCGTTTCTGAAATTGATATTAATCATGGCCATGAGTCATTTTTAGCAGAAACTTTCTCTTTAATTATCAATGAAATGGTAATAAATTTTGACATAAACTATTTTACAGATGAGGAAAAGGCTGAAGCCAGAAGTATTTTGGCCACTAATGCCAATCGATTCTATGAAAGAAAGTTAGATACATCCGATGCGGCTATTTCAGCATTGTTTGATAACGAACAAATTGATGTGCGAGCTATTTCTCTTCAGAAATATAATAAGTGGATAGAGTTTTTAAGAATTTCTTTACTCGTTAACGCTGGTTATGTGAATTACGACGAACAAGCCAATCGGGAGTTACAAAATTTGCTTCACGAATATTCACCTTTCCAATTAAACTAGAATGAATAAATTCCATTCAATTGCCACTGATAAATACATTCCCCTTTCTTTCGATAACGCTTATTTATTCGATCAATATGATCGAATAAATAACTTCTTGGTATTTAATATAGACAAGAAGTTTAAATATTTATTGGCAAAGCCAGTTAAATCAAACTTTGATATTGAATGGTATTCGACATTTAAGGAATTACATCAGGTCCAGGATTCTCATGGTCACGATTTTGGGCTACTCCAATATTGGGTTTTCTATGAAGAACTTCAACGTCTATTAATAGATATCTCGCGTACTAATGATGAAAATGTAAAAAATTGGGTCGAAATTATTAAAACAGTTTTTAATCCTGAGAACAATCTAATTTTTACCAATGGAAAAGATATTAGTATCATATGGGGATGGAAGTTTGAGAATAATCAAAATCAAAAACCTACAATTTTAACTGATTCTTTACAGAATCATCATCTTGATAATCAAGGTGCTACGACAGGTGAAAATCATTTTTTACCACCACTTATAGCCGAATCTCCAAAAGAAACTGATTTCATGGAAGATGAAAAATTTGTGTTGGAAAACAGCTATGTCGCATTGGATGATCCCTTGGAGGAAGCCTTTTTATCAACTCCTAAAGAAATCGATAATTATCAGGCTGTTGAAGAGATTGAAAAGAAAGGGTTTTTGGCCTTCCTGAAATATTTCGCTGCAAAGTATGCGTGGATTTTAATCCTATTACTAATACTTGTTTGTGTTATTTTATTTTTCAAAACTTTGAAATACAGTTAGTTATGGATAAAAATGAAACTTTATTCTTTCACCGAAATTGGTGGTTGTTCTATGCCTTGCTTTTCTTGTTAATAGGTTTGTTAGTCTATGCTGTTTTATGGAATCCAAACCATAGAATGCAAATTTTGAAACAGCAATTAATTGATTGTTCAACTGCTAACGTTAATACTACCCATGGTAATATGGTGAATTGTGATGCAAAGGTGCAATCTGGAGGACAAGGCAATACACGAACACAACATACGTTAGGCGCAAAATCTGGGAAAGTTGCACTTGAATATGATACTAAATCTATTCCTGACGAAATAAATGTATTCTATGATGGCCAGTTGGTATTATCTACAAACGGATTGGTCTCAAGCTTTGGACAATTAGCATGGGAATATAAAGCGGAACCTGGCAAACCCGATTATTTTGTTGTGGAGGTGTCTGCCCCTACAGAAGATACAGCTTGGGAATATATTGTGAACTGTCCATTGTAATCAACTTATCCGGAAAAATGAATCGGTACCCCTTTTATTATTATTTGATTGTAATGCTGTCAATGGTATTGAGTGTTCTTTTTTGGTTTTATTTAATCGATAAAAAAAGTAGTTCGATTTCTTTCACAGAACAAAGTGCAGCTTTAAACGAAGGTCAACAGCCAATGATTATTGGTGCTAATGGAAGCTACCGACTTCCTATAGCAGAGGAAGATATAATTATTGATGATGATCAAAGGCAGGTAGTTGTAAACCTAGTTAATATTGCAATAAAGGATAGTGTAGTACGGGTTGATGAATTTATCCATGCCTTCAATACAAAATTTGATGTCTCAAAGTATAAACTACTTTATGCTGATTCGACTATTAATTATCTGCAGGTTTTTGTACCCGAAGCAGATAGAGAAGCATTCAAGAAATCGGTAAAGACAACGATCCCTAACATGGATTTACTGGTATGGGATGAGGTGCTTTTCAGTCGATTAGAGACAGAGGGTGAGGCGAATAGAAATGTAACTGATAATAAGTGGCATCTTAAGGAGATCAATGTAAACCCTGATCAATTTCAACAATTGGGTAAAGGGGTTACAATAGCAGTTATTGACAACGGGTTTGACTTAAACCACCCTAGTTTAGCCGGTAGAATAGTTTCACCCTACAACGCCTTTAATGGTGGCACAAATGTTTCCCCGGCGAGCATAAATCATGGAAGTCATGTTGCTTCTATTGCAATGGGAAATTCTAGTCAGGTAAAAGGAGTTTGTGGAACATGTAAGTTGATGCCTATTCAAGTAGAAGATCCCAATGGATATACGAGCTCATCTTATGTCATCAGAGGTATTCTTTATGCCATTAAAAATAATGCTGATGTCATTAATCTATCACTTGGCTTGTCATTTAATACAAATGAGAAAATTCCATTAGATGTTCAGGAGGCTTTTATTAAGGATGGCGCTGTAGACGAAACTGCCTTTTGGAAAGAGTTATTTGCCTATGCGCGCAAAAATAAAACGGTGTGCGTTATTGCCGCAGGAAACAGTAACCAGCTAACCGGATTTGATCCATTCCAACGCTCTGAATCTACAATTAAAGTAGGTGCATTGGATAAAAATGGTCACGTCGCATCATTTTCAAATTATGGCAAGTACACGACTTTGTTTGCGCCAGGTGTGGATATCATAGGAGCCAAGCCAGGTAATCAAAGCGAAATGTTAGATGGCACCAGTATGGCCTCTCCTATAGTAGCAGGTTACATCGGTTTACTTAAAGCGAAAAGCCCAAACGCTACTTATGAAGAGATCTTTCAGCAATTACTCGCAAATACAGCTATTGCGAATGGTAATAAAGTATTAAAGAATAAAACTTTGAATTAAAAAACATGAAACAAGAAAATTTTCTATTCGTGGATGTGATTTCATCCATTTTTCTATTGATTTTACTTTTGTGCAATTTTTTGGGACTTGTTTATGTGACAGAAGGTAACATGCTAATCAGTTTAGCAGGAAGTTTGTTGGTGGTGATCTTTTACTATTTTGTATTGCAACTATTAAAACGCAACAAAGAACGGATGTTCAATGTCGGCTACCTGAAGAGTCCGGCTACATTCTTTTTCGCAGTGTTCATTGTATTTGGACTTGTGAGCTATTTTTTTATGATCCACCTGGTTAATATTGAAACAAACTGCAAAGTTAAGCTGCAAAAAGAGGCTGAAGAGAAAATGACGTTGGTCAAGAAGCTGACTACAGATTATAAGAATGTTGCAAATGAATCTTTGCAATCCTTTGAAGCAAAGTTCAAGAATAAATTGCTAGCCTATAAAATACACAGGACTAATATTTTACGAAATGAATTAAGTCAAGCTCCATTCAGCCTACCAGATGCTATTTTAAATAGTCCTTCCCAAAATATTGATGTTACTGCCAGTACCGATGCAACTTTAAATGCCTATCGAATCAAAATCAGTGAGAACAACATATTATTGGACAGTTTAATATTTAAAAAAGCCGATTACTATACCAAGTCATTCAACCAATGGGATAGGCTGAATTTGTCCACAAATTATAATGATTTGAACAATTTTGTCAAAACGAGCCTCATTCTCGTGAATGATAAAATTAAAGAACTTCCAATTAATAATGAGCCCTTCCTCATATCAATAAAGGATAATGAACTGCCATTGGAAAACCCAGTGAAGTTGGCAAAGTTGTATACGCCCAATTATGTTATCCCCTTTATAATTATTCTTGTCATGCACTTATTCATCTTGATCCCTTTCTGGACATATAGAGTTCCTATTTATCGCAGAAGCCAAAATAATGGTCGTAAAGGTGAAGTAGTTAATCATGGTGGAACAGTAGAAATTTAAATTATAAAAATGGATAAACATAAAAAACAAAATATCTTATCAAACTGCAATTTAGTTCCCATTGCATCTTTAGATCAGGCTATTATTGAAGGATACATTAATATTGACGAATTTGATCAATTTGGATTAAGCGCCAATAAACTACACGAGTTGCAGTTGCTGGATGATGAACGTAATGGGAGAATCGTTCTGCCTCCTGACATTCCAGGCCTTGATTTAGCAAATGACAACCTGTTGCCACCAAATATACCAGGTTTACCATCCTTACCAATTTTAGAGACACGGAGTAAGGGTAAGCCGGAGCAATCAGTTTTAGAGCGAATTAAAAATAATGATATCTCAGCGGATGATATTAAAGAACTTATCAACGATAATCAAATTTCATTCGATGATTTAGAGAATTTAGGCGTAGAGAAACGGGTTATACAATCGCTACAGTTCTACTCAAGTGCATCGGCCATTACGATCTTCAAGAAAATAGAAGATTTGCCTGCAATGGAAAGTGGCCGGACTGATGTATTTATGGTTGGTATGCCCTTTTCTGGTAAGTCAACGATTTTAGCAAGTTTGATCAAATATGCAAATCAACACGGCGTTTTAATGCACGATAGTTATAATCCTGATGGGAACAGGTATCTGGAAACCCTGAAACGTAACCTAGATTATGGCGTTTTACCCATTCGTACAGGTGAGGGAAGTTACAATTATATTGCAACCTCTTTGAAAGATCCACAAGGGACTAGTCATCCTTTCAATATTGTTGAGGTACCCGGTGAAAATTATCAAAAGATTTTTAATCAAGGTTTCGATAATTCTGAACTACCACAGTTTATTAACTATATAAAAAGTAGGAATAAGAAATTGCTTGTTTTTATTCTCGATGCAATGTCACATGACAAACGGTTTGAAGATGCAAAATTATTTAATGCTTTAGACCAGAGTATTGCTTATACTAATATACTATCCATTTTCAAAGATGCCAATGTTCTGGAGAATACCGATGCGGTGTATTTCGTAGTCAATAAATTTGATTATATAAAAGAAACCCGCTATCAGTTTGATGATCGCTCGGAAAGTGACCTGGCCTTCGATTATATGAACCAAGAGTTCTTATCACTCTTGGAAAATTGTAAATCGGCTCGCGAGCAGTCTAGAAATAAATTTAAAATTAAAGTATTGCCCTTTTCTATAGGAAGACTTGTCTACGAAAAGATAGTTAGGCAGGTTGATGAAACGTATCCAAAAGAACTAGTGAAGAATATGTTAGATGACAGTTTTGTCATTAAAGGTGGTGCGTTCTGGAAAAAATTATTTTAAGACACTATGGAAAATCCCCAATATACCAATAAAATTAGTCTCGTTATCGAGCGTACTTCAAATGGATTAGATTATGATTACATCTCTCCAGGATTAAATAAACAAGAATTAGGAAAACTTCATATTTCATTTGATGAAACCAATGAAGTTGGCCAGTTTAATCAAGGATTTTGCTATTCAATACAACGGACAGAACGCTATTTGGTTTATTCAATAATAAATACAAGTCATAAAGATAGTGCAAAGAGAAATGGATTTTATGCAGTTCGTTTAATTGTAAACCAGAATGAATTTATTGAAAATGTATTTGTCAATTTAGGTAAAGTGGCCCGACCATATGTAAACCACGTTAACACTAATAATTTCAACAATCAAAATTACGATGCGATTTTAAGTGAAATTGTAAAGGATGTTAAGAAAAAACACTGGATCACTCCAAAAATAGACTTAGAAAAGGTTGTATACTATCAATTTATTAATTTAAATGAGGGTCAAAATGCTTTGTTCAATAACCTAAAGTTAAGCTATGCCAAGAAGGTTTATTTTTTGAATGATAAATCCGCTCAATCAGATGGAATAGCAAGACAGTTTGGATTTCAACCTTTATCTACTTTTTGGGATAAAATTAAAGAAATACAATTTTCAAATCCGCATAGACAACATCTAATTTTAAATGTCAACACTGAACCCTTTTCAGTAAGTACGGAGCAGTTTGTGCTCGTGTGTAGAACCTTGGATGAAGTAAAGTATAAAATTGCACATGAAAGGCAATCAATTACTGTAGGCCCATCAGAAAAGGAAGTTGTGATTCAAAAGCCACTGGTTCCACTTCAAAATTTTAAAACAAGTAATCAATCAGGTCAACATAATAAGCGTTCAAACAATTTAATCTTACCCTGGGTTTTAGGGATTGCTTTAGGAATTGCAGGAGGCTATTTTGGAAGACCTTATATGGATGATGTGATTGGTGTTAATGTGCCTATGATCCAATATGTTGAGGGTTTTAACGCTCGAGATCAGAATAAATTTAATATCCAAATAGATACCAACTTTAAAGATGTCGTTCATTTAATATCTAAGGAACGACAGTTAAGCGATTACGTCTTTAAATATGATGGTAAATCTAAAAACTGGAACTACTTTATATCTAGGGATAAAAAAACAATAAAGAAGTTGACACTGAAAGATGTTGACTCATTGCTAAAAGACGATGATCAACTCATAGATGCCTTCAAAAAAGAACTCCGAGATGTTATTTCAACTCCAATTCCGGTAGAAAATCACAGCAAATCAAAGGATAAAAACGAGCTAAGGGATGAAAAAAGTACCTCAACATCCTCCGCAATCTCAACCAAAAATACGGCAGTTGAGAAGATAGGGGCAAAAAATCCAACGCCAAATAAAAATGGTGATAAAGAAAAGACTACGAAACCAATGACGAAAGCTAAGTCGGAAACACCTGCTAAGGAAATTGACACTACGAAATTGAATACCACTAAATAACCTTAATAAACCTATGAATCAGAAATATAGAGGTCTCTATTTTTTAGGCGCTACATTGGGAATTGGCCTATTAATAATTGGAGGTATGAAGGTCTTTAGTGCGGCAGAACTTACCTCTGGACCAACAAATGCACCTATTGAGCAAAAATCGAATGGTCATCAGACTTTGGAAAGTAAAATAAAAGAATTTTCAAAAACGAATTTTAGTCCTAAGCAATATAACAATCTTTTAATTGAGATTAATTCTGGTGCCTCACAAAGTTTATTTAACAAGGATATTAAAAATATGTTGATTGAACAGCTTAATGTAAAGTATAAGGAATTGGCCATGGGACGAATAAATTCCATGCTTCAAGCAGATCCGATAGATCAAGGGGAGCTAGACAACTTAATTTCACACATGGAAGGCACATTCGGCCATAAGAAAGAGTATCAGGATATAAAGTCGAATCTGAAAGCGCTGAGGTATTATACGCTGACTTTACCTCAAAAAGTAAATTCCTTAATCAATCAGGGCTTTGCTGAATTTGATGATAAACAATTCGAAGTTCTAAAGGCTGAGTTAGAAAGAAAGGTTAATCTTACTGCACTGTTTCGAAATAAAAGAGCAGTCTTAATTACCCAAAACACCGAATTACAAAGACTACAAAATTTTCACGATGGATACTTGGATTGGAGTCTGGAGATGTTGAAGTAAACATAGACTACCCATCGGTATTAAAAAATAATTTATTCTATAATATATCATCTATTAACGTCTCCATGAAATTTATACTTACCCTACTATTGTTGGGAATAATCCATTGTGGTTATTCTCAAAACAAAACTGACATTTTGCTGAGAGAGGCAAACAGTGCTTATAATCAGGAAGAATTCCAAGAGTCTTTAAGATTACTGAAACAAATTAACGCAAAAGACAAGTCCAAAGAACTCGTTGATCGTTTAACTTTGATGAATTACCATAAGCTATTAGCGGAAGAAGATTATCCTTCTTTTACCAGTATAAACCAATTGAGAGATAGAAGCGGGATTTTTATGAAGCGTTATCCTAAATCAAAATGGTTAGCTGATGCACTTGAAATCTCCAAGGAAATGAACACTTATCCCAAAACCTTTTCTGAATATGAAAAGAGGCGATTGGAAGAGGAGCAACGATTACTAAAGGTAAAACACGAAAACTTATTAAAGGTAATTAGGCTTTCCTATCAAAACGGCAATTATAACGAGACGCTTACGTCTATTCAAAATGCGCGATCTATGGGCTATAATAGTTTCTCGGTCCTATATTACGATTTTTTAATTAAGCATTATAACCTACAACATGCTTCTCATCAAAATTACAAGGATATTGAAGAGCTTAGAAACTTGTCATTAGCTTTAAGAATTAATTCTGATTCTACACTAAGTGAAGCCGAGATGCAGGCAATTTTCAATATTTACTCAAAGCTTCCAAAATCACTTGAAGAATTCAAGAAAATGGAAGATGCCAGGCAATTTGAGTTGAAATTGTTGGAAGTGCAACAGAAATTTAATACAATAGATAACTACTATAAAGTGTCTGATTATACACAGGTAATTAGTGTTGTTAATGATTTTTCAGAAGGGTCAATAGAAAGAATGAAAGTTACTTATTACCAAGCCATGTCACATTATAAAAGATTGGTTACTAATAAAGCACATACTTTCATTGACATTACTAATGTTAAATCTGCTTTACAAGGATATCTAACAAAATATTCGGATCAAAATCTTTCAAATACAAATGATATCAAAACAGCATTGGCTGACTTGTTTAACAAATATCCTAAAACCCAATTAGCGTATAATGCTATGCTGAAAAAGAAGGAGAAAGAAAGTCAGGCCATTATTCGTAAAGCAAACAGAAAAATGTTCACAAGCATAGGTTATGAATATGGAGAATTAGCTCCATATGGATTACGTTTTGAGACGGGCGGGCGTGCTGTAGGTTTTTTCGCCACTTTCCGTTATGGTATGAAAACGAATAGTGAATTAGTTGAGCATTACTCTAATACGGGAGAATCTCAACCCAACAAAACTGAAATATTATTAGGGCCGAATTTTAAATTAACCAAATGGTTGTTTTTTAATATTGGCGGGGGGTATGGAATGTATTCTCATTTGTATCGAAATGATTATGCAAATGAATCAGGTGTTGATAAAACAGGTTATATCGCAGGGTATGGTGGGATTACATTGCGCGCTGGAAATGTCATTAATTTAATAGGAGGGGCGTCTTTTATCGATATAGATAGGCAGATTTCAAATAGCAAATTGGCCAAACCTGAATACACTGTTGGTATTACCTTTAACATTAAATAACATGTATAATAGCATAAAAAATAACTCCATACTTTGTTTAATTTTCATCAGCCTAAGTTTTTTTATTAGCTGTGATGAAAAGGATGAGTTTGATTTCAATCAACATAATAAAGTAGCTGTAACAACTTCTGCAGCACAGCTAATTACAAAAAATGAAGTCACTTTTGTAGGTGAAGTAAACACAAAAAATAATGCTGATTTAACTGAAATTGGTTTTTGCTATTCGACCAATAATAATCCGACTACATCCGATGATATAGTTTTATGGTATGGAGTTTTGGAGACTGGCCCTTATCAACTCGATGTCAAAGGGTTGAAACCGTCTACCAACTATTATTATCGCGCTTTTGCGAAAAATAAATATGGTACAGCCTATGGTGAAATCACAAGCTTCAATACCGAACGAGGCTATGTAGCACAGGTACAGACGCTTGAATCATCTAATATCACCAGAGTATCAGCGGATGTTAGTGGTGGCATTATCGATAATGGTGGATATAAGATCCTAAACCAAGGGATTTGCTATAGTGCTACAAATAACACACCCACAATCAATAATGATAAGGTTATAGGAGAATTAGTCGACAATAAGTTTAAAACCTCACTAACAAAGTTAATTGCTGGATCAAAATATTATGCCCGTGCTTTTGTAATCAGTGAATTAGGAACTTCTTATGGCCAAGTTTTGACTTTTACAACGGCATCACCAGTATTGGCTACTGGAATTATAACTAATAGTGCTGGCTCAATTTTACCTTCATCAGCGACACTTGGAGGTTCTGTTGCTGAAGATAACGGTTCGCCAATAATTACTAGAGGAATTTGTTATAGTAGTATTAATACAACGCCTACAATTAGTAATTCAACTGCTATAAATATAGGAAATGGTACGGGTACTTATTCAGCACCAGTTTCAAACCTGCAAATTAATACGACTTATTATTTTCGTGCATTTGCAACCAATGGCGCAGGAACTGCTTATGGTTCTGTTATGAATTTTAGAACCTCTTTACCAGCCTTACCAAGTAATGTGAGCACTACTTTTCCATCAAATATTACGATGACTTCCGCTTCTACGGGAGGTTCTGTTACTGTTGATGGTGGTGGATCAATTACTGCACGTGGCGTAGTTTATAGTAATACAACTTCAAGTCCGACAATTAGTAATGGATCAGTCGTTAATAGTGGGACTGGATTAGGTGGTTTTACAGCTAGTCTCAATAATTTGCAATTTAATACAACTTATTATGTAAGAGCTTTTGCGACAAACGAAGCCGGAATAACTTATGGAACAGCGTATTCTTTCAAAACAAGTTTGCCAAGTTTACCAAGTAGTTTGACTACCTATAGTGTAAGTAATATAAATTCGACATCAGCATATTTTAGTGCATATATTGGAAACCCAGGGGGAGGGAATATTTCTGATAGAGGTTTTGTATATAGTAATAGTATTTATAGTCCAACATTAACTAATGGGTCTATTATTAAGACGGGTACTGGAGTTGGTAGCTTTAATGGCTCTCCAATAAATTTAACAAGCGGTGCTACGTACTATGTAAGAAGTTATGCAACTAATGAGGCCGGAACTACTTATGGCTCTGTGGTAACCTTTACGACTATTGCAATTACTGCACCAACAGGGGTGACTACGTACTCGGTGTCTTCAGTAGGAAGCACAAATGCCACATTAAATGGTTATATAGGCGATAATGGGGGGAGTACCATCATTGAAAAAGGTTTCGTGTATAGCAGTAGTTACAGTAATCCGAATTTAAATAATTCGTCAAAAACCTTGGTCTCTGGTACTTCGGTGGGCACACAAACTAAAAGTATTAGCGGTTTAACTCGATACACTACTTATTACGTAAAGGCATACGCAACTAACGCTTACGGTACAACCTATGGCGCCACTACCGCAAGTTTTTATACTAATTAACATCATTAACTTTTGAAAATGAAAAAGAATGATTTAATATATTCAGTGTCTTTGTCTCTATTATTTTTCTTTTTAGCTGGAATTTATTTTTATCTGTATTATATCAAAAATGGAAACAAATCAGTTAAAAACGAACAAAGTGTGGAAATTTCTCCAACTTTTAAACAAAATGACTATGACCCTAGTTTAGTGGACACTTTAAGTGATTTTACAATAAAAGAGCAGGAGATTTGGACATCTTTACACCCAAATGGAAAATTTACAACTAATGAACATGGCGGTTTTTCGAAGAAAGTGATAGTTAGAATCATGAATAATGTTAATCCTTCATCAAATTATTTTCATACTTCTGTTCATAGGGTTTTTTATTATAAAAACTTGGGAAAGCAAAAGGTTTTTGTTGTTTTAGTGTCTTATCCATTTGATAAAGATGTAGGATATAAGCACAAGTATCATGCATGTTCTCCCAATTATGACATTGCAAATTTTGTTTATGAAAACGGGACTTGGCAGCTGGATAATCATATTATCAACTGGGTTGGGGCAATGGGTGCATGGGGTGAGCCTGTACAACTAGAATTTGGAATATCGGAATTAGGGTATACTTTGGAAATGGAGAATTGTTTTTGTCAAGGAGGATCCTGCGAATGTTATAATGTTCTTTATGATATTCCGTCTTTGAAGGTGATAAAAGAAAAAGAATATACCACTAATGACAATCAAGTGGTTAGTCCAGAGAATGATTATAGTGATTCGGTGGAGGTTGTTGAACCTACTTTAGTAGATAGTCTGGAATAATGATTGAAAATAGATTAATATTCAAGATAATTATCAGTTCGTTTTAATTAGAACTCACTTGCATGAACGGTAAGAATGCTACAGATTAAAAAAACCAACTGCCAAGTTCTTCTCAGGCGGAAAAAGCATACCATTGTCCATCACAACAATATTGACCTAAAAATGGATGAGGGGGGCCAATTGGTGGTGGAATGCAAAACGCGAGATGAGGAACCATGTTGACTTTACGAAAACATAGGGCAAGGTGAGGCAATTGGTTCTTCACAGCAGACAAAATGTTTAATATCTTTTTTTATTATATCAACTTTTCAACGCAAGAAATGGTGAAATTCTCATGGATTGTATTTCATAAAGTGGTTGCCAAAACTGGATTTTAGAATTTATGAGACAAGATTAATTCTTTATTATTTTATTTTGCAGAAATATCTTGTTTTTTTAAATAATTTTACCAAATTTGAGATAATATGTTTTCTCTAATGCATTAGAAGACAAATTAACTAACTCTCAATCATGAATAATCTTCCCTCTTTGCATGCTTATGCATTTCATCAAATATTACATAGGCATCATCCATCTAAAAGCACCGCTGTTAATTTCGTGTCATTTTACTAGCAATTTCTCATTCTAAAACCAGTATTATCAAATTTCAGTATTCATTAACATATTTTAAATAAAAACCAACATATGGATTTCAAAGACCAAATTGCGCAGTTAGCTGCTCGAGTAGATAAAATGATTCCTCAGATTCAAACTGAAGAGGCTACAAAAAATGCACTTGTTATGCCATTTATACAGATTATGGGTTATGATGTTTTTAATCCATTTGAAGTTAATCCTGAATTTGTTGCCGATTTAGGAATCAAAAAGGGGGAAAAGGTCGATTACGCCATTATGATGGATGGACAGCCAAGTATACTTATTGAGTGTAAACACCACTTGGAAAATCTTGATCCGCATAATTCTCAATTGTTTAGGTATTTCCACACGACAAAGGCAAAATTTGGTTTATTAACTAATGGGCTTGTTTATCGCTTTTATACTGATCTGGTTGAAAAGAATAAAATGGACAGTACACCATTTTTTGAATTTAAGTTGACCGAGATTAAAGAAGCTGAAATCTTAGAGCTTAAAAAGTTTCACAAATCTTATTTCAATGTTGATAATATTACAAACACTGCTAGTGAACTTAAATATTTGAATGAACTTAAGGTTTTATTGAATAATGAGATCGCTCAACCTTCAGAGCCCTTTGTTACTTTTTTTACCAAACAAATCTATCCAGGAGTACTTACTGCAAAAGTTAAGGATCAGTTTACTCCAATCATTAAGCGTTCATTTAATCAATTAATTAATGATGCAATAAGTGATCGACTGAAATCGGCACTTAATCAGGAGAAGCAAAAAGAAATTAAAGAAGCAGTGCAAGTAGATTCTGGGACACCGGACGCATCGAGTTCTAATATTATTACTACAGAAGAGGAATTGGAAGGCTTCTATATTGTTAAATCAATTTTAAGGGAATTTATTGATTCTAAAAGAATAACTTATAGAGATGCTCAATCGTATTTTGCTGTTTTGTTGGATGATAACAATAGGAAAACAATCTGCAGATTATATCTGGGAAACAGAAAGTTTATTGCTGTTTTGGACGATAACAAAAAAGAAGTAAAATATGAAATTCAATCGGTCGATGATATTTATGCGAATGCTGAATTGTTAAAGATTGCAGTGGATAGGTATGAGACGAAGAAAGTTGGATAAATAGCTGGAGTAATATTTCTCGTTGCGGCAAATTACCTAAGTCGACATCATTCATTTTACAATACAAGGAAGAACTAAGTTTTATGGAGCTGAGTTCAAATCCATGTATTAACTGGTCAGAATCTTTGTTTGAAAAAGCTTTCAAAAAATAAAGGTGTCTATGATAACGCTTGCCCAATTTGGCTAAAATATTTACTTTCCAGCATGAAATTAGAATACAAGGAATTACTACTTTTGGATGAACCCTATTTAAATTCATGTATCCTCCTTTAATTAATCCCTTGAAAAAAATTACCTTATTGGTTTTATTGAGCTTTAGTTTAATATTTCCACTAACAGCGCAAACAAGTACTAAAGTATATAAGCTGTCAGCTTATGGAATAAAACCCAACACAGGGAAAAACATCACACCCTTATTAGGGAAATTACTAAAAGAAATTAGAAGTAAAACGACTGTTCATGAAGCAGTTGTTGTTCAGTTTCAAAAAGGGAAGTATAACTTTCATCCAGAAGGAGCCCTTAAAAGAGAATACTATATCTCCAATCATGATCAGGATAACCCAAAGATTGTAGGGATTGAAATAGAAAATTTCAAAAACATTACGCTTAATGGAAATGGAGCTGAATTGATGTTTCATGGTCGGATGTTGCCCTTAGCATTAATTGAAAGTACAAATGTGAAAATCAAAAACTTGAGTATTGATTTTGAGAAACCACAAATAACCCAGGTAAAGGTGGTTACCAACGATACCTTGGCAGGCAGTATTATCTTTGAAACTGCACCTTGGGTGAGTTATAAAATAAAAGACAGTACCTTTTACAATTTGGGTGAAGGCTGGGAGATGCACCCGATCGCAGGTATCGCCTTTGAAAATTCCACTAAACGCATCATTTTTAATAGTGGAGATATCGCGGTGGGTACTAAAGGGGTAAGTGAACTTTCACCTGGGAGAATAAAGGCGCATCATTGGATGAATAAAAAACTGATTCCCGGAACAGTGATAGCGATGAGAAGCTGGTACCGTCCTGCGCCCGGTATTTTTGTGCATAAAGGCAAGGATATCCATTTTGAAAATGTAAAGGTTCATTATGCGGAGGGAATGGGGCTACTGGCCCAGCTCACAGAAAATATTTACATGGACGGCTTTGGGGTGAGTTTGAGGGGTAAAAATGACCCGAGATATTTTACGACCCAAGCTGATGCCACGCATTTTTCGGGTTGTAAAGGGGTAATTATCTCTAAAAACGGTTTGTATGAAGGGATGATGGACGATGCGATTAATATTCATGGAACCTATCTTAAAATGATAAAACGGTTAGATGATCGCACAGTGATTGCCAGGTATATGCATGAACAATCTTATGGTTTTGACTGGGGGAATTTACAAGATACTGTTCAATTTATTCAATCTAAAACAATGGATTTATGGGATACGAAGAATACCATTGCAGCGATTACACCCATAAAATCGAGTGCCGTTAACCCAATTAAAGAGTTTAAGATTGAATTTACAAAAGCCTTGGCCGAAGAGATTGATCCATCAAAAACGGATATTGGGATAGAAAATTTATCATGGACACCATCGGTGGTTTTTACGGGTAATACCATACGCAATAATAGAGCAAGGGGTGCATTATTTAGTACCCCAAAACCAACACTGGTAGCGGATAACTTATTTGATCATACCTCGGGCAGTGCCATAGTGCTGTGTGGCGACAGCAACGGCTGGTACGAAACGGGGTCTTGTAGAGATATTACTATCCGCAACAATACGTTTGTCAATGCCTTAACCAGTATGTATCAATTTACCAGTGCTATTATTTCTATTTATCCTGAAATACCTGATCTTAAAGGTCAGAAAAATTACTTTCATGCTGGTATAAGGATAGAAAACAACAAGTTCGACACTTTTGATCAGCCTATACTTTATGCCAAGTCGGTAAATGGAATCGTATTTAGGAATAATAGGATCACGACCAATACTGCCTATCCGGCATTCCATCGCAGTAAAAAAAGAGTTGTTTTTGAAAGGGTAATAGGTGTAGATTTAGGTAATAATAAGGTGGATGGAAAGATTACTGATTTGCTTGGAAAATAATTAGCTTCATCACAGTTAAAACCCAAACTACATACCGATGAAACACTTCACTTCGAAAATTACGCTAGGGTTATTGGCCATTTGGTTCTTGCCTCAACTGGTTTTGGCACAAGAAGCCCGCATCACGGAGGAGGAGAGAACATTAACCACTTATCCTTATAGTGACCCTAACCCTGTACCGGCATTTACGAAAGCGAGAAAGACAAAAATATACCCTTATCATCTCTTTGATGGCTATACCACAAAAAGTGTAACGCAAAAATGGAAAGTAGTAAAATTAGAAAACGATTATATCGAGGTCTATGTGCTTCCTCAAATTGGAGGAAAAGTATGGGGTGCAATTGAAAAATCAACAGGGAAGGAGTTTCTTTATAAGAATAAGGTCGTTAAATTTAGAGACATCTCTTTAAGAGGTCCCTGGACATCAGGGGGGATAGAATTCAACTTTGGAATCATTGGCCATACGCCCTCTACAGCTGCTCCGGTAGACTATAAAGTCGTAGAGAATGCAGATGGCAGTGTAAGCTGTATCGTCGGAAACCTGGATCTAACTTCCCGTACACAATGGGCTGTTGAAATAAGATTACCTAAAGATAAAGCCTATTTTGAAACGAATGTAAATTGGTATAATCCAACCCCAACTACCCAGTCCTATTATAACTGGATGACGGGAGCGGTAAAAGCATCTCCGGATTTAGAATTCTTTTTTCCAGGAAACACTTACCTGGAGCATAATGGACAGGCTGAGCCTTGGCCTAAGGATAAATCAGGTAACAACCTATCCAAATATTCGGGGAATAATTTCGGTTCCAGCAAATCTTACCATATCACTGGAGCAACAGATTTTATGGGCGGTTATTACCAGGATGCTAAATTTGGTTTTGGACATTGGGCACTGAATACGGAGATGCCCGGACGGAAATTGTTCTTATGGTCACTGGCAAGAGAAGGCGGCATTTGGGAGGAGCTGTTAACTGATTCGGATGGTCAGTATATCGAGTTTCAAGCCGGTAGATTATTTAATCAATATGCGCCGGATTCATTTAACGGACCTATTCGACAAAATGCTTTTCAATCTGGTGCAACCGATACCTGGAAAGAGATTTGGTTTCCGGTAAAAGAAATAGGTGGGATGAAAGAGGTCTCGAAAATGGGGGTTTTGAACGTTACGGAAAATCCGGGTTCTTTAGAGATTGGTATAAATGCCTTAGCTTTTGCCGAAACCCAACTGATCGTGAAGGCAGATGGTAAAGTAATTCATACAGCAAAGCTGTCTTTTAAACCGATGGACGTCCATTCCGTAAAAGTGCCTTGGAATAATACTGCTTCTTACGAAGTAGAAGTCGTTGGTATGGATTTGGATTTCAGATCGCAAAATACCCATAGCCTTAAAAGACCTTTCGCGACTGAAAGTACCCCAAAAGACAAAACGAGTCCCTCTTGGTTATATGATGAAGGAAGAGATTTTAAGGCTTTTCGAGATAATTTAAAAGCTAAAGTTAGTTTTAAGGAATGCTTGCGTATAGATCCTTTTCATATCAATGCAATGGCCGCCCTGGCGGAAATTTATTTTGAAAGTGCTCAATATGATTCAGCACTGGTGTACATCAATAAAGCACTTTTAGTGGATACTTATCACCCTGCTGCTAACTATCAGGCAGGAAATGTATATCGGGCAACCAAAGATTATATAGATGCGATGGAATCATTTGGTTGGGCGGCACGTTCACTTGAATTTCGAACAGCTGCCTATTCACAAATGGCGGAAATAGAAATGCTTTTGAATAAAAAGGAAACCCCTGAGTATTATGCAAAACAAGCCTTAGATTTTAATAGGTTTAATGTGAGTGCTTTACAAGCGTTGGCCGTAAATTATCGAAAAACCGGAAATAAAGAGAAAGCATTGGGAATTCTGAATGGCTTAAAAGAAATTTACCCCTTAAACCATTTTGTAGCGTATGAAGCTTACTTATGGAATCCTTCTTCATCCAGCTTTGATTCGTTCGCTTCAGGGATGAAGAATGAGTTTCCCTTCCAGACTTTCCTGGAATTGAGTTTGTTCTATTCGCAAATAGGAGCCCGGACAGAAGCGATAGAATTGCTTCAAAAAGCGCCTGCAAACCCATTGATTTCCATATGGCTTGCCTACATGAAACAAGATGCCTCCTTACTTAATGCCGTAGCGAACTCATCACCGGCCTTTGTTTTTCCATATCGAAGGGAAACGGTCGCAGCATTGGAATGGGCAGTTGCTGCAAACATTAATTGGAAATTTAGCTATTATTTAGCGCTTAATTATTGGGCAGTGGCAAGACAGGAGGAGTCGAAAGAATTATTAAAGCAAATTGGACAGCGCCCCGATTATGGACCCTTCTATTCCACGAGAGCCGCGGTATGGAATGATGATCCCGCCCAGGTATTAGCAGATCTGAGTAAAGCCTATCAATTGTCTCCTGAAGACTGGAGAACCAGTTATCAATTAATCGAGCATGAGGATATGGCTAATCATCCAAAGAAAGCCTTAGCCATTGCAATAAAAGCCAATAAAAAGTTTAAAGGTAATTTCTCTATTGAAATGTTATATGCTAAACAATTGATGAACAATGGGAGGTATGAAGAGAGCCTTAAGGTGTTAAGGAGTACAACCATCTTACCTTTCGAAGGGTCTGGTCAAGGAAAAACCATATTCCGTCATGCGCTTCTTTTAAATGCATTAAAACTGATGCAAGGTAAAAAATATGTACAAGCGATAAAGAACCTTGAAGAGTCTAAAACATGGCCTGAAAATCTTGGTGTTGGCAAACCCTTCGATGATCGTATTGATGAAAGATTAGCGGATTGGTTAGCTTTCCTAGGCTATTCAAGAATGGGTAAAAAAGAAGAAAGTAAAGTAATATTAGATAAAATTCTTTCTTATAAGCTATACGATAAGGAAAGTGGTGTAATTAAATCTTCCCCTAATCACCTGATCAGTGTGTGGGCAATGCGGGAAGCAGGAAAGTCAGTAGAAGCCACAGCCTTCTTAAGAGATTGGACAAGTAAACAGCCCAATGATACAATCGCACAATGGGTTCAGCTTGTATATGATGGAAATAGGCCAGCTTTACCAGCTGAGTTAGCCGCTAATGAAAGATTTATGTTGTGGAATCATTATCGGTCTTTTTTACCCGTATAAATACAATTTCCATCTAGTAGTCCCCTCACACAAAATCCGTATTTGTTTCGAATAGAAATTCCGTTCGCTATACTTGTAATATATTCTTAGGACTAAGAATGATAGTTGTAATGTCCGACTCCGGACTAATATTTAAATCTGTAAGGTTTTTTCAGGACGAACTATGTTAATTTGCAAACTTTTTTTAATTTAATCACTTACAGAAAGGGCATAATTATCAAGATAGCTTGTGTCGGAGATGATGACTGCAAAGGCCTGTCTTAAAAGTTTATTTATGACAGCCATTAAAGCTACTTTACTTGGTTTTCCTTTACTTTTTAATCGCTCGTACAATTCCTTACAAGACGTATTAAAACGTATTGCTGACCAGGAAGCGAGATAAAGTAGCGAGCGAAGCTCTGGATCTCCATGACGAGTGATTACCCCCTTGGTTTTAATAGATGTTCCTGATTGCTGGCAACTTGGACATACACCTATGTATTTTGCAAATTTCTTAGCTGAATCAAAATACGTAAAACCACCGGTCGCCATTATAAGCGCTGTAGCAACTCCATTCCCTATACCCTTAATGGATGTCAGATGCTCAAGTTGTCTTGAAAATTCATTCCGTGTAACTGCAATCATATCAAGATTCAATTCACGTATTTGTTTTTCAATAAAATAAATACTCTTTTTTAAAGCCTTATTGACTTTTTCATCGACCTTGGGTAGGACTGAAAACGATTCATGAATATTCAAAAGCATACGTAACTGCTTTTTAAATTGCCGGAGCAAAGTTCGTTTCTGACGTAGTTTTTGAATGGTTAGACTTGGAATCTTATAAATAGCCGGCTTCATTTTTTCACCGTACATCGCAATTAACTTAGCGTCAAGATTATCTGTTTTTGTGACACTCAGCATCATCTTAGCAAAGTGATTGATCTGTTTAGGATTAACCATAGAAACGGCTATCTGTGCTTCTTGGATCATGTACACCAATAGCGCGCTATAAGTGCCTGTAGCTTCTAGAACGCAATGGTAATCGCCATCACCGATTGATGTGATGAACTTTTTAATACCTTTGCTATCGTTGTCAAAGACTTGCAAACGATAAGCACTTCCTGTCGGGTAAGCAGCCGTAAAATTGATCTTGCTTACATCAATTCCAATACATTTCATAACTTAGATTTAAGAATTACAATCACATCTTTAGAACTATCGTCGCAAATGCGGATTCTAGGATCCATCGAACTATCCAGTTTTAAGATGAAAGAAAGCGTGTGACGGAACGTCCTGAACGGTATCGTACTACCAACGAGACAGCGGCCTTAATCACGCTTTCTTCAAATCTACCAAATCATATTATTAGATCAATTCAAACATACGACAAGACAGATCTTACAATGACTATACAAGAAGGTACCATCATTGCCGAGGCAAAGTTTGTATGGGAAGATAACGATAGGCCTTCTTTCACAATGTTTGTTCAAACTCGTGAAGAATTTGAAGATTATTTATTCCCTGATCCGAACTCATTTCTGAGAGCCGGAATTTTGAATGCCTGGCATTATGGGGAAAAACGAATCGCCGTTGAGGCTTCACTCTGTCCGGCACTGGTGCATAACCTGGAGGGCGTATTTCTACTATTGAAAAAATGGTATCCTCATGATTTCCCCGAGAAGCCGGTGATCGAAGCCCTTGACCAGTATAAACCATTACTGCCATTCAGCGATCAGGCAGTCTCTCTTTTTTCGGGTGGCGTAGATTCCGTTTGCCTGTTAAGATCGAACCGGCTTTTTTATCCCAAAGGACATCCTAATTACATCAGGGCAGCACTTTCTGTAGAGTTTGCGAGAAATCCAGTTCCTGATGCTATTGAATTTTTAAGCAAAGTAGAGAAACGACTTATAGCAACAAAACCGATACTGGATGATGCAGAAGTTAAAGCAATACCTGTACTGACCAATATCTGGTGGCTTAATCCCGACGGCTATTTTTTTGGGCAGAAATCATATGGATCTCAATTGATTACCACTGCTTCATTCTTTAATCGTGGCTTTTATCGGGGCTTCATCGCTTCATCTTACGATGCCAACTTCTTGCACAAGCCCTGGGGCTCGCATCCCCAGTTAGATGCCTATTACAGCAGCTCTCATTTCCATGTTCAGCATATCGGAACAGAAATGACCAGGCTAAAGAAGGTGGAGATGCTGACCGGGTGGCCAGTGGGTTATCATCATATTCGCGTATGTCAGAATGATAATACCGGGGGCACAAATTGTGGTACCTGTGAAAAATGTATCAGGACACAATTAATGCTGGAAGCTTTAGGGAAACTGAAAGGCTGCGGATCCTTCCCTAAAGACACCATAGATTCGGAATTAGTACAATATCTTGAAACTTACGACATGCTTTATTGTACAGACCAGGTACATAATGAAGAAAAACTCTTTACCTATGGAAACGTTGCCCAACTGCTGGAAAATAGAGGCAGATCTGACCTTAGTAAACCTTTAAAAGAGATACTTTCGAAACTTAGCAAAAGGCATTTGGATACAATAAAAGCTTAGTTTTATAACCTCATTGCAACGCTGGAATTAATATTCATTTTCGGGTAAGAATTTTGCTGTAAGTATTTAACTCTATTTTTACCAACAAAAAATAGACTATCAATTTGAAGATATCACCGCAAGCCCCCGAGTCCACTAAAAAACTGCTTCCGATTATTTTGGCTACCGCCATCTTTATGCAGATGCTGGATTCGACGATCCTGAATACCTCCTTGCCTGCAATTGCGAAAGATTTGAATGAATCGCCATTGAATATGCAGAGTGCCATAATCAGCTATGTCCTGACCCTGGCAGTGTTTATGCCGGTGAGCGGATTTCTTGCTGATAAATTTGGCACCAAAAGAGTTTTCATTTTTGCGCTAGTATTATTTAGTGCAGGCTCACTGTTTTGTTCAATGTCTCAAAGTTTAACACAATTGGTGATTTCAAGAATGATACAGGGGCTAGGGGGCAGCTTAATGATCCCGGTCGGAAAGCTGGCTTTGATCAGAACTTTTCCCAGGAATGAATTACTGAAAGCGATGAATTTCGCCATTATTCCTGCGTTAATCGGTCCTGTATTGGGCCCACTGGTTGGTGGTTACATGGTAGACTATTTATCCTGGCACTGGATTTTTATCATTAATATACCCATTGGTTTGATTGGTATTGTGCTGAGTTTAAAGTTTATGCCCGATTATAAGTCTCCGATTATAAATTTTGATTTGAAAGGCTTCCTCATTTTTGCTGCAGCCTCATTGCTGCTTTCCATTGGCTTAGAGCTATTCGGCAATACGGTCCACATGACGCCGGTTTTACTGGTGTTATTAGCAGGGTTTTTAATGCTGTATTTCTATTATCGTCACGCCACAACGGATAACAACCCGATATTTCCTTTGAACTTGTTTCAGGTGAGAACTTTTAGGGTGGGCATTATTGGTAATATGGTGACGCGCCTGGGGATCAGTGCTATTCCGCTGCTGCTGCCCATGATGATCCAGATCGCCTACGGCAGGTCAGCGGTAACTTCCGGTTGGATTGTTGCGCCAATGGCATTAACAGCCATATTCGGTAAATCTGTAGTCATCCGGATCTTAAATAAGTTCGGCTATCGGGCTACATTAATGACCAATACCTTTATTATCGGCTTCTTAATTTGCTGTATGGCTATCCCGGCAATCACCGCATCTATTTATTGGTACATACCCCTCATTGCGGTACTGGGGTTCTTTAACTCCATTCAGTTCACTTCAATGAACACGATTTCAATTGCTGATTTGCGCCAGTATCATACCAGTAGCGGCAATTCGTTAGTTTCAGTGAATCAGCAATTGGCTGTTGGTTTTGGAATTGCTTTTGGGCTAATTGTGCTGAAGATGTTTGAGGGCGATATGAAACTGATACATAATGAAATTCATAATGCTTTCAGGTATACATTTTTAGTGGTGGGTACTTTAACCATCCTATCCGGATTCATTTTCAGAAGGTTGCATTTTAAAGATGGCGACAATATGAAGTCTATGAGGTAAGTGTAAAAGGACAGCCTTGTTTTTTCAAAAGATTTTTATAACTTACGCTCAAACTTTAGGGGTGTCCACTACGGACTGAGATATATACCCTTTGAACCTGATGCGGTTAGTACCGCCGAAGGGAAAAGTTAAAGCAACTCTATGTGTTGTTTTTTCCTTCCTATACGGGCATTCCTATTGTTTTTTTTAATTAAACAGAATGGAAATTACCGTAAATAAAAAAAATCATCGCGTTCCTGAAACATGTAGCATTACGCTATTGCTTTCTGAGGTGCTATGTCAGCCTCCTAATGGTTTAGCTGTTGCCATCAATCAATCCATTATTCCAAAAATAAGCTGGGAAAATCATTTGCTCCAATCCGGAGACCAGGTCATCATTATAAAAGCCACTCCCGGCGGATAACAACCTACACCAATCATTATGAAAAAAGAACAAATTCCAACCGACCAGGTGATCACCACGACCCCATTTGCCGCATCGCACAAAGTTTTTGTACAAGGCAAGCTGCATCCTATCCAGGTAGCCATGCGTGAAGTTTCTTTAAAGGAACCAAATCCACCCGTAACTATTTATGATACCAGCGGACCTTATACGGATAGGAATGCTAAGATCGATGTGAAGCAAGGCTTACCTCGCTTGCGTGAACAATGGATAATTGATAGGGGCGATGTGCAACAGCTGGAAGAGATATCTTCTGCCTACGGCAAACAGCGTCTGGATGACCCTGAACTTAACTTCCTCCGTTTTAACAACTTGAGTAAGCCATATAAAGCAAAACCCGGGAGGAATGTTTCGCAAATGCACTATGCAAGAAAAGGCATCATCACGCCCGAAATGGAATATATAGCCATCAGGGAAAACCAGCGGTCCGACTTGTTACAGGAACAGTTGAGTGGAGCATACGAAGCGTTAAATCACCAGCATCAGGGGCATAGCTTTGGCGCTAATACCCCAGAGGGTTTAATAACACCCGAATTTGTGAGACAGGAAGTGGCAGCCGGCCGTGCAGTAATCCCTTCCAACATTAACCACCCGGAAAGTGAGCCCATGATTATCGGTCGTAATTTCCTCGTAAAAATCAATGCTAATATTGGAAATTCTGCGGTGACCTCCAGTATTGAAGAAGAGGTTGAAAAATCAGTATGGGCTTGTCGCTGGGGTGCCGATACGATTATGGACCTCTCCACAGGTAAAAATATTCATGAAACCCGGGAGTGGGTCATTCGCAATTCACCAGTACCAATCGGAACCGTACCTATTTATCAGGCTCTGGAAAAGGTAAATGGCAAGGCTGAAAACTTAACCTGGGAGATCTTCAAAGACACTTTAATTGAACAGGCAGAACAAGGGGTAGATTATTTTACGATCCATGCTGGGGTTCTATTAAGGTATGTGCCTTTAACGGCGAAACGTATCACCGGTATTGTTTCCCGCGGTGGCGCCATAATGGCAAAATGGTGCCTGGCCCATCACCAGGAGAACTTCTTATATACACATTTTGAAGAAATATGTGAAATCATGAAAGCTTATGATGTAGCTTTTTCGCTTGGAGACGGATTAAGACCTGGTTGTATCGCAGATGCGAATGATGAGGCTCAATTCGGCGAACTGGAAACTTTAGGCGAATTGACCAAGATTGCCTGGAAACATGATATACAGACAATTATAGAAGGCCCAGGACATATACCCATGCACCTGATTAAGGAGAACATGGAAAAACAATTAGCACATTGTGGAGAAGCACCATTCTATACATTGGGTCCTTTAACTACGGATATCGCTCCAGGTTATGATCACATAACGTCTGCTATTGGCGCTGCGATGATTGGCTGGTTTGGTACGGCAATGTTATGCTATGTTACCCCGAAAGAACACCTGGGCTTACCCAATAAAAAAGATGTCAAAGATGGGGTAATTACGTATAAAATAGCTGCCCATGCAGCAGATTTGGCCAAAGGGCACCCGGGCGCACAATACCGGGACAATGCTTTAAGTAAAGCAAGGTTTGAATTTAGATGGGAAGACCAGTTTAATTTATCATTGGATCCAGATACTGCAAAAGAATTTCATGATGAAACATTGCCCGCTGAAGGTGCTAAAATCGCCCATTTTTGTTCCATGTGCGGACCAAACTTCTGTTCGATGAAGATAACCCAGGACGTACGGGATTATGCCAAAGAAAGGGGCTTGACCGCTACAGAAGCCTTAACGAAAGGTATGGAAGAAAAATCAACTGAATTTGCAAAAAAAGGGAGCGAACTTTATTTATAAAACTGATGAAACTCCTGGTCATTTCAAATCCTAATGCTGTGATAGGGGAAGCAGCTATTATTAATGGCTTGTTTGCTGCGGGTCTCAGCTGCTTCCACCTTAGAAAACCGGGCTACAGTGCAACGCAACTGAGCGGATTATTAAACCTCATTCATCATCGCTATCATCCTTGTATTGCTTTACATCAGCACCATGAAATAGCGGAAGAATTTGGGATAACCAGACTGCACTATACAGAGCAGGCTTATGCGAAAACAAAACCCACACTTTTAAAAAGCCAAAATGAAGAAGGACTTACATTAAGCACTTCCTCGCACAAAATGGATATGCTGACCAGCTTGAAGGGGTTTGCCTATGTATTTTATGGTCCTGTATTTAACAGCTTGTCGAAGCCAGGCTATCTCAGCAAACTAGACCCCGGATTCCGACTGCCTCCCCGGTCCGGAGCACCTGAAGTTGTTGCATTAGGTGGGATTAAGCTGGGAAATTTGTCCCGAATTAAGGAGATGAACTTTGATGGTGCTGCCGTATTAGGTGCCATTTGGAACAAACCGGAACAAGCTATTGAAAAATTTAAACAGCTGAATTATGATTGATAAACTACATTTTATATCTCAACCCGATGCACTGGGCTCACCAATGCCCGCGATAGAACGCGCCTTGGCTGCAGGCTGTAAATGGATCCAACTCCGCTTAAAAGATGAGCCCAAAGAAATGGTCTTACGCTATGCAATAACCGCAAAGGCGCTTTGTGAAAAACACCAAGCTATGCTTATTGTAAATGACCATCCTGAAATCGCCCTTAAAACAGGGGCAAATGGTGTCCATCTTGGATTACAGGACATGCCCATTCAACAAGCCCGCTCCATAGTGGGTCCTCGTTTGATCATAGGAGGTACGGCCAATACTTTCGAGCATATTTTACAAAGGGCTGCGGAAGGTGTAGATTATATTGGTTTGGGGCCGCTGAAATTTACAACTACTAAAAAAAACCTGAGCCCGGTTTTAAGCCATGCCGGTTACAGGAAGTTGATGGAAAAAGTTAGACAAGCCAACATCTCCCTGCCCATTATTGCCATCGGGGGAATTACACTGGAGGATATTCCATCTCTTATGGAAGCTGGCCTTTACGGGGTAGCCGTTTCCGGCGCCTTAACAAGGGCCACAAATCCCCCTTACCTGATTGAAAATATGTATAGGTTATTAGATCCCCAAATTAAACAGCCATGTTAAAAATTGCAGATAAAATCTTTCATTCCCGCTTGTTTACAGGCACGGGTAAATTTAGCTCATCCCAACTTATGGAAGAAGCCATTATGGCTTCAGGATCAGAATTGGTAACTGTTGCTTTAAAGCGGATTGATGTTGTGAACAATGAAAAGGACGATATTTTATCGCGCATTAAACACCCTTATATCAATCTATTACCGAACACTTCGGGTGTTAGAAATGCAAAAGAAGCGATATTCGCCGCACAACTTGCTCGGGAGGCCCTGGAAACGAACTGGATTAAACTTGAAATCCATCCCGATCCAAAATACTTAATGCCTGATCCAATTGAGACCTTAAAAGCGACAGCGGAATTGGTGAAGATGGGTTTCATCGTTTTGCCCTATATTCATGCCGACCCCGTTTTATGTAAACGGCTGGAAGATGTAGGCACTGCTGCTGTGATGCCCTTAGGATCGCCCATTGGCAGTAACAAAGGCCTTAAAACAATAGATTTTTTAGAGATTATTATCAGCCAGAGCAAGGTGCCGGTAATTATTGACGCGGGCATAGGCTCACCTTCTGATGCTGCTACAGCTTTAGAAATAGGTGCAGATGCCGTACTGGTAAACACGGCTATCGCAGTTTCGAGTAACCCTGTTCAAATGGCTCTTGCTTTTAAAATGGCTGTTGAAGCCGGAAGAATGGCTTTTAAAGCTCAACTCGCTTTACCTGTGGCGTATGCTGTAGCCAGCAGTCCTTTAACTTCCTTTTTAGATGAATAATTTTACAACCATTTTTAACTCCTTTGACTGGGAGCAGACAAAAGAAAGTATTTACGCTAAAACCAGTGTTGATGTAGAGAAGGCATTGCATACTCGACATCGCACCCTGGAAGATTTTAAAGCCCTCATTTCTCCCGCGGCAGCGCCGTATCTGGAACAAATGGCACAACTTAGTCAGGCTTTAACCCTTAAGCGCTTTGGAAAAGTGATTCAAATGTATGTGCCACTCTACTTGTCTAATGAATGCAATAACATTTGCACCTACTGTGGTTTTAGTTACGACAATAAAGTCAGACGAAAAACACTATCGCCGATGGAGATCATGCAAGAAGTGGCCGTGATCAAGGCCATGGGCTATGAACATGTGCTTTTAGTAACTGGTGAAGCCAACCTCACGGTAAATGTGCCCTACTTTAAAATGGTTTTGGATTTAATTCGTCCTCATTTTGCGCATATTTCCATGGAAGTTCAGCCTTTAGACCTGGAAGACTATGAAGAATTAAAGCCTTATGGTTTAAATACCGTATTGGTTTACCAGGAAACCTATCACCAGGAGGATTATAAAAAACATCACCCTAAAGGGAAAAAATCAAATTTCCAATACAGACTGGAAACGCCCGACAGGTTAGGTAGGGCAGGAATTCATAAAATGGGTTTGGGGGTACTGATTGGACTGGAAGACTGGCGTAGCGATTCTTTTTTCACGGCACTACACCTTCAGTACCTGGAAAAAACCTATTGGCAAAGTAAGTACAGTCTTTCTTTTCCTCGCTTAAGGCCTTTTAGTGGTGGTTTAGAGCCCAAAGTGGTCATGAGTGATAAAGAATTAGTCCAGCTGATCTGTGCCTATCGTTTGTTTAATGAAGAGGTGGAGCTATCCATTTCCACACGTGAATCACCTGATTTCAGAAATAATATTGTTAAAATAGGAATCACATCCATGAGCGCAGGTTCAAAAACTAACCCGGGTGGGTATGCAATAGCGACGGAAAGTTTAGAACAGTTTGAAATCTCGGATGAACGCAGTCCTGCTGAAATGGCTAAAGTAATTATTGCACAAGGTTATGAACCTGTTTGGAAAGACTGGGACAACTGTTTGACGCATCAAATTTTAAGATTTAAAGCACAGGAAAATGAATAGGTTAGAGAAAGAAGAACTTAAACAATACCAGCGACAAATTATTTTGCCAGAACTTGGCCTGGAGGGACAGCAAAAGCTTAAAGGTGCAAAAATCCTGATGGTAGGCGCTGGAGGTTTGGGTTGTCCGGTTTTACAATACCTCGTTGCTGCTGGAGTTGGCACCATAGGAATTGTTGATGACGATGTGGTTGACCAAAGTAACCTGCACAGACAAATTTTGTATAGCACTGCTGATGTAGGGAAATCTAAAGCAGAAACAGCAAAAATTAAATTGTCGTCACTAAACCCTTATATTCACATCACCGCCTATCCCCATCGCTTAACTAGGTCAAATGCGGCTGCTATAATTGAAAAATACGATCTTATTATTGATGGATCAGACAATTTTTTAACACGTTACCTTACTAATGACACCTGCCTAGCCCTGAATAAACCCTTGGTGTTCGGCTCCGTTTTTAAGTTTGAAGGACAGGTTTCTGTTTTTAATTATCGCAACGGGCCAAATTACAGGGACATTTTTCCAGAAAACGTTGAAGAACCAGAGGCGCTGAATTGTTCACAAATTGGCGTAATCGGAATCCTGCCAGGGATCATTGGTTTGTACATGGCCAATGAAGCTATAAAAATCTGTTGTGAATTTGGTGAAACACTTGCTGGAAAATTAATGACTTATAATGCATTGGACAATCGGTTGGATATTTTTACCGTCACAAAATCAGTCAACCTACCATCAGCACAAGAAGAAATATGGATTAATCTCGCAGAAAAAGTTAAGCATTTAAAAATCGAGGAGGAGCTGAGCCAGGAACAAAGAGGAGAGCTTAGCCTCGAACAGTTAAAGGAATGGCAGGAACGGCTACCCGGCGAAATTTGCCTGATAGATGTCAGAGAAACTTATGAATATGACGACCATAACATCGGTGGATTAAATATTCCCCTTTATGAATTAAAGGACCGCTTAAAGGAGCTTCCAAAAGATAAAAAACTGGTTATTTGTTGTCAGACAGGTCAACGAAGTAAAATTGCGGTTAATCTCTTAAAACCTGTATTTAAAAACGCTTTATTTCATCTGAAGAATGGGATCTAAATACCCCTCCGTGTTAACGATAGCAGGTTCTGACTGCAGTGGTGGTGCAGGCATACAGGCCGACCTAAAAACTTTCGCTGCCCTGGGTTGCTATGGCACCAGTGCCATAACTGCAATAACCGTTCAAAATACAGTAGGAGTGCAAAAATTGCACAAGCTGCCACCGGAATTGGTAAAAGACCAAATCATTGCGGTGATGGATGACATTCAATGTGCAGCTATTAAAATCGGGATGATACATAACCGAAGGCTCACCGAAACAATAGCCCCGACCTTAAAAGAGTACAAGGTGCCGATTATATTTGATCCGGTCATGGTAGCCACCAGTGGTGACCTTTTATTGGAAGCGGATGCTGTGGACTCACTTAAAAAAGTCCTGTTTCCGCTGTGCGCTTTAGTTACACCCAATTTAGATGAAGCATCAGTATTGACCTCAATGGAAATTTGCTCTTTAAGGGATATGGAAAATGCCGCCTGGAGTTTAATTGAAGAAGGTTGCAAAGCGGTCTTAATTAAAGGTGGCCATTTAAAAGGAACTGAACTATTTGACTTATACCTCGACCACCAGGGAGAACAGCATATTTTCAGTACAACATGGATAGATACCAACAATACGCATGGAACAGGCTGTACGCTTTCTTCCGCAATAGCCGCTTATATGGCCAGGGGTTTGGATTTATTAACTGCTATAGAAAAAGCCAGGCAATATGTACATAAAGCTATTTTATATGGAAAGAATGTAAAAACAGGAAAAGGTCATGGCCCTTTAAATCATTCTTTTGACCCCGAAAAGATGCAATTCGGGAGGCTATAATGGGAATATGTGATTAGTTCAACATATGTCGTTCTTTTTCTGGTTTTGCTTGTGCAACTTTGCGGCATAATTTAAAAAGAGCGATACGTTATGCAATTTTCACACCCGGAACCCTATAACAGATCATATGAACCATACTGCTAAAGGTGTTTTACTTGTCTTGTCTGGTGCCATCAGTTATGGAATTCTGGCTACGATTGTTAAATATTCAAATGGCCTGGGCATGCACACCGGCGTCCTTGTTTTTTTGCAATACCTGATCGGGGCTCTTGCACTGAGCCTGCTCGCGGGCGTCAGGCAAAAAAAGGCATTTGACCCAAAACCAAGTTCGGCATCTAAATTAAAACTGATGCTCTTTGGTACTTCGGTAGGCTTAACCAGTTGTTTATATTACGTAGCGCTGCAGTATGTTCCCGTTTCGGTAGGGATTGTGTTACTGATGCAATCCATCTGGATGGGTGTGATTGTCGAATTCCTTTTCACCGGGAAACCAATATCCACCGTCAAAATAGTAGCCGCATTGGTTACGATCTTTGGAACGGTACTGGCGTCTGACGTGTTGTTCCAGAAGACGCAAATCAGTTGGACCGGAATCATGTGGGGCCTCGCTGCTGCTGCGTCTTACACCGTGTCTTTATATGCATCTAGTAATGTAGAAAAAGAGGTGCATAACTATGTGAGAAGTAAATACCTGGTTATCGGCGGAATGATTGCCGTTGTTCTTTTTTGGAATACCGATATCACCAGTAACTTTAATAGCCTAAACATCCTGATCAGTGGTGTCGTGTTAGCCCTGTTTGGTACCATATTGCCACCCTTACTTTTCACTAAGGGTATTCCCTATATCGGATTAGGTCTGGCAAGTATTCTTATTTCGATAGAGATCCCGGTATCGATCATGTCAGCACAATTGATTTTAGGGGAGCAGGTATCTGTTACCCAATGGTTAGGCGTCGTGGTCATTTTCGTTTCCATTGTTTTGGCTAACCTAAAAACAATAACGAGCAGTAGGAAAGAGATACCTGTTAGCGTTTAAACCTTCCATATTAACCTCTTTCATCTTGGCTACCCATTTATTCCGATAGCTTAGCATTTCAAGTACGTAGATGGTAAAACCAAGTTTAAATGGCTAAGGGTTGCAATTTCAGTATAAATGTGTTATCATCATCCTTATATCAACAAGACAAGAAACGATGTTTACAAAATTAGTGGCCGTAGAACCGTTGAATTTAATTCCGACGGCAGAAAAAGATTTGTATGCCTTTGCAAAAGAAGTAGTTATCTATCACGACATTCCGGCCGATGCGGAGGAAATGGCCTTGCGTATTGGTGATGCAGATGCTGTGCTGTTAAGTTATACCTCCACGCTCGGTCAGGAAGCGCTCGATAAATGCCCCAATGTCAAATATATTGGCATGTGTTGCTCCTTGTATTCGCCGGAAAGCGCCAACGTCGATATCCATTATGCCAACTCACGTGGAATCACCGTGACGGGCATCCGGGATTATGGAGATGAAGGTGTGGTGGAATACGTAATCAGTGAGCTGGTTCGCTGCCTGCATGGTTTTGGGCGCGATGCGCAGGGGAATCCGGTTGCACCTTGGGATGGGGTACCCCGGGAGATCACCGGACTGCAGGTGGGTATTGTAGGGCTCGGTGTATCGGGCGGAATGGTTGCCGACGCGTTAAAGTTTTTTGGTGCCGACATCACTTATTTCTCTCGTTCAGAAAAACCGGAAGCGATTGAAAAAGGATACCGCTTCTTGCCCCTGAAGGACCTGCTTTCTCAAAGTGAAGTCGTGATTACCTGTTTGAATAAAAACACCATCCTGTTACATGCGGAAGAATTCGCGCAGCTCGGCAATCGCAAGATACTTTTCAATACAGGACTGTCGCCAGCCTGGGATGAAGCGCCTTTTGCTAAATGGATAAGCGAGGATAACCGTTGCTATTGCGATACGATCGGCGCTTTGGGCGGCCAGCACTTTTTAGGCCATCCACATGTACATTGTATGGAAATCTCTGTGGGCCGCACGCGCCAGGCCTTTGATCGCCTGAGCGAGAAAGTACTGGCTAATATAAAATCCTACCTTAAAATGCAATCGGCGAAGTAATGTTACGCAGGGTGTTGACCACACTCCAGCCCGCAATTTCTGCTGTTTTGCTGTACACATCGATCACCGCATGAACCTGATCGCTTTTGATCTCGATGCGGTGATCATCACCCACAAAACCGGGGGTAGAGGTGACTGATACCTTCATGTTCATCGGGCCAACGGAGGCTAGCGAAGCCGCCACAGCGACATTTACGCTGGTGGGGAAGAGTGCAATAGCTTCTTGTGCGTTGCCTTCAAATACTTTCCGTTGCTCGGTTTGCAAAGCATCATCATAAACCGACGACTTCCGCAACGAATGTGGCCCTTTTTCGGTAGCAAAAGATGCGCTGCAATCGCCCATTAGGGAAACCGTACGCAACACATCGAAACCGCCGATCGCTCCCGAGACCAAGTGCACCCGTGTGTTGTGCTCAGCCGCTGTTTTTTTAACTTCTTCGTAAAATTCCGTATCGGCAAAGGCACCGATAGAAAGGGTAATAATGGAGGAGCCGTTTTTTAAGGCAGGCAATGCCAGTGACCGCATTGAATCGGGCGAAGCCATTTCCAGGATATAGTCGGGTTTAAGCGACAGTAGTTGGTCGATGTCTTCACATGTCCTGCAAGCATAGCCCGGGTTTGAACCATTTACTTTTTCCGTGATTGCCTGCGCTTTTTCGATGGTGCGGGAATACGCACCGATCAAATGATAATCCGGTAGTAAACCCGCAAGTAAGGCGTCGGTAACCAGGGTGGCCAATTTACCGCATCCTACAATAGTCAGTGTTTTTGTGCTCATGGCGCCAACATAATGTATTTTTTACTTAAACAACTATACAATCTCTATTTCTTTCTCTTCAAACACCTCAAATATCTGTGCAATGATGATACTTCTGGTAAGATCTGCATTGGAAATATTTTTGCACCAGAGGTATATTTGAATATTGCTGCTTAGTTTACTTACAGGACTTATCATTATCACGGGTTCTTTGTTGACAAAGACGTTGTCGTTATTAGTGATAATATCCCTGATCTGGCTCACTACTTCAGCTGAATTGAAAGGTTTAGCGATAGTTAAAGAGATGTCTATGCGCATTTGGTTATTGCTAAGGGTCCAATTGATAATATTATTTGATAAAATGGATCCGTTGGGAATGATGATCTCTGCACCTTCATCAGTAAGCAATGTACTGGCGCGGACACCGATCTCTTTCACTCGTCCTTTTTTATTGCTGAGCTCGACAACATCTCCGATGCGGATCGTTTTATCAAAAATAAGGATAATCCCAGAAACGAAATTGCTTACGATATTCTGTAGGCCCAGACCGATACCTACACCAAGGGCACCAAGGATTACGGTGATTTTGTCAATTGGAAGTCCAGATGCTGCGACAGCCATCAAAAAACCGCCAATGAGGAGTACCAATCGCGTAATGAGTAATTTCGAGCGCTCCCCTTTATTGTCTTCAATGCCATCGTCCCCGGTATCACCAAAGAAATAGGCAATGTATTTCTGTAAAAAGTTGGCGGTCCAGATGATGCCTAAGAAGAGGACGATGCCGCCAAACGTAAAAGTAAAGTTTCCTACAACTCTTTTTTCCTGAAGGATCTCCATTAAAGATTCATACAGGCCATTAAAAATATTCAGGTTCGTTGTGAATATCACAAACCAAATAATGGTAGCGCCAATGCCAGTGAGTCTTTTAAGACCAGTGCTTACCGGACGCCAGTCAAAATATTCTGGATAACCTTTACGGATTCTGCTGCTTTTCATTTGAAGCAAGAATGCCTCTACCAGTACTTTTGCCAGGATGGTTAAGGAGATCGCGTTTAACAAGGAGTTTACCCCTGTTGAATAAAAAATTTGGGTAAGTGTGAAGCGGCCGAAGAGGTTACAAAAGGTCGCAATCACAGCGAAAATAGTGAAGATAAATCCCGTAACCAGTATCATTTTATATCTTTTAGCTTGCTCATCCAGCTTCTTCAAAATAATAATCCCGTAGATACTGGAACTGAGACTGAGGAAGAGAAGAAGCCAGCGCTGATACCCTGGTGGCGTTCCCCAAAGACGGAAAAAGACCGGGGCTAGTAGGAGTAGTCCAAAGATGCACCAATAGTAAAATAGTTTTGTAGGTAATCTTTTTCGTAGAAATGCAGTTAGTGTAATGGCAAGTAAGATCTGTACCGATTCGATATAAAGTGCCGGGGCCTTGAGGTCGAAGATCGGCGCCAGGGTAAACAACATCATAAAGGTAATTAGATAGGGATGGGGACTAAGTAACGAAAAATCGTCAAGTGGTTCCAGGCGGTCGCGCTGTTTCATGCTCCTGAAATTAAAAAATACCCAGAGAAAGAAAGTAAGGCAGGTAAAGAGCAGGAGTGCGCGGCTGCTGCGGGTGTACACAAAATAATAACCGGATATTTCCTTTTCGCTATTGATAAACTTACGGAAGCCAACACCTCTGTTCCTGGCTTTTGCTGGTTCCCAAAGGTAGCGCCGCTCTTTGCCGAAGGCTTTTATGCCTACAGCATCTAAGTGTCCATCTGTAAGGTAAATGAGTTCTCTGATATTGATCAGGTTTGCTGAAGTCCGGGCCTGCAAGTCATTAATCGATGAGGTCGTTGTCTTTAGCAGACTATCCGTGATCAGGCCTTTTTTCTTCAATTCAGTAAACTGGTCTTTAAACATCACGTGCATCGCCGGCAGCGTAAAAACTTTAATTAGCACTGTGTCCTTCCGTAGATTAAGAATTTCCGTTTTTAGCGCTCTTAACTCTTTTTCATACTCATCAAGATCCGATAGGCAATCTTTGTTGTTGCTCTGAAGCTCTTCCAGTAAGGTCCGATCCATTTGAAGATTTTGCAGGTTCGGTGTCCTTTCACTTTGTGTAAGCCTGCTCTTAAGTAAGGATAGGGCGGTCTCATCTTGTGTTAAATGTGCTGCTATCGGTTTCAGTTTAGTAAAAGACCCTACTGTAACGGGAACTTTGTTTACTGTCTCGAATACTTTTTGGAGATGGAACAAGTAATCGCCCTTGGTCAGGGTCGCAGAGTCAGAAAGGATAGCAATGTCCTGACCGGTATCCACTGGCTTATTTTTCTGTGCAAAAGTAGAAATGGAAAGGCACAAGACCGCTAATAAAGTGATCGTACTGCGGATTGCTATGGGAAAAGGATTGTTGACTGTCATTTGATCTAAGAATGCATTGAGTTTTATCCTGAATGCATAATGCGCTTTTGGATGCGGCAAAAGTAGGTAATAGTAGGCGATAAACCACAGCACACTTATCTGCTATGTTTGTATTAAATAGATTTATGACTATATCATTGATTTTTTTTAAGCTGTCACCTTTTGGCAAGGCAAATCAGTAAGTTTGATGTAATTAAAGATTTTTTTACCCTTAATCTCTAGAATAAGCTTTGCGTCACTACGTTGTAAATGAATGATAAATAGATTGCTCATGGTAGCTTCATCACCACATTAAAAACTAATAAATTTATATGAAAATTATTGCAATAGGGGACATTCATGGGCGGAACTTTTGGAAGGATATCATACACGAGCCAATGGATCAGCTCGTTTTTATAGGTGATTATTTTGATTCTTATGGAGAAGAATTTACAGCTCAACAGGAAATAGAAAACTTTAAACAGGTTGTCATTCTCAAGAGAGAAAATCCGGATTTGGTGACGCTTTTAATAGGAAATCATGATTACCATTATTTAAATGGTGTCGATGAACAATACAGTCGATATCAGGATGCTGCTGCAGGAGATATAAATGTTGTTTTAATGGAGGCTTTGGATGTGATGCAAATGTGTTATGTGTATGACCATATTGTTTTTAACCATGCCGGCATTACAAAAACCTGGGCTAAAAATCACAATATAGACCTAAATAACCTGCAAATCAGTATCAATAATAAATTTATGGAAGATAAAGCTGCTTTCGGATTTGTCTACGGCATTAATGATTTTGATGGAAGTGATCAACGCCAATCGCCAATATGGGTAAGGCCCAAGGCTTTACTTGCAGATAAAATAGACGGTTATCACCAGGTGGTTGGCCATACCAGACAGCCGACTCATCGGATACAGGATGGGATTGCCTTCATAGATGTAGCTGGGCAGGTATTCAAGATGGATAATGCGGATGATTTTAATTGGAGCAACACTCAATTAGAATTTAAGAATTAATTAGATAAGATGAGGATACTTCACACAGCCGACTGGCACCTGGGTAAAAAGCTTGATCATGCTGAACGTACAGATGAACATCAGGATTTCCTGAATTGGCTTATAGATAAGTTAAACGAGGAAAATATTGATATCTTAATTGTGGCGGGAGATATTTTTGATACCGGATCGCCTTCCAATACAGCTTTGCAGCAGTATTATAGTTTCTTAAGTAATGTGCGGAATACTTGCTGCAAGGAAGTGATCATCATCGGTGGAAACCATGACTCGATGAGTACACTGGATGCGCCGAAAGAATTACTTCGGTTTTTTAAGGTGCATGTAGTCGGTGGTGTACCTGAAGTGTTTACTGATCAAATCATTCCTATAAAAGATTTAGCAGGCAACCTGGAACTGGTGGTTTGCGCAGTGCCTTTTTTAAGGGACAGAGATATTCGTCTTTCTATTTCTGGTGAAACAACGGAGGAAAGACTGGAACGCATTACAGGGGGAATTAGAGATCATTACCATGGTTTTATAGAACATATCGCCGATTACAAATCGCAGGGCATCCCTGTAATTGCTACAGGTCACCTTTTTGCGGCTGGTGCAAGTACTTCTGACAGTGAGAAGGAGATTCACGTGGGCAACCTCGGACAGGTAGGTGCTGATCATTTCCCTGTGCAATTTGATTATGTAGCTCTGGGACATATTCATCGGCCCCAGCTGGTCAATCAGAAGGCTCATATTCGTTATTCCGGTTCGCCTATTCCATTAAGCTTCTCGGAAAATGAGGATAAAAAACAAGTGCTTATTCTGAATTTTGACGAGGATAAAATGTTAGCCATCGAAACGCATGAGGTGCCTTGCAACAGAAAACTGATCCGCATAAAAGGTCCGCTGGATAGGGTTAAAAGTAAAATCTTGCTCCTCGAAGACCCCCAGCTGAAATATCCTACCTGGGTAGAAGTTCAGATTGAAACTGATGCACACATTCCATATTTAGAAGAACAGTTGAATTTATTAAAGGCGACCAAGCCCTTCATCGATAAGCTCTGTTTTAAGCAGACCATTTTGAAACCGTATCAAAACCTTGACCAGCTGGCAGATGAGGCTCTGGCCTTAAATGACCTTGACCCAAAAGCTGTGTTCATAAAACGCTGTGAGGCGGAATATGGTGATCAGGATTTTGCTGACCTGGTAGAGAGTTTTGATGAAGTAATAGAACAAATGACCCAAATAGAAAGGTAAGATGCGGATATTAAGTGTAAAGTTTCTAAACATAAATTCCTTGAAAGGGGAACACCAGATACGTTTTGATGAAGCGCCTTTTTCGGAAAGTGGTTTATTTGCCATTACCGGGCCCACAGGTGCTGGTAAAACGACCATTCTGGATGCGATTACCGTGGCGCTGTATGGCAAGGTTCATCGCCATGGAAAAGATGTGAATGAGATCATGTCCAGACATACCGGTCAGTGTTATGCGGAAGTTGAATTTGAGGTGAATGAAAAAGCCTATCGGGCAAAATGGTCGGTGGCCAGGGCCAGACAAAGAGCTGATGGCAACATTCAGTCGGAAAAGATGGAATTGGCAGAAAGGGAATCTGGGAAATTTATTGGTGGACATACCGTTACCCAGACAAAAAATGCGATTATAGATTTGTGCGGACTAGATTATAATCAGTTTTTAAGATCTGTAATATTATCTCAAGGGGACTTCGCCAGGTTTTTACACGCCAACGATAATGAACGAAGTGATCTGTTGGAAAAAATTACGGATACGGGTATTTATGCAGAGATTTCTAAGTTCGTTTTTGAAAAGCAAAGAAAGGAGAAGGATGTATTGGAGACCTTTAAATTACAGCTGTCTGGGGTTGACATTCTTTCTGAGGAAATATTAAAAGAACACACAGATCAATTGGCGGACTTAGGCCTTAAGAATTTGGAATTAAAGGCACAGCACGGCATTGTTTACCAAAAAGTACAATGGCTGAATACCTTGGTTAAATTAGAGGCTAAAAGGGAAGAGGCATTATTGGCGATGAAGACCGAGCAGGAAAAGTATGATGCTCAGCTTCCTGAATTCGAAAGATTGAAACTGCACTTGAAGGCGGTAAATTTTAAGCCTGATCTGGTTGAAATAAATGGATTGAAAAAGCAGATAGCCGATATTCAGCTGGCAAAAGAGAAACTAGATTTGCAACTCCCTGTTTTTCTGGCCAAAGCTACAACCGAGTCGGCCAAACAGGAAGCGTTTAAACTGATTTACGAAAAAGCGAAGAAAGACCTGGCCGATATCACTCCCTCTTTAGAACAGGCGATTATACTGGATGCAAAAATTGCTACTGTACGTGAACAGCTTACAAAGAGTAACGAAAAGCTTGAGCTGACGAAGAAGGAAACGAATGACCTGCTGGAGTCAAAGAATAAAAAAACAGAAGCCATCAGCCTCCTCTCTCAAAAGATTCAAGACACAGAAAAATGGTTGCGGGATAACGGCTCTGATCAGGAGCTAGAAAAACAACTGATAGTTTTTAATCAACTCCAAAAAGAAACGCTGGAATCCCTGGCTAAAATCAAGGAAGCAGAAAAAGAACACCTTTTTTGCCAGCACCAGCTGGAAGAACAAAACAATCGCTTAATAGAACTTACGGGGAAAATTGAACACCATAAGAAAGTGATTATCGCTGAAAAAGATAGGCTACAAGACCTTAATGATGGTTTAGACGATTTTAAATGGAAGGACATGGAAGCGCTGGAGTCTCGCCTGATGCAGCTTCCTTCGTTAATCAATAAATATGAGCAGCAATATAAATATGCCAATGAGTTAAAGGCTTCTCAAGAAGACAAGCTGGCACTTGAAACTGAAATTTCAGTGGCAGAGGCGGCAGTTGAAAAGCTTGGATTTGAACTTCAAACGCTTGAAACTGAGAAAAATGAGACAGGGTCACATTTAAAGAACCTCCAGGCTGTTGTTGAGCTGGAAAAGCAAATCCAGAATTATGAGGAAGCCAGGTTAACCTTAGCACCTGACATGCCTTGTCCACTGTGTGGCTCAAAACAACATCCTTTTGTTGAAAATAATTATCATAGTCAACTAAGTTTAACAGAGAGAAAAAGAAACGATCAACATACCAGACTCGAGCTATTAAATCAGCTGTATAGTAATCAAAATATCCAACTACACACACTGAATAATGTCATCACTACCAAAGGACAAGAGCTTATCAAGTTAATTTCCAGTCAGAAGCGTTTAGTTAGCCAGTTTGAGGCTTTAAATGAACTTTTGCCGGAAAATATGTTGATAGATCATGCTGCGGACATCCTTTTACAGCTGGAAACCAGGACCGTTGAACAGAAAAAGCTTGAACTTTCTTTACAAAAACTAAGACAGTTTAAAAAACAAATAGATGATACACAAACTGGGATTAACGGTTTAAAAGAAGCTTTGGCTGAAATGAAAGCTAGACATGTCCTGTCTGCACAAAAAAAGGAAAGTGCTGAAGAAAGGCAGGTTAGAAATTTAGTTGTGATGGCTGCTGAAAAGGGAAAACAGGCCGTCTTGACTGCAAAAATCACACAACTCCTGGAGCCTTATGGAATTAATGCAGGTCTGCATGATATTCCTGAAATTGAAGGTTTGCTAAAAGACAGGTGGATTAAATACTCAGCAGCTCAGCGTAACTTGCAGGAATGGAAGATTGATTTTACCCAATGGACTACGGCCTATCAGGGTTTGGAGGAGGCATTGGTGAGCAGAGTTAAAGAATTAACTGTTCTTGAAAGGGATGGTAATTTGGAAAATGACACCCTTGGAAAGGTTAAAAACGAGCGTTTTGCAATTTTTGGAGGTAATGATCCTATTCAATACCGAAATGAGTTGAATGCAGCTATTTCGAGTGCTGAGTCTCAAAAAGATAACCAGGTTTTAAAAACGCAGGAGCAGCTGGAATTAATGAGGTCAGCTGAGGCGAAACTTCAGCGCTTTACGGAAGATTTGAACTTATTGAGTTCAAAGCAGGTTGCTTTAGAAGCGCTGTTAACTGAAAAACTGGTTCAAGCAGAGATCCTTACCATCAACAACTTGAACCAGTTGTTTATGCCGGATGATCAGGCGCAACACTTCATTGCTCTGGAAAAAAAGATCAGTGCGGAATTGATAGGTCTGCAACAATGGTTAAATAGTTTAAACAAAGATTTAACTACTGAAAAGAAGAAAAGCCTGACTGACGAATTACCTGAGGAGCTGACATCAAGGTTGCAATTTTTTGATGATGCCATCTCCCAACTTAACCAGGATATCGGCAGTTTAAAAAGTAAACTGGACCAGGATAAGAGATTGAAACTAAGATATGCGGAACTAACTACCCAGATAGCGGTGCAAAATAAGGAATTCATTAAATGGGACAAGATTTGTGGCTTGATTGGCTCTTCCGATGGTCAAAAATTTAAACGTTTTGCCCAGGGTTTGACTTTAGCGCGTCTAACTGTTTTGGCAAATCGTCATTTGTCAAAATTAAGTGACCGCTACCAGATCTTAAAAAGCAACGCTAATAACCTCGAACTGCTCATTGTGGATAGTTATCAAGCTGATGTGGTCAGACCTATGGCCACTTTATCTGGCGGTGAAAGCTTCCTGGTTAGCCTGGCATTAGCTTTAGGACTATCTGATTTGGCTAGCCGAAAAGTGCAGATTAATTCTTTGTTTATCGATGAGGGCTTTGGTACATTGGATGCTGATACTTTAGATCTGGCCATCGCTGCGCTGGAAAATCTGCAGGCTAAAGGCAAAACCATTGGAATCATCTCTCACGTGGAAGCGTTAAAAGAACGGATCGGGACACAGATTCAACTTGAAAAGCAACCCGGTGGTTCCAGTAAGATTAAGGTTGTAAGTTATAGAAGTGAATACTTCATTTAATCTTGATATGATATGATACCTTCTGCTAAGTTTACCATAGGGAAAAGCGTGCTCTTAAATATATCCTTTAGCGGTGGAGTGTAAATGGAGGAATAAAACCAAGTTCTGAGAAATATCCATTTATATTAAAGTACATTATTTGCATGTCGAACGGTCAGTTTCCATTTCCCGTCCAACTTCATCCACACATTAGTATATCGGCGTTGCAGGTTCTTTCCAGCATTTGGAGCACCGGTGGATGGAACCACTATCTCACTGCCCATCACTACAACCATATCTTTGAAGAAGATAAATTTTTCTGGATAGCGTTCAAAAGCCGTATAACGGATCACGCCCTGTCTGATCCTTTGCATCAGTTCTTTTTTCTCCTTTATAATTTTATTCGTGGGATGGTTAACGGCCACATCATCATCCATTAAGGTGTCTAGTCCAGCCGCATCACCCTTTAATATTGCCTGCGCGTGAGCAAGATCCAGTGTTTTAATATGTTCTTCCAAGACGCGGTCGTATAAAGCTTTTTGGGCAAATAGTTGTGCTGAAAAAATTATAAAAACGGATAGTACGAGTATGCTTTTCATATTGTTGCATTTTAAAGTCGATGATGATAAGTTGACTAGTGATTTAATGACGGCATTAACGACAATAAAAAGCAGTGCTGATCGAAATTGGGAACTCATTGTATCACTTTACATTACTATACAATGAGCCCCAATAAACAAACTTATTTTGTCATCTATTTAAAGTTTTAGGAACCCTGATCATTTCTTTGTGATGATTGTTTTCAGATCAGTCACAATGAATTTTATTGGTGTTTCTCCTATGTTTTTCGCCATGTGGGTTGTGGCAATGATATAAATAGCTTCTCCTGCTTTAATTTCGGTAACCACTGCTGGCTTCCCTTTATCGGTAAGCTCCAACTTTCCATCTGTTAGAGCATAAACGAAATGATCGGGATGACTATGCCACGGCACAGTTTCCTGCGGAGCTAGTTCAAGCTCCACTACCCGGATGTTATCATTTTCCAGTAGAATTTTCTTATAAACATTTGGAGCGACTGTAACCGGGTCTTGTGCTCGCACATTGGCACTAAGGATCAGAAATAATCCTAAGAGTAGAGACATTGAAATCATTCTAATCTTTTTCATTTTATTAAGTTTTTAATTAAACGAATATCGAGCGATCTTAGATGGTGGGATGAAAACAAGTAAGGGGATTAAAGGTTTACTGATCAGTGATTTATTATTCTTTACCTGTTTTGTATGGTTGGTTTTGTACCTGATTACCCAGGAATCTTTATAGGCTATTTCCTGAGTGGTTTACTAGCTTGTTGCTTGTAGCAAACAAACCGGATTTTTAAAATTTAAAGTACCTGAGATAAAGCAAATAGAAGCCTATGATAAAGTCCAGAGAAGAGCAAAATTGAGCATATTGGGGAGGTATGATACTTGAATCAGCGAATAAATGATACAATAAATCCCAGATGCCATGCAGGAAATAGCCAATAGCTAAAATATGCAGGCCTTTTTGAATTCCATAGTAGGCCAACAGGAGGAAGAAGACCGCCTGAATTGAATTGATTAGAAATGCTTGGGAATCCGACCATGTGAATCCCGGATATAAAAATCCTATACCAGCAAGGACCAAACTATAAACGGCCAGTTTATGAAGTTGTTTAAAAATGCCGATGGAGAAAATGATGATTATCCCCGTGATGATACCTATTAATACTGCGAGCATGTTTAATATTCATTGATTTACAGATGAGCAATCTTACCTTATCTTATTTGTTTTTTTTTTAGCTGATGTAGCTATCATAAAGGTACGCTGAATCCATGGTAGATGCTTATCCGATCTAATGTAATTTACACATTATACCATTTAAAACAGATCAATTTTAACAGTACTGCATGTGGCGAAAATTTGCGATGCCACTGCGGGATTTAATACCTTAATGGGAGGAGTTAACCTGACCAAGATTAATAGAATCCGCAGTTCTCAGTAAACCCTTTTTTTGTCTTATTAGTAAAATATGATCCTTCGTAAATCAATTATTATTTAATATTTAAATTATAATTCGTAATTTGCAAAAAAAAGCATTTCATCCCAAAAGTTCTTTTGTGATGAAAGCATCTTCAGTAGAGGTTTATTCTCTTCTTTTTGTAAGCTGTTAAAATATTCGTAAGCAATTTTTAGCAAACATATTACATGAATTTTCACCGTTTCGACCCTTTAGGGTTGAAGCAAAATTTATATTAAATGACAAATTTTAAAGTTGGAATTATTGGAGCAGGACCGAGTGGTCTGGCTATGCTTCGGGCATTTGAGTCGGAACATATAAAAGGTAATCCTATCCCAGAAATTAAATGTTATGAAAAGCAGGATGATTGGGGAGGCATGTGGAATTACACCTGGCGAACAGGAGTAGGTAAATATGGGGAACCGCTTCATGGCAGTATGTATAAATATTTATGGTCTAACGGACCTAAGGAATGTTTAGAATTTGCTGATTACACATTTTTAGAACATTTCGGCCAACCTATTTCTTCCTATCCTCCCCGGGAAGTATTATTTGATTACATACAGGGGCGGATCAAAAAAAGTAATTCAAGGAAGTTCATACAATTTAATACAGTTGCCAGGTGGGTTGACTATCTCGAGGATCAGGAAAAGTTTCGCGTCATATTCGATGATCTTGTAAAGAATGAAACTTTTGAAGAGTATTTTGATTTCCTGGTTGTAGGTACAGGTCACTTCTCAACGCCTAATATGCCTTATTTTAAAGGGATAGAGAATTTTCCAGGTGCGGTAATGCATGCACATGATTTCAGAGGTGCAGATCGTTTTAAAGATCAAAAATTGTTACTCATTGGAAGTAGTTATTCTGCGGAAGATATTGCTGTTCAATGTTATAAACATGGAAGCAAATCCGTTACCATCTCGTATCGCTCTAACCCAATTGGCGCTAAATGGCCCGATGGAATCAAAGAAAAGGCATTGCTGACTCACTTCGAAAATAACAAGGCGTTTTTTAAAGACGGTAGTTCTCAAGAATATGATGCAGTGATCCTATGTACAGGTTATCAACACAAATTCCCATTCCTCCCTGATAACTTACGTCTTAAAACCAAAAATTGCCTGTATCCAGACAATCTTTATAAGGGGATTATTTTTAATGAAAATGAAAGGCTGTTATTCTTAGGGATGCAGGATCAATATTATACTTTTAATATGTTCGATGCCCAGGCATGGTTTGCAAGGGATTATATGCTGGGAAAAATACCTTTAATTGATAAGGAAGAACGTGATGCAGATATTAAAAAATGGATAGATGGGGAAGCTTTTACTAGAACTGGAGATGATCATGTCGATTTCCAAACCGAATACATTAAAGACCTGGTAAGTTATACCGACTACCCTGGCTTTAATCTCGATAAAGTAGCAGCGATGTTAAAAAGCTGGCTTAAAGATAAAGAAGAAAATATTTTAAATTATCGTGATAAAACATACACTTCGGTAATGGATAACACGGAAGCTGAACAACATCATACGCCCTGGATGAAGGAACTTGATGATTCTCTAGAGAAATATTTGGATGAAGTGGAAATTGAGGAAACGGAATTGAGTAGAACTAATTACTATTAACATTCATCACTTATGCCATGATAATTTTTTAGTATCGGGTATAAATCTGAATGCAGCGGTTGTATCATAATGTGTCGTCATTGACGTCGCATCATGATACAACCGCTGCATTTTTTTAGGTTGCCATTTCGTGTAACGTTCTTCTGTTCCAGTCTATTCTTGTAGACAGGTACATCAATATAGCTACAGTAATGAATAAACCTACACTACCAAAAATTAAGGCCAGATCCTGCAATTGTATGATCACAAAGATGAAGGTGTAAAAGATGGTCAGGATGCTTGCAAATATGTAAGCAGGCTTTTTATCCCGTAAAAGTGTGGCGATAAAAATACTGACCAATGTCACTGTAGAGACGGAAGCGATCAGATAAGCTGCATTGAAGCCAATCTGTTCACTAAAGGCGAGCAATAGGGTGTAATAGATGGTCATTGCCGCACCGATCAGCACATATTGCAAAAGATGTACCTTCTTTTTATTCAGTAGTTCGGTGAAGAAAAGCGAGATGAATGTCAATAGAATAATTAAGACTGAATACTTAGCTGTCCGCATGATCTTTTGATATTGATCTATTGGTAATAGAAAATTCACGCCGAAATAAGCATCATAATTTGGGTTTGTTGATGCTAGGGCCGTAGTTGTGGCAATGGCCGAATCCTGAACCTTCGTATTCAAAATCGTATTTTCAGCTACCCATTGTTGAGGATAGGGGCGGTTAAAGAAAGGCATTTTCCAGCTGGCACTAAATCCGGTCGCTGTGATCTGACGATCCTCAGGAAGGTAACGTCCGGTGAAACTCGGGTTATTCCATTTTCCCGCTAACTTAACCGTTGTAGTTTTCCCCAGGTGCAGAAAATTAAGCTCACTGCTTCCCCTAAGGTCGAGGTCAAAACTGAAAGGCAAAGCTGTATTTCTATCTTTACCCAGATCCGGAAGAATGATCAGGTTATTATTAAATAGTTTCAGGGAAGTAAAATCAGGTTCAACCGCGTACTGCTGGTTTGCCAGTTTAATAGAAGGGTTGTTTTTAAGTCCTTTTAAATCACTAAGTCCGATAGCTACCTTAGCTTTATTCCATAGAATTTTATCTGGATCTATGCCTGATTTCTGTAGTTCAAGCATACTGAACTTGCCGTTTACCTTAATTTTAGCATTGTAGACCACTGCATCGAAAATTCCACGATGTAATACTTCAGGATCTGCTGTGCTGGTGATATTTAATGCTTCAGGAAGAATATAGATGTTTGATATGGCTTCCTCATAAATAACCTGACCAGTATTATCTTTTTGCTGGATCAGTGTTTTGTATGGCAATATCATTACTGGTCCTTGTACGAGTTGGCTCCCGGACCATTTGTCTGAAATCTCTTTGATCACATCTTGCTGCCTGTTTTGCCGTTCCTGGATTATAGATTGAATCCATTCTGAGGGAATGAGCAGCAGTAGGGTGAAAAATCCGATGATCCCTAATTTGAATAAAACTGAATCCTCGATCCAGCTAATAATTCCATTGTTTTTTGTTTGTTGATCCATTTTCATAAAGATTAAAGTACTTTGAATTTCAAAGTAGATGGGTAAAAAAAATTATTTCTTCTGTTGTTTAATTAAATTTTCAAGCGCATCCAGGTGCTTCACAAAAGCTTGGCGTCCTGTATTTGAAGCAGCATATTGGGTATTGGGTTTACGGCCCACAAAGGTTTTATATACAGTAATATAATCCTCTTTCTCTAATGCCTTTAAATGGGAGGCAAGATTTCCATCGGTTGCATTCAATAGCTCCTTTAACGAATTAAAATCATAATTTTCATTAGCAACCAATACACTCATAATCTGAAGGCGTAATCGATTTTCAAAAGCTTTATCGAATTGTTCTAGGGATATGTTCACTGCTTGTATTTAAAATGCATAATGGAACCATAAAGAATATGAAGTATACCAAATCCAATAGTCCAAAAAATGAGTCCGTAACCTGGCATTAAAGCACAAAGTAGCCCTAACGTGATTTGGCAGATGCCAAGCCATTTGACATCAGAAAATGTATAATGACTTCCCGATACAAGTGACAAACCATAAAACAGCAGACAAGCTGGTGCAACCATACTATACTCACCTCTATACAATAATATAATAATTAAGATGCCGCCAGTGACTAATGGCAAAGCCAGGCTGGATAATAAACGTTTGCTTCCCGGCCCCCAAAACTGCTGTTCTTTTTTCTTTGATTGACGATAAGTTAAAACAATGACTGTCGTTAAAGAAAGTACCAATACAACTAACGCAATCACCACTAGTTGTGACCATACGCGAGGATCAATGACATCATAATTGTTGATGACTAATCCACCGGCCTCTTTGTAAACAATCCGCCATCCGAAAAAAGCGCCAGCCAAAGCATAGATACCAGCCATTACGCCGGACAATCCGCTTAGCGAGATGAACTTTGACGACCGCTCCATGAGTGATCTTATAGAGGATAGTTCCGAATAGACGTCTGCTTCTTTCATTTAAAAGTACTTTGTACAGCAAAGTAAAATAATTTATTTGGCAACTACAAGAGATATGAAAATTTAATTTAATGACAGTTGATTCCTAAATGTACAGCGTGTCAATTTACGGGGAAGCGCCTAAAAAGCTTGTTTAACGATGCCGAATTATTTAATAAATAATTAAACTATTTAGGTAAAGTGCTGTTAGCTAATTGATTGATAACCCTAAATTTTAAATTATGATATTAAAAATTGACAGGCTTCCTTTGGAACTGCCTACGCCAAACAATCCGTCGCCAAACGACGCAGCTGCTGTACAAGAATTACTAGGCGGCAAATTCGGTGAAATGACCACTTTAATGACTTACACCTTTCAGTCCTTTAATTTTAGGGGACGAAACAGATTAAGGCCATTTTATGATGTGATTTGTAGCATCGCAGGAGAAGAGTATGGACACATAGAGGCGGTATCCTATGCGATTAATTTGCTATTGACAGGAACTACCAAGCGCGGTTTCGATCCGGAGCCAGGGCCACTAAAAAATATTACTGATGCCCGAAATACCCGTCACTTTATTGCAAGCGGACAGGCTTCACTTCCAATGGATTCAATGGGAGATTGGTGGACAGGGCAGCATGTTTTTAGCGGGGGTAATCTCAAATTGGATCTCTTACATAATTTCTTCCTGGAATGTGGTGCACGAGCTAACAAGATGCGTGTATATGAAATGGTTACTGATCCTACAGCGCGCGAAATGGTCTCTTATTTACTTGTTAGAGGGGGACTTCATGTTGTAGCTTATGCCAAGGCAATAGAATTGCTTACTGGTGTCAATGTAACCAAATTAATTCCTATACCTGAGTTAAGTAATAAAGCATTTCCAGAAACACGGAAATATGAAGAAAATGGTTTGCACAGAAAACTTTATACCTTTAGTCAGGATGATTACCGACAAGCGGGTATCATTTGGAATGGAAGTCATCCTGAAGACGGTTCGGAATTAGAAGTAGTTTTTGGCGCTATCGAAGGCGCTCCGGCACCGGATTTGGAAGAGGAACCGCAGCTTAACTCACCTGGGGCAGATGGGATAGATCTCGAAATGTTTAAAGATATTGCAGCGAAACTAGGTGTTAAGATTTGACATTCAGATTGATGGAGACTGTATCATAAACAAGTATTTTGTGATACAGCCTCCATCATTTTATCATAAGGTATCTTTCACCTTGTTTGCCAACATTTTCAATCTACTGATTGCTAATTATAAATCAGGCATCCTGATACATTCCAAAAGCTAAAACTCGTTCCTTCAGGTGCACCCTGTGGGATTTGCACTTTGATGATATGTTGGCCGGCCTTCAAATCACCCAGATTTATATAATTAGGATTTGTTACCGTTCCCGGGCACCAATTTGAACGGCTTAAATCTGATGACGATAAACCATTGCTGAAGTTCCCTGAAATAGGGTTATAAAGACGATAAGATCCACAATCTGTTCGCCAGGGGGTGAATTTAAAGGCTATTTGCCCGTTCAGGAAAATGCGGTTTTCTTTAGGAACAAATTCATCTCCATTTCCCCAGCCGCCATGTCCTGTCGTGACATACCGGAGTTGAACATCTGTGGCATCTTCAGGCAAATTAAAAGTCACTTCTAACCCTTTCTCTTCGCTAAAGAAGGTCGGATAATCTTGTCCACCCATTTCCATAACATTTGTTGTATTAAAAATGGGCATCACTTTTTGAGCAGCCATTTTTGATTCACCGCCTGGATGTATCGTGAGTTCTAAACTTACCTTATGGCCGCCTTTATCATAATTACCAATATAAGTTCCGATGTAAACCTCTTTCCCAGACATTACAGAAATAAATTCTGAAATATCCTGACGGTAAATCACGCTATCCTGCCAGGTTTTATTCTTTAACGTCAGGCGTTTATTAAAGTGATTGACGCCAAATGGAGTAAAAAATCTCATCAATTCATAAACCGGTGAGAATCCCGCAGTGCGGATCATCCCTGGGTACTGCTTGCCATTCCCGTTTTCATAAAGTGGCAAGGTTTTCATCCCATGTTTCATTCCATCCAGAAAAGTTTGCTTCTGGTCTTCAGCAATCATAAACACAGAACCAGTCCGGTCATAGGCATCTCCATTAGATTTTTGTATCAACTGAACAAAGGCCTGACTGCCATTTGTGATTTCAGGAATCTTTACTTTTTTTAGGATAACAGTGCCACTTGCAAATCTCAAAACGCTGTCAGATTGAGGTTTATCCCTGAAGTTGATCACCTCATCTTTAAATATTGGAACCTGTACAAAACGACTTTTCCATACTTCATCGTGGTAAGTCAATCCATCTACGATATTCCCAAAGTCGCGCAGTCCGACAGGAGAAGGGATGCGTTTGATCTTTTCTATTTTGGTGGCTGTAATTTTTGAGTTTCCATTACGGCTATATTCCAGTACCAGCCCTAAATTCTGCCCTACTTCATTTGGTGCCCCCTTTATAGCTAAAGCTGTAGTGTACCATATTTCGATAGCATTAGAATTGATGGAAGTTGTAGCCTTTTTACAAGTATATCCTAATATTTGACGTGTTTCGTCTGTTAATTTTAACACATTCTTACCTAAAATAGCGGAATCAATAGTAGCCATTTCCCTACCTGGACTGAAATTGGTAACCCGGAGATACAAATCAGTCTGCTTACGGTCTATATAGAAGGTTTCAAAAGGGTTAACTGCTTTATTTTGTGTAATCTTTTCAGAAGTAATCACCGTTTGATCTTTATTGGTAAAAACCAGCAATGGATCTTGTTTGGGCATTACCTTGTCGTTATAACTTTTGGAATAGGTTATTTTATAAGATTGCTGAGCCGATAGGTGAAAGGATAAGCAGGTTAAAATTGTAAATAAAAGGTATTTCATGAGTCAATAAAATAGGTGATTAAACAACGTTCCCGATTTTAAAGCCGGTTTTTCGAGCGAACATCCAAATATACAATCTTATTTAAGCTTCGCTAACTCTTCCCGATTTGCTGATATTCTCCCATGTTATAAATCCTTTCATTTTTTACTTTATAAATAAAAAATGGATAGCTTTAATGCTAAAGGGGTTCTTTAAAAAACTGCTTAATAAACAACAAACAAATCGACAAATAACCTGAGAAAATGAGAGCGATCGTATATTCAAAATATGGACCACCAGCGGTTGCCGAAATAACGGAGGTTGATAAGCCCATTCCCCAAGCAAACGAGGTATTAATTAAAGTGTATGCTACAACTGTAAACCGTACCGATTGTGCATTCAGGAGTGCTTCGTATTTTATTAACAGGCTTTTTAGTGGATTATTTGAGCCTAAAAATAAGATACTTGGAAACGAATTTGCAGGACAAATTGAAGCAATTGCTAAGGACGTAACGTTATTTAAGGTTGGAGATAAGGTGTTTGGTTATAATGACACCACATTCGGTGCACATGCGGAATATATGACAATGCGCGAGTCTGATTCCCTGACGACCATGCCGGGGAATTTAACTTACCTTGAATCAGCACCTATTTGCGAAGGGGGACATTATGCTTTATGCGATATCAAAGCGGCAAAAGTTAAAATCGGACAGCATGTTTTGGTAAATGGTGCTACGGGTGCAATTGGTTCTGCAGCAGTGCAACTGTTGAAATACTTTGGGACAAATGTGACGGCAGTTTGCGATACAAAAAATGTCGCGTTAGTAAAATCATTAGGGGCAGAAGTGGTGATTGATTACCTTAATGTAGACTTTGCAAAAACTGAAAAGAAGTTTGATTTTATTTATGACGCTGTAGGGAAAAGTTCGTTTGGAAAATGTAAACCCTTATTAAAGAAAAATGGCATATACAAATCTACAGAACTTGGTAAAAATGCTGAAAACGTATTTTTAGCGCTCATTACACCTATTCTGGGTGGTAAAAGAGTATTGTTTCCTATTCCAACCATAAATAAGGAAGATGTTATTTTTTTGAAAAAACTGGTAGAGAACGACGCATTTAAGCCAGTAGTGGACAGGCAATACCAATTAGAACAGATTGTTGAAGCTTACCAATATGTTGAAACAGGACGAAAAATTGGTAACGTAGTCATTAAGGTAGTGTAATGATGGTCTTCATCCTTATATTTACTGGCGACACTACAATCTTATTTCGCCCGATATGATAGATGAAGCTTTATTAATGCAATTTGGTAAAATCGCAAACTATGATAAGGGTGAAATCTTGTTTGAAAAAGGCGATACGCCTAAGTATTATTTTCAAGTTCGTAAAGGTGCAGTTAAAATGAACAATTTTAATGATGTCGGGAAGGAGTTTGTACAGGGTATTTTTGCAGAAGGTGATAGTTTCGGAGAACCTCCTTTGCTAATCAATGAATATTACCCATCTAATGCCGTCGCGATCACAAAGGCGGAGGTTTACTTGCTAACAAAGGAAAAATTTTTAAATCTTGTCCTTTCAAATCCTGTATTGCATCTTCAAATGACAACTGTTCTTGCAAAAAGACTTTATTTTAAATCTATTATGGCATCTGAAATTTCTTCCCAGGAGCCAGAACACAGGGTTTTGCAGTTGATTGATTATTTCAAAATTAAAGTAGATAACGTTCCTGCGGAGACGAAACACAAAATTGAAATTACGAGGCAGCAAATTGCGGATTTCACTGGCTTAAGGGTGGAAACCGTTATTAGGGCCATCAAATCTCTCGAAAAAAAAGGGGAACTTACCATAGAAAGTCGAAAAGTCTATAGATAAAGCTAATTCATTACCTTAAATAGTGGTGTTTATGATCTCAATCATAAACTACAGTTGAGTCTGGCCATACCTTTGGTCTAATTCATCAACTCATTAGAATCTTAGGTAATGAAAATGACAAATCAAGTTAAAATTCATGCAGGTACCCGTATCAAAACATTGCTTGATGTGGACAGTCAGGGTGTAATCAATGAACTGGTAAAACTTAACCTTAATTTTTCTAAACTTAAAAATCCTATCCTCCGCAGGGTATTTGCTAGTCGGGTTACAATTGCTGATGCTTGTAAAATTGCCAACTGTAAGGTTGATGACTTTTTGAAAAGCATGAGCCGAATCGGATTTGTATTGATAACAGCGATACCAGCAGTGCAAAAATCAACCCAAAACCATGGTATAGACTTTAGTCGCCATACTCATGTTGTCGAACTGGATGCACGTCCTTACCTTAAAAATCATCACGATCCTCTTAAAGAAATTCTTGTGATGGTAAATAAGCTAAACGTCGGTGATCGCCTGAAAATCACGAATACTTTTGAACCTGTACCATTGATAAGCCTGCTTACTGATAAAGGATTTAGTTATGTTGTGGAGTACATTGATGTAGCCACAGTGATTACCTGGTTTGAGAAACAGCATGACGGTAATGTAACCGCTGAAAATGCCCCAATTCCACAGACAGTTAAAGACCAGGAGTTATTCAACATGGTCCTGCAGCGTTTCGACCTGGCTAAAGTCAGGTATGTCGATGTTCGTGAACTGCAAATGCCACAGCCGATGATGCTCATCATGGAGAATTTGGAGACACTTCCCGCTGATCATCTTCTTTTTGTCCATCATAAAAAAGTGCCCGTGTTTCTACTGCCTGAACTTCATAAAAAAGGAATGACATTTTTGCTGAACCATAAATCAGCGGATGAGGTGGACATGTTAATTTATCAATCATGAGCGCCATCAGACATCAACCCGCTTTATACCGGATAGTAGTAAGTCATTATCTTGTTGCGGCTATCTTCTTTCTTGCTTTGACGATTATGTTTATGTTTTCAATAAATGAAATCGCCGGGCACTATTTTCAACCCAAAATCCTGGCGTTAACACATACTGCTGCTTTGGGTTGGGGCACACTGATCATTTTTGGTGCACTATATCAGCTGCTGCCCGTCATTTTGGAAACACCACTGTATAGTATTCGGCTTTGCTGGGGCAGTTTCCTTCTCCTTGTGCCGGGGATAATGTTGTTGATTTGCGCCTTTTGGTTTTTTGACCCAGGCTTGATGATGCAGGTAGCAGGCATTCTTGTACTATCGGGCATTCTATTATTTAATTTAAATGTCCTGCTTACTTTAAAAAATAAACAGCAAACCACTATTTTTCAAGAGTTTATCGTGACCTCCTGTATGTGGCTGGCATTGACAGCAGTTTTAGGGCTGCTATTGGTTTTTAATTTCAGGTTTTCCTTTTTGCCTCAGGATCACTTGGCTTTTTTAAGACTGCATGCCCATATGGGTATCGCAGGTTGGTTTTTAATGTTGATTATCGGGGTAAGTGCCAAACTGATTCCCATGTTCCTGGTGTCTAAATATCAACAAACCGCACTATTGTCAGCTGCCTATTACCTGATCAATGCAGCCTTGTTATTGTTCTTGATTGACGGTTATTTCTTTGGTATCAATTTTAGAACAAACCTGATCCTTCTCATCGGAGTGGCTGGGCTTTGTACTTATCTAGTTTATGTTTACCGGTGCTTTGTTTCCCGTATACGTAAAGACGTTGATCTTGCAATGGTTCAAACGTTATTCTCTTTTGTCTTGCTTGCAGCGAGCATTGGGGTTCTTCCGTTTTTATTCCACTACCACTTAAAACAAAATCCCTTAGCCACAAATCTATCTGTGCTTTATGGAATCTTAATATTTATAGGATGGATCAGTGCTTTAATTATAGGGCAAACTTTCAAAACCCTTCCCTTCATCGTATGGGTAAAGCATTATGAACATTTAACCGGAAAAGTAAAGACACCTATGCCTGCTGATTTAAATAGTAATTTGCTTCTTGCAATTCAGTGCATGGCTTTCCTGCTTTTCCTGATCACCTTCATTTCCGGATTCGTGTTTTCATCCGGGATGATGAAATACATCGGGGCCAGCTGTCTGGTGATCACAGCCTTATGTTATTGCCTTCACATTGCTCATTTACTCTTACATCAGACTAAAACCCAGCATTATGATCGAATTTGATATTCCGGAATGTTTAACCGGCATGGATGTCGCCCTCGAAAATGGTTTAAGAACCGTTATTGACCCTGAGTTGCATGTAAATATCGTTGACCTTGGTTTGATCTACGGCATAACGGTCAGCCAGAAAGAACTGCTGATTGCCGTAGAAATGACACTTTCTACCAGATTTTGCCCAATGGGAGAGAGCATTGTGTCAGCAGTAATTAATTGTTTGGAACGTCTATTCGACCAGTATAGTGTCACTGTAGACTTGGTTTGGGATCCGGAATGGAACTTTGAATCGATCACACCTGCAGGACGGAAGGCACTTTGGGGGGATTAAAACGTAATTAATCATATTAAAACCAGGTTGATGAATAGCTTCATACCTATAAAACAAACATTCTTTAAAAAATCACTTTAAAAACAATTTATATGGAAACGATCAATATTTTAAACGTTACAGCATTAGAACCTCGCTTAAAACATCCCAGAATCTTTGAAGAGTTTGATGGCTTAATACCCGGCGCTGCATTCATTATTAATAACGACCATGATCCCAAACCGTTATACTACCAGATGCTGGCAGAAAGAGGGCAGACCTTTCGATGGGAATACCTGGAAAATGGACCTGAAATTTGGAAGGTGAAAATCACTAAAAATCTGCTCGACCAGGATGAAGAAACCATTGGTGAACTGGTTACAAAAGATTATAGGCGGGCACAGGTTTTCAAAAATTTCGGCATTGACTTCTGCTGTGGTGGAAAGAAAACCATTACAGAAGTTTGCGATACGAAAGGCATCAACCCTGAACAAGTTAACCAGGCGCTCAACGCAATAAGCAGTGATATCCCCGCTGCTGAAAATGATTACTTGAAATGGAATATGGATTTCCTGGCAGACTTCATTGTCAATACACACCATCAGTATATCAGGGACAACACGGCTTTCATCAAAGAACTGGCTAACAAAGTAGCCAAAGTACATGGCGACACTCACCCGGAAGTGATAAAAGTCGCCGCTATATTTACGGGAGTTGCCGAAGATTTAATGCTTCATATCCTGAAGGAAGAACGTGTTCTTTTTCCTTTCATCAAAGAACTGGCAAATGTTCAAAAAAATGGCGGGGTTATCCATGAAAGTTCATTTGGCGATGTTTCAGTTCCCATCCAAATGATGGAGGCTGAGCATGAACAAGCCGGAGAGGCTATGGAGCAAATCAGGTTGCTGACGGATAACTTCAAACTGCCTGAGGATGCATGTTCTTCTTACACTATTCTTTATAAGATGCTTGCGGCCTATGAAGATGACCTACACAGGCATGTACACCTTGAAAATAATGTCTTATTCCCTAAGGCGATTTTAGCAGAAAAGAATTGCAGATAGTTGGTTGATGTAATTCCATTTTTAAGATCCACTGCTACCCCTGCAGTGGATTTTTTAAACATTACATGCTAATGATTAGGTATCTTTTCTAATTTGAAGGTTGATGATCACCAGACTGGATCCAATGAGCAGGGCGATGGCGAATAAAATAATACCTGCTGCAGGCAAGAGGTAAATCTGGAAAGCCGTCAGTCCCTGAATCATTAACACAAATTCCTGTAGTAACACGCCTGATACAAAAAGGGAAACGCCCAGGAGGCTGAGCCGCTTGCCTTGTTTTTCAAGAAGATAGTTAAATAGTCCGATAATGAAAAAAGATAGAATACAAAGAAAACAGAGATGCAGATAACCGATCACTATTGGCCTGAAGCTAAAAGCAAATTCTCCAAGGTAAGGAAATATGGAAAGGGTTTGTAAGCCTATTTTGAGTACAAATGCCAGCCAAACCAGCATCCACAACCATTTGGTCTGCTGTGATAATTGAACAGATAAATGCTGTTTTGCCATTCTTAAAACGCTCACCATATAATAGATAGCAGCCAGTTGGACAATTCCGAAAATCACGCCAGTCCAGTGCAAGTAAGCTGGTAGATTTAACCAAAGCACTGATAGAAGATAAGTTGGTATAACCGTAACCACAAGAATGATAAATAGCATTTTATTTGTTTTTAAGCTGAGCGCACTGTTGTCTTTCATGAATAATGAAAAGAACAGACCAAAGCTTGCAAAAAGAAACCAGCCGTTATATTGGAAATGAAGGAAGAAATAAATAGATGCAAAATACCACTCTTGAACACGGGTATCCGTTGCCATTAGATAAGCAAGTGTAAAAACACCTAAGGATGACAAAAACCACAACACCAGGGCTGCTTTAAACCATATGGTGATAGAACGCTCTTGTTTGATCTTGTTCAGGTCTCGCCAATAGAAATAAATGAACACATAAGAAACTAAAATGGATAGCGTCGAGAATGTAATTGATAAAAAGGCATAACCCTGATAGATAAATGTAAAGAGCATACCATAAGCAACAAGATTGGTTGCTATGAGCATTTTATCGTACTTTTTGAAATTAACTCCTATAGTGTTATTGTTCAGGTAATTGACCATTAAGGCCATTAAGGCTAGGGTAATCCAACCTGTGAAGGCAAAATGTGAATGTCCATGTAAAAGAAATTTTTGATCAACTAAGGGGAAAGAAAAATTAATCTTGTACCTTAATATAATTCCTACTATCGCAACAACAAGTAAATTGAATAAAGCCCACTTAATCCATTTATAAAGTTCAAAACGTTGAGAATCCATAATTAAATATTTAACAGCCGAAATTAATACAATATATATTAATTAAATCATGATTTCTATCAGGTAATAAACCTATAATTAATGACTTGCATCATATTTTAACCAGAGATTAACCCCTAATTTTACATTTAATTTAACAACAACTATTATGAAAAAACTACTCGTATTATGCTGCGTTACAATCTTCCTGGCTGCTTGTGCAGGAGGTGATACGCCTAAATCCGACAATTCGAGCGACCAGTCTTCTGAAGAATCTGCATCGGCTCCTGCAATTTCAGATTATGACCCTAATAGGGGAGAAGGAAAGTTTAAAGACGTCAAAGTAGATGCTCAGCTAGATAAAGCATTAGCATTGAAAGGACAAAATATTTCCGATTTAAAATGTCTTTCTTGTCACAAACTTACCGACGAGAAGTTAGTTGGCCCAGGATGGAAGGATGTTACCAAGCGTAATACGCCTGAATGGATCATGAACTTTATGACGAATACAGATGTGATGATTGATAAGGATCCTAAAGTTCAAGCCATGCTGGAGATTTGTATGGTCCGTATGCCAAATCAGAACCTGAGTGATGAGGATAGCAGAGCAATTTTAGAATTTATGCGTCAAAACGACGGAGTTAAATAATTAAGTCATGAAAAGAAATATATTTATATTGTCGGTTTTCGCAGCATTTTTGCTGTTGAGTTTCTCTGGCTGTAAACCCAAAAACACAGCCAATGCCATGACAGGTGATGCTGCTGCCAGAGTGTATGTTGCACCAGGAAAGTATGATGAGCTTTACAACTTTGTTTCAGGCGGTTTCAGTGGTCAGGTAAGCGTTTACGGGATTCCTTCCGGCCGTTTGTTGCGCGTAATACCGGTGTTTTCAGTTGATCCGGAAAAAGGCTGGGGTTATAGCGAGGAAACAAAACCAATGCTAAATACCTCGCATGGAGAAGTTCCATGGGATGATCAGCATCACCTTGATCTGTCGCAGACTAATGGTGAAACCGATGGACGATGGTTATTTGCAAATGCAAACAATACACCGCGTATCGCACGTATTGACCTCAAAACTTTTCGTACTGCGGAGATCATAGAGATACCGAATAGTGCAGGAAATCACTCTTCTCCCTTCATTACCGAAAATTCGGAATATGTTGTCGCAGGAACACGGTTCAGCGTTCCCATGGATGACGAAGATGGGGATGTGCCCATCGATACTTATAAGAAAAATTTCAAAGGTACCATTAGTTTTGTCAGTGTTGCACCAACAAACGGAGAGATGAAAATTGCTTTCCAGCTCCTGCTTCCGGGTATGAACTTCGATTTAAGCCATAGTGGTAAAGGTCCGAGCAGTGGTTGGTTCTTCTTTAGTACTTACAATTCTGAGCAGGCACATACCTTACTTGAGGTTAATGCATCTAAGCGCGACAAAGATTATATTCTGGCCGTTAACTGGAAAAAAGCTGAAGAGTATGTAAAACAAGGAAAAGGTAAAAAGCAAAAGGTAAATTACGCACATAATGTATTCAATGAGTCCACTCATACCGCAACCTCCACAATGAAATCAGAGGTAACTGTAATTGATGTAAAAGACTTTCCAGACATTGTTTATATGATTCCTTGCCCTAAATCGCCACATGGTGTTGATATTGACCCTTCTGGTGAGTACATAGTAGGTAGTGGAAAACTTGCAGCATTGATTCCGGTATTTTCGTTTACAAAGATTAAAAAAGCAATCGCTGATAAGAACTATGATGGAAAATATGGCGGTATCCCGGTGCTTAAATACGAAGCTGCTTTATATGGCGAGGTTAAAAAACCTGGTTTAGGTCCATTGCACACAGAGTTTGATGAAAAAGGAAATGCATATACCACTTTCTTTATTTCCTCTGAAATTGTGAAGTGGAATGTTAAGGACCTTAAAATCCTTGACAGGCATCCAACTTATTATTCTCCCGGGCACCTAAGTATTCCAGGTGGCGATACCAGAAAGCCATATGGTAAATATATGGTTGCCTATAACAAAATCACCAAGGACAGGTATCTTCCAACTGGCCCTGAGCTATCACAATCGGCCCAATTGTTTGATATCAGTGGGGATAAAATGAAATTGTTGCTGGATTATCCATCGATTGGCGAGCCGCACTATGCGCAGGCAATTCCCGCTGATAAAATTGTCAAAAATTCAGTGAAGATTTTCAAAATTGAAGAAAATAAACACCCTTATGTTACCATGGGAGAAAAGAACTCCAAAGTAGTTAGGGACGGAAACAAAGTTCATGTCTACATGACTGCTATGCGTTCTCACTTTTCACCTGATAATATTGAAGGTGTGAAATTGGGCGATGAAGTTTACTTCCACGTAACCAACCTTGAGCAGGACTGGGATGTTCCACATGGCTTTGCTGTTAAGGGTGCTATAAATGCGGAATTATTGATCATGCCAGGGGAAACAAGTACCTTAAAATGGGTTCCGAAAAAAGTGGGTATTTACCCTATCTATTGTACAGATTTCTGTAGTGCCTTACACCAGGAAATGCAAGGATATGTCAGGGTCTCTCCTAAAGGATCATCCGTTCCAATATCTTTTAGCCTTGGTAAGAACTCGGACGTTCCGGATTCTCTATTGACCAGATAAATTACAAAGTAAACGGACCGTCACTGGTCCGTTTACTTTTAAGCTTCTCTAATGAAACCAAAAAATCTTTCTTCCAAACTGAGTATATCAACAAGAGTTACTGCTTTTGTTTGCGGCTTGTTGCTTATTATTGTTTTATTTGTTCCCTTGTGGCGTATAGAGTTGGATGCACCTCAATATCCTGAAGGGCTACAATTGAAAATGTATCCAAATAAGATAGCAGGTAACGTTGACATTATCAATGGCCTTAATCACTATATAGGAATGAAAACACTGCATACTGAAGACTTTATTGAATTTACCATTCTTCCTTATATCGTTGTTTTTTTTGCGCTGATGAGCCTGTTAGTTGCCTTTGTCCTTCATAAAACAAGAAAATGGCTTAATGTCCTGCTCATCTCCTTTATTCTCTTCGGAATCATTGCTATGGCAGATTTCTGGCGATGGGAATACAATTATGGACATAACTTAGATCCCAATGCCGCGATAATTGTTCCCGGCATGGCCTATCAACCTCCACTAATCGGCTATAAACAGTTGTTGAATTTTGGTGCTTATTCAATCCCTGATATTGGAGGATGGATTTTTATCGCCGTGGGTATAATGCTGGTCATTGCCGTCATAGTGGAATTCAAAAGAAATAAATATGAAAAACTTAATTAGCACAATTGCAGCTATTTTTATGATTGTAGTCCTGAGCCTGACATCCTGTACGGTAGGTCCTCAAAAGATTAAGATTGGTGTAGATGTATGTAGCTCTTGCAGAATGAGTATTGCTGATAATCGCTTTGGCGCAGAGATCGTTACAAAAAAAGGTAAAGTTTATATATTTGATGATATACATTGCCTTACTGGTTTCATGAAGGCGAATACAATAGACAACAAAGAGATTAAAAACACTTATTTTGTGGACTTTAATGAGCCACATGATCTTATAGAATCTGGTCAGGCTTTCTTGATGAAAAGCACACAATTACGTTCTCCAATGGGGGGTAATATTGCTGCTTTTAGCAGTCAGGATCAGCTTAATGCTGCTTCCGGTAAATTATCCGGCGAACAAGTGACATTGGAAGGGATAACGAAATGAGAAATGTTATAGCCTATTTTCTTTTTTTACTCTTAATTCTAAGCACATCAGCCACCCATGCAGATACGATTTATGCAGGTAAATTAAGAGCGTTCAAAACTATACAGGGTGCAATCAATGCTGCCAAAGCAGGTGATACAGTACTGGTAGATCCAGGGATCTATAAAGAAAAAACGATCAGGATGCATAAATCTATTACACTGAAAGGCATCGATTTTCCAGTCCTTGATGGTGAGAATAAATATGAGATCGTTTCTATCAAAGCCAGCCATGCGACCATTGAAGGATTCCGGATACAGCATAGCGGTAGATCTGAAATGAGCGATATCGCGGGAATTGCCATTACTGATAGCTATAAGGTATCTGCACTCAATAATGTGTTAGATGATACCAATTTCGGTATTTATGTACAAAACAGCAAAAGTTGTACAGTAAAAGACAACACGATTACGTCTTATGGGAAGAACGAAGTTCAAAGCGGCAACGGCATCAGCTGTTGGAAAAGTGATAGTTTACTCGTTATTGGTAACAAAATAAAAGGGCATCGCGATGGAATTTATTTTGAGTTTGTGACCAATTCCCTGGTGTGGAGGAACATCAGCAAAAACAACATAAGATATGGCATACACTTCATGTTTTCGCATCATGACACCTACATCGCTAATGTTTTTGAAGAAAACGAATCAGGGGTGGCGGTCATGTACACTAGCCATATCCGAATGTACAATAATGTTTTCATTAACAACTGGGGCGATGCTGCCTATGGCATTTTACTGAAAGACATCAGTGACAGCGACATTTCAGGAAACCACTTTATAGAAAATACTGTCGCTTTACATATGGAGGGTTGCAACCGCATTAATCTCTATAAGAATAGTTTTTCTAATAATGGCTGGGGCGTAAAAATCCAGGCAAGTTGTGATGATAACGATTTTACTAAAAACAATTTTACTGGCAACACCTTTGATATTGGAACAAATGGGTCGCTCGTATTAAATACATTCAACGGGAATTATTGGGACAAATATGAAGGCTATGATCTGGATCGTGACCGTACTGGGGATGTACCTTATCATCCGGTAAGCATGTATTCGATGATCATCGAAAATAACCCTGCTGCCCTCATGCTTTTTAGAAGTTTAATCGTGACGCTGTTAGATAAGAGTGAAAAAGTCTTGCCGGGCATCACACCTGAAAATTTAAAAGACAATAAACCTTTAATGAGGGCCATAAAACTATGATTGTTGCTACAGATATTATTAAAAGATTTGGAAGTTTAAAGGCGCTTTATGGCGTTTCACTGCGGTTTTCAAAGGGAGAATGTATCGCCTTACTTGGGCCAAATGGAAGTGGGAAAACAACCTTGATTAAATCCATCCTGGGGATGGTTGTTCCCGATAGTGGTACACTGCACTTTAATGGAGAAAACATTGAAGGGAAATGGTTATATCGTGAACAAATAGGATATATGCCGCAAATTGGTCGCTATCCTGAAAATATGACCATTGCCAATGTGATGAATATGATGAAGGACTTGCGGAAGAGCCCGAACAAACACCTTGACCAGGAATTAATTGAAAGATTCGGGTTAAATAACATGTTGCATAAAAAAATGAGGACGCTGTCTGGCGGTACTACCCAAAAAGTAAGTGCCTGTCTGGCCTTTTTGTTTAACCCTGCAGTGCTCATTTTAGATGAACCTACTGCCGGGCTTGATCCGCTGTCATCAGAGATTCTCAAACAGAAAATTTTAAAAGAAAAGAAAAACGGTAAACTTGTGATCATCACTTCTCACGTGTTAAGTGAGCTTGACGACCTGGTTACCCAGGTTGCCTATATGCAAGAGGGTTCTTTGGTATTTCACAAAACGCTTTCGGCGCTGAAAGAAGAGACCGGAGAAAGAAAATTATCCGCCGCAATTACTACAATAATGAATTTACAAAACCATGAATAAAATCTTAAAATATGTAATCGTCGATATTGTTCAGAATAAAATCGTCTTGGTCTACACTTTTTTGCTCCTGGTGATATCGCTTAGTTTGTTTAACCTTGAAAATAATTCTGCTAAAGGCTTGCTCAGCTTACTGAATATTATCCTTATCATCGTTCCGCTTATTTGCATTACTTTTTCCACAATTTACATTTATAACAGCTCCGAGTTTATCGAATTACTGGTAAGTCAGCCGGTAAAAAGAAGGACAATCTGGATGAGTATCTTTTCCGGTTTATCATCTTCACTATCTCTGGCTTTTTTTATAGGAGCGGGGATTCCCATCTTGCTTTATCATGCAGATTCCACAGGAATAATGATGATCGCTACAGGGCTATTTCTGACGCTGGTATTTGTGAGTGTTGCCATGCTTGCCGCCGGAAGCACGCGTGATAAGGCTAAAGGAATTGGATTGTCGATCTTATTGTGGTTATTCTTCTCGTTAATCTTTGATGCGCTGGTTTTGTTTTTATTGTTCCAGTTTCAGGATTACCCCTTGGAAAGGGTAATGGTATTTATGAGTTTCCTGAACCCAATTGACCTTGGCCGCGTCCAGATATTACTTCAAATGGATATATCTGCACTTATGGGATATACAGGAGCTGTTTTTCGTGAGTTTTTTGGCACAACAACCGGCATCACGATATCTTTTATAGGCTTGTTTTTCTGGGTTGTTTGGCCAGTCTGGCTTTCGTTGCGAAGATTTAAGAAGAAAGATCTATAATACTGAAGGTCTTCATATGATTCATAGCAAAGATTTTTTGATATTAAACCGGAACGCTGCAAGCTGATATTACTTTCCATTCGGCATTGAATTTTTTCCAGATTCTTGTGAACCTGACCCTGCTTTCAAAGGGCTCTGTATAATAAGTGCCTGTGATGTGTTTTTTAACTACTACGACGGCAACATCATCAAAGATCCTGATGCTTTGTTCACTAATTTCAATATCGGAGATCACAAGATCTCCGTTACGATGGGAGATTAAATCGGATTCCTTGTCGAGTAAGATACCTGCATGATTGGTAAATGTTAGCTGATCATGAAGCAATTGTTGTAAGCGGTCAATGTCACTTTTTTTGATAGCTGTTATTAATGACTCTTCCAATTCTATAATTTGTTTTTTAAGCTCCATCAACGAATTTAATCATATCAGCTTCTTTAACAAATCATTTTTAATGTTATTTTAGTAGGTATAAAACATTTACAAATGCTGCCAAGCTGTTGTACCAATGTTATCCTATAAACGGCTATCCTTAAAATCAACCTTAAACTATAGTATTATGGATCAGAAAATAATCAATCTGTACGATTCGTACACCCACAGCCAGCTGAGCAGAAAAGAATTCATTAAAAAACTATCGGTATTAGCTGGGGGCACCGCCATGGCATTAACCATTCTGCCCCTGTTAGAGAACAATTATGCAGCCGCTGGAACTTTAGTGAATGAAGAGGAGTTGAGCACAGAAATGATTACTTACAAGGGGGTTAATGGAGAAATGAAAGGTTTGCTGGCAAAACCTAAAAACGGTAAAAACTTAGGCAGTGTATTGGTGATCCACGAAAACAGAGGTCTGAATCCTCATACCATGGATGTGACAAAGCAAGTTGCAGCGGCAGGTTTCCTGGCATTAGGAGTGGATGCTTTATCAGTGACAGGTGGTACGCCAGCCGATGAGGATAAAGCGAGAGAAGAAATCGGAAAGCTAAATCCAGCAGATAACCTGCAGAACTTCCTGCTTGGTTTAGACTATCTGCGGAAACATAAAGATGGAAATGGTAAAGTTGGTTGTGTTGGCTTCTGCTGGGGTGGGCGAATGGCTAACCTGTTAGCCGTGAATGATCCAAAATTACAGGCGGCAGTGGCTTATTATGGTTCCGCGGCAGAAGTTGCTGAGGTACCGAAAATCAAGGCATCATTGCTATTGCACTATGCTGGCCTGGATGAAAGGATCAATGCAGGAATCCCTGCGTATGAGTCAGCATTAAAGCAGCATAAGATTGATTATCAGCTTTTTATATACGAAGGTGTTAACCATGCATTTAATAATAATACCTCACCAACCCGTTACAATGAAGCTGCAGCTAAACTTGCCTGGGGAAGAACAATTGATTTGTTTAAGAAAAAACTAAGGTAATAGGTGTAATTTTACGGTCTAACAATTTCCAATGTACAATGATTGATCAGTTAAAAACTTTAATTACTGGCTTAAAAGCCAAAACGATTACCTTTAATGAGGTAATCTCATTCATAGAAAGTCAATATAACCACCAGCCTACAGCATTTAAAAATGGTGAAGTAGACAATGAGGCCACACAAAATCAAGGGAGTGCAAAGGTATTTGCCTTTGCGCAACGCCAACAGCTGAGTGAGGCAGATACCCTTTATTTATTTGCAGAACATTACCAGGCCGTATTGGCGAATCCGGATGCAGCTGATCATCAAAATATCAGGCAGTTTATGGTGCATGGATGGGCGGGAATACAATTCCATTCAGAAGCGCAGTAATAACTTTATTAAACTAATCCTGCTACCGGCTGTTATAAGTATTCAATACAGCTTATGCCTAGAACGATTGTTATTACAGGAGCATCAAGCGGAGCGGGGCGAGCTATAGCCCTCGCTTTTGCTGAAAAACAAGACCAGCTGGTTTTGGCCTCCCGGAACTTTGAAGAACTTAAAAATGTTGCCATCGAATGTGAAGCATTCGGGGCAATTGTGCGGTTAGTTCAAACTGACGTCACTGACCCTGGGGCGATGATTAACCTGGCCGCTGCAGCCGATGATTTTGGAGGTCAGATTGATGTCTGGGTGAACAATGCTGGCGTGCTCGCTGTTGGCGCATTCGATGAAACGCCAATGGAGGTCCTTGATCAGGTGATCCGTACCAACTTAATGGGTTATATTCATGGGGCTCATGCGGTAATGCCCTATTTCAAAAAACAAGGCCGGGGAATTCTTATCAATAACATCTCTATCGGCGGATTTTTACCGGTTCCTTATGGTACAGGCTATTCAGCGAGTAAGTTTGGCATTCGCGGTTTTTCTGCCGCATTAAAAGGCGAGCTTGTCGGTTTCCCAGATATTCATGTTTGCGATGCTTATCCGGCTTTTATTGATTCGCCGGGGATTCAGCATGCCGCTAATTATACAGGCAAACAGCTTAGGCCCGCTCCACCAGTTTATGATCCTAACCGGCTCGCGATGGCGATCGTGAAGCTGGCCGACTATCCAAAGTCGGAAGTCATGGTGGGCAGCGCATCCGTATTCTTGCGTTACTGTTATGCCTTATTTCCCGGCATCACCAGGAGAATTTCGGGAAAGGTGATCCATGAATACCTCAACCATGCCCCTGCTATCGATAAAACGGACGGCAATCTTTTCACACCTGTTGATTATGGCAATGCCATATATGGCGGATGGGGGGTGCCCGGCAGGCCAAGAGCTCATCGGAAGTACATTGCCGGGGGGTTATTACTGTTCACGGCGGGACTGATGGTGCTCCTCTCTAAAAAATAATCATGGTTATGCGTTCATTTTCTGTCTGAATTCTTTAGGGGACAGTCCGCTTTTTCGCTTAAAGAATTTCCCGAAAGCAGATTGATCCGAAAAATGAAATTCCTCTGCAATTTGCTGAATAGTAAGTTTTGGTTGCTGCAGCAATACTTTCGCCTCACTAAACAGCAATTGAAAGATCAGGTCGGAGACTGTTTGTCCGCTAAGCCGCTTTAAGATCATGGTCAGGTAATGTGTTGTGATATGTAGTTTATCTGCATAGAACTCTACATAATGCTCAGATTTATAATTCAGGACCAGCAATTCTAAAAACTGTTCAAAATAGAGTTCATCGCGACTTTGTTTGCCTGCGCCATCCTCGTGGACCTCCTTTTCAATGATATGACTTAAATCAAGGAAGAAGATCAGCAAGGCGCTCAGGATCATTTCCTGGTGATAACGGTGTTGCTCATTTAACAAAATCTTCCTTACAAATTCCAGACGCTGCAATAGTAAGTTGCTTTCGGTTTCGCTGAGCTTTAGAAGCGGTGTTTTATACATTTTAACCCCATATTTAACACGTTTGTAAATCATATCGGTCGAAAACATCTCGTCTATATAATCTTTCCCCACGTACAACACCACGCATCGAAAATCTTTGCTGAATTCCTGGATTTTAAAAAAGTGCCCAAAGGAAAGCAAGATGATCTCGCCCTTGGAAATTCCATACTTCCTGAAGTTGATCTCGATATGTGATGTTCCACTTAGAACCAAAATAAACATAGATGACTGTAAGTAAATATTGGTGTCGAGGTGCTGGTGCAAGTGTGCCGGCGTTAAATGTAGGATATTGATTTTGGCTACATTTTCAATAGGCTCATCCACTTTTTTGAACAATTCTTTGTCGGTCTTTATCGCTGCGTCTGCTTTCATATGGAAGGAGTAATGCTGCAAATATAGGACAATATTAGTGTTATAGTTTCATAATTAACCAATTTACTAATTTTTTGGAAGAATGTGTTTTCGCTAAAATGCCGGACTTTTGCAGTTGATTTTATAACTCAAATTTTTATGCATAAGGTGATCTATCTACTTTTTACACTCTCAGTTTTTGTGAGTATTCAACCTTTAGCTGCACAAGAGTCTCAAAAACTTCCGGTAACACTGGAGGAGCTGTTTAAAATGGCCGACGAGAACAGTCGTACACTGAAAATATCGGCGTACAATGAGCAATTAGCAGCGGAGGAGGTTCAGGAACAGAAAAACAAATTACTGCCTTCCCTGGACGCAACCCTTTCTTTTTCTTACAACGGCGACGGCTGGATTTCAGACCGGGATTTCTCCAATGGGATGAGCGTACCTATTCCTGGCTACGGCAACAATTTCGCTTTGGAGGCCACGCAAGCTATTTATGCCGGCGGCGCAATTAAAACTGCTATTGAAGTAGCAAAACTTGATTTAATGGTGGCCCAGTTAGATAAGGAAAAAAACAAACAAGACATCCGTTTCTTAATTACAGGCTATTATCTTGAATTGCAAAAACTTCAGAATCAGAAACAGATCATGGAGCATAACATCGATCAAACCGATAAATTGCTGGTGCAAATCAATAATAAATTCAAAGAAGGTACAGCTTTGAAGAACGCAGTTACCCGTTATGAATTACAAAAGCAATCGTTAGAACTGGCCTTGCTGAAATTAGAGAATGGCGAAAAGATCATCAATAAGGAACTGGTGAAAACACTGCAATTACCTAAAGGCACCCAATTAGCGATCAGCCCTTCCGTTGCCCCTTCATCTGCGACGCAACAGGCTTCAGTGCAGTGGCAGGAATTGGCCCTCAACAACGCGCCTGTGTTGAAGCAAATGGAATTGTATTTACAACAAGCGAAACATGGCGAAAAACTGGCAAAAGCAGATCAGCTACCACAGTTGTTTGCCTTTGCAGGAGATAAATTAGAAGGGCCGATTACGATTGAAATTCCAGCGATCGATAAGAATTTCAACTATTGGTACGTAGGGCTAGGGGTAAAATATAACATCGCTTCCCTCTATAAATCGAAATCAAAAATCAACTCGTCTAAAATTGCCACTCAAAGGGCGATGGAAAACAATGAAATGGTGCAGGATCAATTGGCTACAGACATTGAGACCGCTTTGATCCGCTATCAGGAGGCGCAGGACATTTACAAAACTCAATTAAAAGGTGTGCAATTAGCGACTGAGAATTACAATGTCATCCGCAATCGCTATGTGAACAGTCTTGTATTAATTACAGAAATGCTCGACGCAGAAAACTCAAAGATTGATGCAGAGATGAAAGCAGCCAATGCGCAGATCAACATTTTATACCACGACTACCAATTAAGAAAATTAGCAGGAACGCTCTAACCAATATTTAAATCCATTATGACACACAAGAATAAAAAACTCATCTATAATATCGTAGCAGTTGCCATCGTTGGTGCAGGCATTATCTATGTAAGCTCAAAATTCATTCATTTAGGTGACGTTGAATATACCGACAATGCCCAGGTAAAACAACTGATCGTTCCTGTCAACTCCAGGGTATCGGGCTTTGTGAAAGAAATCCGTTTCGACGAATACCAGGCAGTGAAAAAAGGGGATACCCTGGCCATCATAGAAGATGCAGAATTCCGCTTCCGCCTGGCACAAGCCGAAGCCGACTATCAAAATGCTTTAGCTGGCAAACAAGTGGCCAATTCCTCTGTAAATACTGCGCAGAATAATATTGCTGTTTCTGATGCAGGTCTGGCAGAAGTGAACGCCCTGGTACAACATGCCGCGAAAGAACACCAGCGCTATAAGAATTTATTGGCCCAGGAATCTGTAACCCAACAGGAATATGATGGCGTATACACTAAATATGTTTCCCTGAAAGCGAAATACGAAGCATTACAACGCCAGAAAAAGTCGACTGTATTAGTGAAAAATGAACAAAATGTTCGTTTGACACAAAATGATGCTGGCATACAACTGGCAAAGGGAGCGCTGGATTTAGCGAATTTGAATCTGACTTATACGGTCATCGTAGCGCCTACAGATGGCTTTACCGGCAGAAAGAACTTGCAGGAAGGCCAGTTGATCCAACCCGGACAAACCATTGTCGACATTGTAGATCAAAACGAAAAATGGGTGATTGCCAACTATAAAGAAACGCAAACGCATTACATTAAAGACGGACAAGAAGTAGAATTAGCAATAGATGCCTTGCCCAATGTGGTTCTAAAAGGCGTGGTTAAATCAATGGCTACTGCTACAGGTGCTAGTTTTTCTGTTATTCCACAAGATAATTCTGCTGGAAACTTCGTGAAAGTAGAACAGCGGATTCCTGTGCGCATTGAATTTGCCGCAGACACTGATGCAAAATACCTACAGCAGATAAGAGCAGGTATGAATGTAGAAAGTACAGTAAAATACTAATTATATGCACCATAACGGACCTTTTGCCATACCGGCAATCAATAATTTTATACCGGAAAAAATTAAGCCCTGGATCATCATTCTTTTTGTGATCGTATTCCAGTTTACGGGTGGTGTTTACCTGGCAACAGCCAGTCAAATGGTAGGGGGCACTGCCTTGATGCAAGAGGATATCCTGATGGCGGGCTATGCTTCATTGGCTGGCATGGCCTTGGTTTTTGCGGTGATGCTGCGTCTTAAAATGCGCTTTACCTCGAAGTTTTCCTTTTTAACCTGTATTACCGTACTCATTTTATGTAACATCATTAGTTTATATACTCATCATGTGGCCGTTTTGGTGGTCACCTGTTTCATAGCAGGCATCTTCAGGATGTGGGCGACTTTTGAGTGTAATTCTACTATACAATTGTGGTTAACGCCGAAACGTGATCTGAGTATTTTCTTTTGCTTTATCTACTTGTTGGTACAGGGAAGCATATTGCTTTCCGGTATCCCGAATATGTATATTGCCCTGTTCTCGAGTTGGCAGTATATGCACTGGCTAATCATCGGTGCCTTATTTATGGTGATGCTTGTGGTACTGCTGATCTTCAACAACAAACAAATGATGCGTCCATTCCCTTTATTTGGTATCGATTGGCTAGGGGCTTTGATGTGGGGATTGATCCTGTTATGTGTGAATTTCATTTGCGTATATGGCGAGCATTATGACTGGTTTTATGCAGATCAGATCAAAATTGCTACTGTATTTTTAGTGGTGCTGCTGGCCTTAAATCTTTACCGTGCCTCGTTCATCCGGCATCCGTTTATTTCGTTGGATACTTTTAAGTATAAAGCGGTATATGTCCCTTTTTTCTTGTACATCATCGTAGATGTTTTTCTCGCGCCTGCACACCTGGTGGAGCATATTTATTTTGAAAAGATTTTACACTATGACGCGATGCACCTGATCCATATCAACTGGATGGGTATGTTAGGGGTAGTAGCAGGGGCAGTATTTACCTATTATTATTTCGCCTTGAAGAAGAACTCTTACAAATCGACATTTCTGATCGGGTTTTCCGGTATTATGATGTATTTGCTGACCATGTATTTCCTGATTGATTACCAGACAACGAAAGAAATGCTGATCGCACCGATTTTCTTTAGAAACTTTGGATATGTGGTCATTGCCATTGTACTGCTTACTAATTTGCTGAAGGTGCCTTTCCATCATTTCTTCCAGGCTATATCCGTACAGGCCTTTGTTAGTGCTGCCTGTGGAAGCGCAATTGGTGCTGCCCTATTGCATCACTTGTTCAACGGGATCGCCACGAAGAACTTTCAATTGCTCTCGGCAAACTTTGACCGGGTAAATCATCAGCTCGCCAATATTACGCCGCCAGAATTAGCTGCGTTATTACAAAATCAGGTGTTGATGGTGTCGTTTAAGGAAGTGTATGGTTTATTGCTGATCTTAAGTATCGGCTGTTTTATAGGGTTCTTGTTTTATAAATATCCATACTTGCCTGTTAAAACTTTATACCCCAAAATGAGAACGATCAGGAGGATGTTGAGGAAGGAAATCGCGGAATCGGAGTAAGCCTGCTTTACATACTGTAAACTCATATTCGTATAGGACACCTTCATGTTTAGCTACTTTTCATAAGGCGTTATCAGGGCGTTACCAGGGCCTTCATAGGGCCATTAGCCCAATCAAGGCCCTAGCAATGCCCTACCAACGCCCTGATAACGCCCTGATAACCTATAATTATTCCTGAGACTTTAAAGATGTAGCTTTAAGGACTGAAATGAGCATTATACTTAACCATACAGATTTGCACTATTCTAACTGCCGGACATACTTTTCAATAGTTACCCTGTTTACACCTGCAGCTTCGACTTTTTCTTCACCACTTTGAACCAGGGTATCGTTCTTTAACTCGATATTAAAGGTGAAATCATGCCCTTCCCAGTCTCTGGCACTGCAATATTCCAATTGTTCCTTGTACGTAGTCCCTGTTAACTGATATCGACCACCACCAGCGACAAAAAGCGCAGTCGTGTCTTTTCCTTTATTTAGATCATGCTGTAAAAAAGCGAAATGAGTTTGGTTGATGATTTTGATAAAACTTACATTTTTGTTGTAATCGGTCACTGTGGAATCACCATTCTCAACGGTAGTAGTCATCAAAAGTTTCCAGGTTCCAATCATTGGGTTTGATACCGTGTTTGAGACCTTTTCAAGTGGCGCTCCTTTACAGGAAATAATGATGATGCAGCTAAAGAGCAAAACGCATTTTTTGGTTAATGTCATGATAGTTTTTGATGAGAAGCATAAATATACGCTTGCTTTAATCTTTCCACAACATTATTTAATACCCTTGATTAATATTATATTCGCTAATTATTTTAGTAAAATGTCGGAAAAAGTTAATATTACTTCCAAGGGGATACAAAAGGTTTTAAAGACCTTTAATGAAAAACAAGCCGTTGCAGAATACGTTTGGAATGGCTTTGATGCCCAGGCCAGTAAAGTGGAGATCAACTATTCATTTAATGAACTGGGACGTTTGGACAGTCTGGAAATTTCGGATAATGGCTACGGCATTAATTTCGACCACCTGAAGCAAAAGTTTGATCCCTTTTTTGAATCTGAGAAGTCAAACCAGATCACCGTGCCTAAACATACTTCAAAAATGCACGGGCGGAATGGCGTTGGACGCTTAACATTTTTCACCTTCGCTCATAGTGCCACCTGGACAACCTCTTTTAAAACTCATAAAGGCTATCATCAGGGACAGATCCACATCAATACCGGCGAGTTAAACGGCTATACACATGATTTTTCCCGGGCACCGACCAGAGAGGGGAACACGGGTACCAAAGTTTCCTTTACCAACCTGAAGATAGCTAAGGAGGATCTGGAATTTTCAATTATTCCGTTCCTGATTAATGAATTTTGTTGGTTTATAGAATTGAATAAACAGAAGGCTTATGAAATTTTAGTGAATGGGATCGCCCTGGATTTTAGCTCCAATATAAAGTGCCTGGAAGAATTTGAATTAGCATACGAGGAGACTGATGTAACCTTTAAGGTAAAATATGTGCAATGGCAGGAAGGACTGCATAAAGAACTTTCTAAGTACTACTTTCTGACGGATGGCGAGGAAGTATATAAAGATTTTACGACGCTTAATAAAAAGAGTGACGACTATTTTCATAGTGTTTATATTGAAAGTACTTTTTTTAGGGATCTTGACTTTAGGAACCTGAATGAGGGACAAGTAGGTATGTTCGGTCCGGCCCGGTCTTCGCCGGAATATCGCTATCTGATTAACAAACTAACAGAATATTTAAAGGGCAAAAGAAAGCCTTTCTTAAAGGAGTACGCAAATAAATTAGTGGATGATTTGGAGCAGGATGGTATTTTTCCAAACTATGAAACAGCGCAGGAAATGACGCTCAGGAAACCGGAACTTATAGCGGTAATTAAGGCTTTATATGAAACAGAGCCTAAGTTGTTTAGTGGTCTCAATATAGATCAGAAGAAGACATTGATCAGGTTCCTGGATCGCTTACTCATCTCTAATGAACGTAGAAATGTATTTGGTATATTGAATGAAGTCTTAGCGCTGGAACCGGATGAAAGTGAGGGTTTAGCTTCACTTTTAGCCCCTGTTGAAGCGAAATTATAGAATAATGACCGCCATCCGGAGATGACGGTCAAATTATCTTTATTTCACACGTTCAACATATTCGCCGGTACGGGTATCTACTTTTACTCTATCACCTTGGTTTACAAACAAAGGTACCTTCAGTTCTACACCATTTTCTGTGGTCACAGATTTCTGTGCACCCGATGAGGTGTCTCCTTTAACAGCTGGCTCGCTGTAGGTAATTTCCAGTTCTACGAAGTTTGGTGCCTGTGCCATAATGGGCTCTTCACTTTCAAAAGAAACGATCACATCCATTCCTTCTTTAAGAAATCTCGCCGAAGGACCGAATAATGCTTTGGGGATATTGAACTGATCAAAAGTAACATTGTCCATTACCACAAAATATTCACCTTCCTCATATAGGTATTGGTAATCACTAGTTTCAACACGGCAAATCTCAACCTGCTCGTCAGTCCCTAAACGAGCATCCACAATTTTTCCGGTTTTAATGTTACGAAATTTCCCTAAATAGAAAGCTCCGCCTTTGCCTGGTGTACGATGTACGATTTCTGAAACTGTTACCAGTTCGCCGTTAAAACGTAAGATATTTCCCGTTTTAATTTCAGATGCCTTTGCCATATAATTATAATTGTAAATTTGTGGCCAAAGATATGTGCTTTTTTGTATTTAAAGTTGAAACCTGTAAATTTTGTCGATTGAAATGCTAAATGGCAGACTATCACCTTTCTGGCTTACGGCTACGTTGTCTTGTGCTCTTTCTTTGTATGCTTGACAAAACTCTTATTTTGCCCGATAATTAAATTCTAAAATATTATCTTGCAGAATTTACTTGAAAAATGGTTGATATCTGTTGTGTAGGACACATTACTTCTGATAAAGTGGTTACCACGTATTCCACGATGTACATGGCTGGTGGCACGGCCTATTATTTTTCTTATCCTTTTTCCAAACTTGATGTCAGTTATCTTTTAGTCACGGCGCTTGCGGCTGAGGAAATAAACTATGTTACTGATCTTCGTATGCATGGGATCGCTGTGGTGGTACAACAGAGTGCCCATACAGTGAATTTTGAGAATATCTATAGTGAAAACCAAGATTACCGGACACAGAATGTCTTGCAACTGGCTGATCCTTTTTCAGAGGAATTTTTATTGCCAGTAGAAGCGAAAATCTTCCACCTGGGGCCCTTACTGCCCGATGATATCTCCGTGGGACTTATTAAGCTGTTAGCAGCTAAAGGTAAAATAAGCCTGGATGTGCAAGGGTACCTCAGAGAGGTGATCGACCAAAAGGTGTACCCCCGGGATTGGCCGGAAAAAATTGAAGCTTTGCAATATGTGGATATTCTAAAAACCGATGAAGGGGAATTGGCTGCCTTGACGGGCTGTACTGAGGTGAGAAAAGCTGCAAAGATGGTGGCGGAGTGGGGGGTGAAAGAAGTCGTCATCACTAATGGCAGCCATGGCTCATTGATCCTTTATAAGGATGTTTTCTATCCGGTACCTGCCTTTCCTCCCAAAGTCATTGTCGATGCAACAGGCTGTGGGGATACTTATATGGCAGGTTATTTATACAAGCGGAGTAAAGGGGCTGATGTACTGCAGGCGGGCACTTTTGCTGCTATTTTAGCCAGCAAGAAAATGGAATCGGCCGGGCCGTTCAAGGGCAGTTTCGACGAATTACCTTTATCGCCAATCAATTAACCTCCTGTTTTAATATAGTTTGACTCCTATAGAGATTATCTGTGGCCTGCAAAATCTTATCCTTCAGGTTAGTATTATAAGTTGGGTGTTCCTCTAAAAAAGCAGAAACCACCTGGTAGGCTTCCTGCGATTGGTAATTTCCAAATGTCGCCGATAACCAGGATTGTGGAAAGAAGATATCACCTGTTTTTTGAATCTCTTCTAAAAGTTCCAGGCTTTCCGGCAGGTAGTTGATGGAGCTGTGTTGTCTTAAAGGATGATGCAGATAAGCTAAACCCGCATTTACCCATGATTCTTTTCCACGGTTTTTACGATCCTTCAGGCTATTAAAAAAAGAATCTCTTTCCTCAACCTTTGATGATAGTGCAGGAATTAGAAAAAGAAGACGGTTTTTACGGTCGATATTGGTGATGCGTGCTGCTTCCTGTTGCAAAACAGTAGTGGCACTGTCTGTTTTTAAGGCAATGAATAAGGCAAGCGCGGTATAATCATCTTCATTCAATTTAACACCTTCAGGTGCTTGTTTTTTCTCCCAGATCCTGTAAATGGTTTTTGCTGCGTCTTCACTTAAATAGCTATTTTGATAAGCGTTGAAAAGGATTTTTTTATGATTTGGAAGTTTTTGCTGTTCCATTGCAGTCCATAATGCTTTCTCTAAAACCGGGCTAAACGCCAGCCGCTCCGCCGTTGTGCTAAAGGTCCAGTAAAGATTGGTGAGGTAATCTGTCAGCAGTCGCAGGTTCATCTCGTTTTGCTCCGTCTGTAAGCCTTGTGTAAATAACTGCAGCAATTCTGCGGGTTTGAACGACTGCCCCGCCAATACATTTTCAAAGGCGTTAATGTAAACAGCGGCACGTGCTACGGGATCCTGAAGTTTGAATACCTCATTCATCAGTGCTTGATCCACCGGAAACAGACCATAACCCATTCCATCTGCATTAAACAAAATGGCGTTCGGTCTTTCAAGGCCCTTCATACCCTTCAAGTTCAATGTTTCTTCTTGAAGATGAACGGAAATGTTTTTAGTATGGTTAGCATAAATAAGTTGAATGCTGAAGTTTTGTGGCCAGATGCGTTTGTTACCCATCTCAGCTTGCTGCCTGATTTTAAATTTATGGATTTTATTCCCTTTATATTTTATTTGATAGTCGAATACCGGCCTGCCTGGCTGATTTACCCATATCTTATTCCATTCATTCAGATTGGCCTCGCTGTGTTTATTTAAAATCGCAATGAGGTCAGGCCATGTTGCATTTTTATAGGCGTATTGCTGCAGGTATTCCTGTATGCCCTTTTGAAAGTTTACTGTGCCCATTAGCTGTTCCAACTGTCGCATCATAATTGGCGCTTTGTGATAGATAATATTGCCATACATGGAACCTGCATGCTGCAGGTTATCTAACTGCTGACGGATCGGATTGGCACCACGGGTACGGTCTATGGCATAAGCTGCCGGATAGTGATTTTGCAGAAACTTCAGGTTGAAGGTTTGTTTGCCCATCAATTCTTCTGTCACCTTATCTGCGATGAAATTTGCGAAAACCTCCTTCATCCACACATCATTGAACCATTTCATAGTCACCAGGTCACCAAACCACATATGTGCTGTTTCATGATAAATAAGATTAGCCCGGGAAATGAACTGATCTTTGGTGCTACCTTCACCCAGAAAAAGACTGGATGATTTGTAATGAACCACCCCCGGATGTTCCATGCCGCCGAATTGGAAATCGGGAATTGCCACAAAACCTACCTTTTGAAATGGATAGGGGATGCCTGTCCAGTTTTCAAGGAACGTGTTAGCCTCGTGGTGTGCAATAAATATAGAATCTATGCTCAATTTAATTTTGTTGCTGTCTGTTTCACGATGCAGGAAATCCATACTCCGCCTGCCCATGCTCCGCTTTAACTCCTTGAATTTCCCTGCGGTGAAAGAAAACAAATAAGTAGGGAGTTTTTCTGTATTTGAAAAATGATAGGTATTTCGCTTATTGTTAACAAGTGAATCTACTTTTTGGCCATTAGCCAGTACTTTCCAATCATCAGGCACTGTTAAACTTAACTTGAAACTGGCCTTCAAATCAGGCTGGTCAAAGCAGGGAAAGGCAGTCCTCGCATGAGCCGGAACAAAAAGAGCATACAGGTAATCCGGATTCCGGTTGAGAGATTCGTTCCCTGCAATAAATTGTATGGCGATATGATTTGACCCGGTTCGCAGGTATTCTGCATCAATCAACAGGTGTTCATTTTGCAAATTCACCGCTATACTGGTTCCGTTGACCCTGATCTTTTTCACATGATCGGCACTTTGTTTAAAATCCAGCTGTAAGATGGGAGGGACAGTGCTGAGGTTGAAACTCAATTCTTCATTTGCTTCAATAGCAACGTTTATTGCTGATGGAATGTTAAAATGAAGCTGATATTGAATTTCACTGATTGCTGCACCTCGTTGCCTTGCCAATTCGAGGGATACCCCTGGCTCAATTGCAATAGATGCAGGTGCTCGCTGTGCCATGACAGCAGAACTCCAGGTGAGCAGCAGGAGAAGATAATTGATATAGGTGTTCATCGATGTTTGCGGTTAAAACCCACAATATATCTAAAATTTAATTCAAGATACAATGGTTCCACCCGGGAAGCGTAATTGTCGCTATAAAGGTGTAATATCAGCCAGTTCAATCCATACAGGGGCATGATCACTGCTTTTTTCCCAGCCGCGAACGTTTCGGTCAACGCCTGCAGCAAGCAGCCTGCCATCAACCTGCGGACTCAAAAGGAAATGATCAATCCTTAACCCTGCATCCCGGCTATAGGCATTGCGGAAGTAATCCCAAAAGGTGTAAATCTTTTCTCCAGGGTGAAGCTTTCGAAGGGCATCTGTCCAGCCCTGATCTACCAGGGTTTTAAATGCCTGGCGAACTTCAGGCCTGAAAAGAGCATCATTTACCCAACGCTCGGGCTTATAAACATCCAGGTCTGTAGGCATCACATTATAATCTCCAGTGAGGACCACCGGCAGATCGTATTTTAGAAGTTCTTGTGCATGAGATCGGAGACGTTCAAACCAGCGGAGTTTATAATCAAATTTCTCTCCCGGCGCCGGATTTCCGTTAGGTAAATAGAGGCAGCCGATGATGATGCCACCAACAAAAGCTTCAATATAACGGCTGTGCGTATCTTCGTCTTCACCGGGAAGTCCACGTTTAGTTTCCTTGATTTCCAGGTTGCGGGAAAGGATAGCCACGCCATTCCAACTCTTTTGTCCGTGCCATATGGCCTGGTAACCAGCATCCTGAATTGCCTTTTCCGGGAATTTCTCCTGCGGTGCTTTAAGTTCCTGCAGGCAAACAATGTCCGGTGTTGTCTCCTCAAGCCAGCGAAGCAAAACCGGTAACCGTCCGTTTACACCATTAACATTATAGGTCGCTATCTTCATATTAAAACATCTATCTTAAAATAAACACTTCTAACCGATAGCTTGTTTTAACATGGCTCATCATCTCTCCAGCTTTTTACTTTCTCTCCAGCTGCTTTAGACTTTTCTTCAGATAAACCAGGGTCCTGGGTGAGATACACGGTCTGTGAACGGAGCGCAAAACCAGTACCGCTGGCTTCTACCACATCCATGATCTTCAACAATAACTCTTCCTGTATTTCCAGAAACTCATCATTATCTCTGGTCAATATATAAGCGAACACTTCTATATTTAGTGCATCAGTACCAAGTGAGATGAAGCGGACGCGCGCAACGTGGGGATCCATTTTTGGATGTGAGCGCAATACTTCACGGATTTCCACAAGCAGGTACCTGATTTGGTCTGGTGTAGTTTCATATCGAAGTCCAAAAATGGGGCTAAACAAGAACTTATCTCTAGGCGCAAAGTTTTCTATTTTCGTAGATGATAATTCCCCGTTGGGAATGCTCACGATGGTACGGGCACCTGTGCGGATTTGTGTAGTACGCATCCCAATTTCCTCCACTGTTCCGCTAACATCACCTGCTTTACAGTAGTCGCCTACGCGAAGGGGACGATCTGCTATAATGGTGACACTGCCCACCAGGTTTTCAACTGTTTTTTGAGTTCCTAATGCCAGCGCAATACCACCGATACCCAGGGCTGTTAACCAGGTGGTTACATTGAAACCAAAAGTATCCAATATAATGAGGATACCGAGGATAACCAGAGCAACTTTAGCGGCTCTTTTAAGAAAAAGTATAGCTGAAACCCCCGAGTGGTTGCCTCTCAACCGCAAACGCTTCTCGCTTAAATTGGAAAGAAAATCTACCAGCTGCCAGAATAAAAGCAACACCGCAATAAAGCCAACAATGATGGTTAAATCACTTAAACGCTGACGAATGAGCAGGGATATTCCGATTTGCCGGCTGGCGACCACAAAAAACCATACACCAAGATAAATTTGTATAGGTCTTACGAATGACTGGATAATACCCGCTGTAGCTTCTTCCCGGGCTTTACGCCACACTAATGGAATAATATAAACAATAGCCCTGGTTATAAAACCCGCAATAAAGTAAGCCAGGACGATGAGTATCAAAATGGCCAGCCAATGGGCCACCGGCACAGCACCCCATTTTGTTTCCAATAGCGTGTCAGGGGATACTTTTTCAACCAATGTGGCTTCCTGGGCCTGCAGGGTGTCTATCGGTATATTTTGCAGTGTTTGTGAAGAAAAAAGCCAGATGGGTGCACCATCTTTGTCACGCGTATGTTCCAGGATTAAATCAAAAGTTTTATCGTTAACTGTTGCTTCACCAATCCGCTCCAGTTCAGGACTTAAGTTGTCATCTCTATGGCCTTCTATTTCTTCGCTGAGCCGTGAATAGGGTAAAATCCTGCCATGCTCTTCAATTAATTTTCGAAAAGCCTGCGCGAGTTTTATCTGGTCTGTTTCCTTGTTTAATTTGGTGTCAGCTTTAAAATATAAAACAGCTGTCTGGTAATCTTCTGAAGTTGCAGCCCTTAAATATCCTTCTACGGTGCCATGGGGGGTACGTCTGCCAAGAGAATCTGGCGGCCACACACGGGTAGAGTCTAACAGTGCATTTTTAGCATCGTCAATTACCGTGGAAGTGTCCTGTGCCTGAGCCTGACTTGAAAACAAGGTTAAGCTACAAAGAATAAGAAAAGTAAACAGGTTGTTAGTCAAGCGTGTTTTTACGTAAGTCATGTCTAATACAATTGTTGTAAACTATGCTAGTCTATTACCATTAATAGCTTACAAATTCATAGGACTGGCAATTACCATGATTAGTAATTGTCGTCATTTCATTTACAAAGTAAACGAACTTGATTTAGTATTATTCTTTTTTTTAAATTATTCATATTGAAGATTAAAACTGCAGGTAGCAGGGTATAATCCAGGCATAAATTGGTTCGGGTGGTTTTATTAAAGAGCACCCTTAAACCGGTACTCCATTAGTTATCACCACTATCATCCTCCACAATTTTCTCCTTTCCTTTTTCCTTATCATCCTGTCTTTCATTATTTCCAAAGCGGTAGCTAAAAGTGAGCATGGTAGTGCGGAAAGACCGCCTGTCCTCGAAATTCCTGATGAACTGTCCGGTTTGTGTAAATCCTCCCCATCGGCGCTGGTTAAAGGCGTCCCTAACATTCAAGAGCAAACTTCCCTTGTTGTTTAAAATGTTTAGCCGCAATGCTGCATCCATTACAAATGTCCCTATTGATTTACCCTGTGCCAGAATTCTCGGTGCATTGTAATTCCCCCTAACCTGCGCGGAAAGGGCTCCCGTCAATCGGATGTTGGAAGATAAATTAGCATCCCAGTTGATACCATCTCTTTCCGGGAGGTTGAAGTCACTGCTGCCTTTAAACTTGTTATAATACACATTTACATTCCCCGTAAGGTCAAGAGACTTGCCAAAGTCCGTTTTAGAGATGAATTCAAAGCCTGTTGCTTCGTTTCTGCTGATATTCATCCATTGTGAAAGGGTTGCAGAGCTGGAACTATCGGCACGCTGGGTAATGATCTGGATGACATCATTGACCCTGCGGTGATAAACAGAGGAGGTTAAAGATGTTTTGCCCCAGGTCTTGCTGTAACCCAGTTCGAAAGAATGGATATCTTCCGGCCGCAGATTTGGGTTTCCTTGGCGGATGTTCAGGGGGTCAGAAATATTGATAAAGGGGTTAACTTGCCAGCCGTTCGGGCGATTTACCCTGCGCGAATAACTAATTTGCAGTTGTTGGTCCTCTGCAAACTGCTGGGTCAGAAAAGCGCTTGGGTAGAGGCGAAAATAATCAAGCCGCCCTTGAATTTCTCTCTCTGCAGCTGGAATATCAGGGTCAAATGCGATGGTTGTGGTATTCAGGTAAGACTGTTCTGCACGTAGACCAAGCTGAAAACCGAGTTTGTCTGTCAGCTTATTTTGATAATTTGCATAGATGGCATGAACTTCCTCTTTCAGTTCAAAATTGTTACTCACATTATAATCTGGCAAGAAACTGTTGCTTAGCTGATCAAACCTGGTGGATAGCTGTGACTCATCTTCATTTTCAATTGAACTTCGGTAACCTGCTTCAAATTTACTTTCTTCGTTAAAAGGCAGGATATAGTCGAGTTGAATATTGATATTGTCGCCTTTTTCATAGGTATCATTTATCCTCCTGTCGGCAGGAGTGGCCGTATTGCTGAAGCTTTGGTTGAATTCCTGCAGCCCATCCTCCTTGTTGCGGCCATAAGCTGCATTAAAAGTCAGTTCCTCGCCAGCCTGCTTAAATTCTTTTTTAAAGTCCAGGTTGAAGTCATAACCAAAATCATCTTCCGATTGCCTTGCAAACCTGCTGCTTGTGCCATTTAGTTCAGGCAAGTTTTGATAGCGGTAAAAAATATCTTCATTTCGCTGGTTATCCCGGACACTGAAATTACCAGAGATGCCTATTGTGGTGGTTTGGTTAATGAAATAATCGACACCCAATTTTGCAGAATGACCAAGGCCTGACCGGTCGCCTTCCGTATTATTGTTGACCAGCCCATTGTTTTCAAAATACCTGGTTAAACTCTCCCCGTCACCAACCCGCCTGAACCTTCTAAAATCGTAATTCCCATAATAATTGAAAGTGCTGTCCCTGTAATTGAGAGAAATGCCGGAATTGTAATTATGATAAGAACCGCCAGAAGCCGAAACAAGGCCATTAAGTCCGGTGCGGATGTTTTTTTTTAAGACAATGTTAATGATACCCGACTGGCCTTCGGCATCATACTTGGAGGAGGGGTTGGTAATTACTTCTATGCGTTGGACCGAGTTTGCTGGCAGCGATAACAATACCTGTGTAACATCACTTCCGGCCATTGCTGAGGGCTTGCCATCAATCAGGATTCTAACATTACTGGAGCCTCTTAAGCTTACATTTCCATCTGCGTCAACGGAAAGCGAGGGGATGTCTGATAGTAGATCCGTAACCGAACTGCCCTGACTGATCAGGCTTTGTTCCACGTTGAACACTTTTCGGTCGATTCCAATGACCATACCGGGTCTAGGCGCAGTAACCACAACTTCCTTTAAGAATTTTGTCCCTGAAACGTGAAGTGGTATATTGCCGAGTTTTAACTGCTGACCGTTGTTAAGCGCTATATTTTGCCGTTCATAAGTGCGGTAACCCAGGTAACCAATTCTTAATATGTATTTACCGGGAGCTATGGCTTTGAAATTGAATTGTCCTTGATCGTTAGTTTTCATGCCCTCCACAGGTTTTTGATCTGCCTGGGCGAGCAGGACCACACTCGCATACTCGAGCGGCTTTTTGCTGGCTGAATCAAGAACGGTTCCAGTAATTAGTGCGTCACGTTGAGCGTATAAACGCTCAACTGATATCATTCCGATAACAAAGGTTAAAACTATAAGTCGAATCATGCCCTTAATTTATTCCGTTTTGCATTTTGTGATGTTGAGCGGGTTGTTCCTTGTGCTAATTTAGATCTTGAATCTTCTAGCCTGTACTTCTTAAGGCTGATTTTTCTGTTTGGGATGTGCTTGATTAACCTAATCATGGGCCTGTATAAAGACTTAACTATTAAAATTAAACATTTTTTAGCAAAGCTTGTTTTACGGGATTCATTAAAAAACCCGTTGTTTAGGGGTTAATTATAGCGTTAAATAAACTTAATTTTAATTATTGTAGCGTTTAGACTGTGCAAGGAGTTTATACCATCAAAAACAAATATTAATATTAGGAAGACGAAACCATCATTAGCTTGCTGTTACAAACCACATTGAATAAGCTAATGATCGCTTCATTACCATTAAAAACAAGTTATATGACTATGAAAATTTTTAGTTTTGGTAAAGTGTTGATGCTGCTGTCTGTTATACTTTTATCCTGCAAAAAGGATAAAAATGTTGATCCGCTTAACGGGATATGGGAACTTACGCAGAATCAAGGTTATGGAAGTAGGTTAAAGTTTGGCCCCGGTCAAAAATTTTCCATGATCCTCACTTATGCTGATTCTTCGAATCATTCTATGACGCAAAATGGAGAGTTTTCTATTAAAGGTGACAGTCTTTTTGTAAATATTTCAGAAGTGGTTGAAAAATTAAACGCACAAACGGAGGGGAAAACCTCCGTTAATTATACGCTTTTCGATAAAGCAACATTCGATGTCAGGGGGTCTAAATTATCACTTAATTACATCACTTACCCAGCAGATGCTCCGGTAGCAACTCAAATGATTTACACCCAGGTAGATATGATTGATTAACCTATGATGGTTTTAATTCGTAATTTATTGGGGATCTGTTTTTGTCGGCCCAATAAGCCCAGATGATGATCAACCATTGTGATTCGCCTACCCAGGCCAGGGCCGGAACAGATGGTGGAGGGGGGCCAAATATATTGCTGATGTAAATGATAAACAGGAAGATGATTAATGACCAGAAAGCGTAGTTTCCGGCTTTGTTTAGTGCTTTGGTAGTGGTCAGATAGAGATAGATACCTGTGAAAAACAGGGTTAATTCCAGAATTAAAGTTCCCGGAATGGAATTCCATAAGCCCAATCCAACTTTTACAGCACTTCCGGGTACAAGGGGTAAATCTGGCCTGTGCATTAAAAGATCAAGGAACCAATGACTGATCACACAGGCGAAAATGACCACAGCAACCTGCAAATTTCTCTTTACAAGATAATAGATTCCGCCAGCAAGGATGCCCCAAACCAGCGCCATGATAAGGCTGTGTGAAATTGGGTAGCTGGTAAAGTTTAGCGGTGTAGCAGCGGTTATTCCAGGGGATATTTCTACTTTCTCCATTCCTAGAAGAAGAAATGTCGGCCACAATAAATCCAACAACTGTACCGAGAGGAAAAGAGTGCCCAACGATAAACTTGGCGCTGCTTTTTTAGCAGCTAATCCGAATGCAAAATGTCCTATAAACATAATTTTGAGGTTAATTTTATTCAGCAGCGGCCCTGTTGTAACTGGTAATGCTGTTTAAATGATTATAACTTGATTAATATTGTTGGGGGGGTAATTCTTTGGTGCCTACTCAATGATAACATCGTAAACTTGTAGCTCACAAACGGTTAGGATAGCTTCATCCTTGTTAAAATACAAATTATATACTTTCGAAAACATTTAATTATGAAAAATGTTGTTTAGTTCTTTAATATAATTTAAGCTATGGCATGGATCATTATCTTCTTATTGATTGTACTGATCACTGCCTGGTTTTTATTTTCAACGCTGGAACTGAATATTGACACAAGAATTCCATCAGTTACTTTCCGTTTGATTAGCATTGGAAAAGCGTCGGTGGTGTTTGAAGATGGCGAATGGTGGTTAATGATCAGGGTATTCATTTTTAAAAAGAAATGGTCACTTTGGCATATGATTTTTGAAGGAAGAAATAAAAAGTCCAAAGCAAACGTCAGGCGTAAATCTACCCAGTGGAACTTTCATAGAATTAGCTTTCTAAAACTGCTGAAGACTTTCCGGATTACACAATTACAAATCGCTATAGACAGCGATGATGTTATAAAAAACGCCCTATTATATCCATTAAGCTTTATTCAACCTTTTAGAAATCATTTATTCGTTAATTTCAAGGATGATAATTACCTGGTCATAACGGTCAGGAATGCACCATGGAAAATCATATACGCGTTGATCAGGTGAAAATTTGTTAATTTTAAAATCTATTGTTATGGCAATGAATTATGAAGAAACAGTAAAACAGCTTACTGATTTTTTAACAAAAGAAGCAAAAACAGAAACCGTTATCGGACAACAATTTCAATTGGGAGAATTCACTTGTGTTCCCGTTATAAAATTTGGAATTGGAATGGGCTATGGTGGTGGCGAAGGCCATGGAGAGCAGCCTAAAGGCAAGGGAGAAGGTGGTGGTATTGGCGGAGCAGGAGGCCTTGGGGTAACACCTATTGGATTCCTTGTTACCCGTGCCGATCAAATTTCCTTTATCCCCACAGGCTCAAGCAAAGGTTTGGGTGCCGCATTTGAGAAAATTCCTGATCTACTGGAAAAGTTTATGGATGGCAAAAAACAAAATAAAGCAACCTCTGATGGCGGATAGCCACCATAAGGTTAAAATAATTCTAACGTAACTACAGGTTGGGTTCCTGAGGAGGTGCCTGGCTTTGTGATGAGCTGAGACTTGTGTTTATTTATCCAATTGATATAATCTTCTTGTTTCACAGGCTCCTTTAACAACCCCGATGCCATATGCATCATGGCGATCCTGTTTTCAATCTGCAGTCTGTACTTTTGCAGCAAGTGCTGGATTTGCTGCTGAAGCTTGTTTTTTGCTTTCACCCTGATGTTTTTATTAACAGGGTTGATCAGTTGAGCTGTGATTTCTCTACCGAAATAAGCTACTGCCGATTCTATTCTGTTCTGTAATGCTTGCTGATCGTTAAACCCGATCTTTTGATGAAGTTGTTGCACTTGTAGCTGAAAACGATCTGACAAAGTGATCAGTTGGTCAATTGATTTATGAAGTTGAGCCACTAAGGTTTTAAATTCAGGGAGGTCGGCTTTAACCACTTCAGGTGTTGATGTGACCGTTTCTAGTCCGATGAGGAATTGGCTGAAGGAAAAGTTATCTAACACGAGTCGTAGAATCATCTTTTCCTGTTCTGTGACCAGGATATCATCCAGTTCATCCACTTTTACAGGCTTCATGAAGTTGATCACTTCAGGGTTTGACCTTAAACTATCCGTGCCAATTTTAGATTTTAATATTAACCCATTAAGCGTTCTCACGCGACTTAAAGCAACATACACCTGCCCTGCGGCAAATGATTTGCCGGCATCAATTATAGCCTTATCAAAGGTCAGGCCCTGACTTTTATGGATGGTTACTGCCCAAGCTAGTTTGATTGGATATTGAAACAATTCACCCACCTGTTGCTGCACGATTTCCTGCTCAGGATCTGTTTTGTATTCAAATGACTGCCAGGAAGTTTTTTCCAGCAGCAAGTCGTCCTCCTGTGGAAAGGAAATATAAATACCTTCCGCTGCAATCGATTTTACTATCCCTATTTTGCCGTTATAGAATTTTCGGTCCTCACCGGTATCGTTCTTAATGAACATCACCTGGGCACCTTCCTTCAGTTTCAGGCTTTGCTCTGCCTGGATGCTGAGGTCCTTGAATTCTCCGCTTACTTCTGCTTCAAAAGTAAATTCAGTTCCTGAAAGCTCATCCAGTTTTTCTTTATTGACGGTGTTTGCTTCGGCATTATGCGAGGTGATGATGATCGGATTCCATTCAGCTGATGCACTGAACAAGGGGTCATACCTTTGATTTAATAAGGCTAATCCTTCTTCATTGATCTGGTTGTTCCTGATATCATTTAATATATTAATGAATTCAGGTTCCGTTTGCCGGAATACCGTGGTAAGTTCTATCTGTAGTACGGGGGTTCTACGGACCACAAAGGCTTCAAAGAAGTAAGGGGAGGCATAGGCTTTATTTAGAAATGACCAGTCTTCTCTTTTAGTTACAGGGGGCAATTGATAAAGATCTCCTATAAGTAACAACTGCACACCACCAAATGCTGCATTATTTTTTCTTACTGATCGAAGGATGGCGTCTATCACATCCAGTAAATCGCAGCGTACCATGGATACCTCGTCAATGATAAGAAGTTCCAACTCATTAAAAAGGTTTATCTTATCTTTGCTATAGCTTAAATTTGAAACTACAGATTGAATGGATAGAATGCCTGATTGCAGGTTCTCAAAACTGATGTCTCCGGGAAAGAATGAACCCGGCGGCAACTGAAAAAAAGAATTGATAGTGGTTCCTTTCGCATTCATTGCCGCTACACCCGTGGGAGCTACCACCACCATTTTCTTTGAACTGGTTTCTTTCACCCTTTTAAGCAAAGTAGTTTTCCCCGTACCAGCTTTCCCTGTCAGAAAGATATGCTGATTGGTATAATCTATAAAAGATAAAACCTTATCAAAAATTGTATCAGAAGAACCGCCATTTCCCATGCAGCAAATTTAATTGAATTTTCTTCCCCATTCTCTTAATACGGAAGGGAATTACAAATATAAAAATCGACCTTCGTGTTGTAGCTTAACAATAAAGGGGTTTGATCATATGGACAATCAAATAATGTTGGCACAGTATCATTTGGTATTGGATTCAAGAAATGTGCTTATTGAATATTGTAATACCATTTCTTCTGCTGACTTATTATTTGAAAATCATTCTTTTGGGAGAGGTGGCAGCATTAGAAATCTATTTGTTCATATCGCTAATACCTACGAGTTTTGGATCATCAATAAAATATTGAACAAGAATATTGCTTATACTCTTTACCATTCTATAAATACTATGGAAGAAATCAAGCTACTTTTTGATCGGGTTAATTCCTATATATTTGAGTTTCTGGAACAATATCAAGAATCATTGTTCCAGAAGATCGCTATTGAAATAAACGGACTTGAAGAACCTATTGAACCTTTTAAATTGTTTACTCATGTGATTACACATGAATTTCATCATAAAGGCCAGATTTTGCCGATGAGCCGGCATTTAGGTTACATTCCAATTGACACGGATATCATTAGATAATTATAACTATGGATAAGGCTACACAAACTATGATCGAGAACCTTCAAAAAAACACTGGGAAGACATTGGAGGAATGGATTGCGATTGTCAATGAGGAGCAATTTGCCAAACATGGTGAAATCATGAAGTTCTTAAAAGAACAACATTTACTGACTCATGGCTTTGCTAATTTTATAGCACTCAAGGCCAGAGGAACTGATGCCGGTTCTGCTGAAAACCAGGACGACTTAATTGCAAAACAGTACAAGGGCAAAGCGCATTTTAAGCCCGTTTATGATCACCTGTTAGCTGTAATTCAACAGTTTGGTGGTGATATCGAAATTGCCCCTAAAAATGCTTATGTGAGTTTGAGACGGAAAAAGCAGTTCGCCATACTTCAACCTGCCTCTAAAATCCGATTTGAAATAGGAATTAACCTTAAAGGGCAGCCTGCAACGGGTAAACTAGAAGCGGTAAACACCAGCAATTCCATGTGTTCCCATATCATTAAAATCGCTGATCTTAACGATATTGACGAAGAAGTGCTTAAATGGATAAAAACCGCTTATGACAGTGCAGGTTGATCAAAGCCTGCTACTGCCTAATCAACCTGTTGTTCATTCTACACTAACACCCTGTTTGTCCTAAAACAAAGTAAACGATTACAAAGACTAAGATCGTTCCAAAACAACCACCGCCCCACTTCCAGGCTGCAGCGCCCGCTAATAATGTCCTAAGCCAATCTTGCATATCCGATAGTTAAATTAATATATAAATCTCTTATCTAAACCTCCCAACGATAGACTTTGTTTGATTGGCTGGTGCAATTTATTTCATGAGGAAGCCATCTGGCTCGCTATGAAGTTTTTACGTATGAAACGTTGAATCTAGACTTGATTGTTTTGCGGTATTTATTTCCACAATTTTAGCGCAAACGATTGCGCTATTAAACATATTGTTTTAAAGAAATATTCAATCCATATCAATATATTGGCATAACCAAATATTATTCACCATAATAAACCTGTTACTTTTATTGGATGAGGGCCCCCTCACACAATGCCAATATAGATATGAATGCATTCTCGTGTCTTTTCAAAACTAAACACTAACCTTTTTTAACCAGAAAAGGAAAAAACCAAATTTAAGCGTATGAAAAAAAACATTACATTACTAATCGCGATCCTGTTGACGAATTTTATGGCCGTATATGGACAAAATATTCAGGTAAACGGTATTGTTAGAGACAACCAGGGTGGACCAATTCCAGGTGTATCTGTGAAATTAAAGGGTACAAATACAGGTACCAGCACCACTTCAAATGGTGCGTTCGTCATCTCCATTCCTGCTAATGGAACCTTGATTTTCCAGAGTGTTGGTTTTTCAGCTAAAGAAGAAGCGGTGAACAACCGCCAGCTCGTCAACGTAACCCTGAACCCGGAGGATACCGAATTAAATGAGATTGTGGTGATTGGTTATGGTTCTGTTCGTAAGAGTGATGTCACAGGTTCTGTTTCATCCATCAGTTCAAAAGACATAAAAGCAACCCCCGCTGCTTCACTTTCCCAGGCCATACAGGGAAGGGCTGCGGGTGTCAGGGTTTCACAATCTTCAAACGCCCCCGGTGGAGGCATGAACATCAGGATCCGTGGTGGTAATTCCATCCAGGGTGGCAACGAGCCCTTGTATGTTATTGATGGTTACCCTCTTTACAACGAAAATGGACCCAGCATCAATCCTAATGATATCGAAACCATGGAGATCCTGAAAGATGCATCTGCTACGGCTATATATGGTTCCAGAGGGGCAAATGGTGTAATTATCATCACTACAAAAAGGGGTAAGGCCGGCACCAACAACATCTTGTTTGAAAGTTATTATGGCACGCAGTCACTGCTTAAAAAACTGGATCTTTTAAATGCGTCTCAATTAGCCACCTTGATTAATGAAGGGATTTCCAATGTCAATCAGGACAATATTGGAAGACCTGGCTTTCCAAGAGCTTTAACCTATACTGATGCACAACTAACTGCGCTGGGCACTGGCACCGATTGGCAGGATGAAATCTACAATGATGCACCTACTCAAAACTACCAGTTGACTTTCTCGGGAGGAACTGATAAATCCAGGTATGCGGTAGCAGGGAATTATTTTGACCAGGCTGGTATCATCTCTAATTCCGGTTTCAACCGTGGTTCCGTACGCCTGAACTTAGATCAGCAAATCTCTGAGCGGTTTAAATTAAGCACGAGCCTGACCGTCACCAATAGCAAAGCTAATTCTGTTGCTACCGATGGTGATGGTGGCAGTGGCGCTGGTGTCGTTTATGCAGGTCTAATGTTTTCTCCAACAATCCCTGTTTATGATGATCAGGGTGACTATACAATGAACAACCGTCCGGGTGCAATTTTAATCAGCAACCCACTGGCCCTGGCCAATGAACGTACGAATATTGATATGAGGACACGTTTGCTGGGAAATGTATCTGGTGAGTATCAGATTATTGAAGGTTTGAGTTTTAAAACCATGTTTGGTTCCAACATGGCCTATAACAAATTGAATTTCTATTTACCAAGAACAGTTTATGCCGGTATGGCAAATAATGGCCGGGCAGAGGTATCTACTTCAAGGTATTTTGAATGGTTGAACGAGAATACCCTGAATTATAAAAAAGTGGTAGATAAGCATAGTTTCAATGTATTGGTAGGTTATACTTTTCAAAATGCTGATTATGAAAATGTAAGTGCCAGTGGACAGAATTTTGCCAGTGATATTTTAACGTATAATGATTTAGGTGCTGCCCAACAAACCAATACTAGTGGATCCGGATCTTACGACTGGAGTTTACGTTCCTATTTAGGTCGTATCAATTATGACTTGAGTAACAAGTATTTATTTACTTTATCTGGTAGGTTTGATGGTTCTTCACGATTCGGAGAAGACAACAAATTCTCCTTCTTTCCATCGGGATCTTTCGCATGGCGTTTATCGAATGAAAAGTTCTTAAGTGAGGTGAAATCCATCAGCGATTTAAAGATCAGAGCTAGTTATGGTGTTACAGGTAACCAGGAGATTGGCCAATACCAGTCCTTAGGTGCTTTATCAACTGTAGCCTATAATTTTGGAAATGTCATCAATATCGGTTATGCACCAAGCCGTATAGCAAATCCTAATCTGAGATGGGAAACCACCGCACAAGTAAATCTTGGTCTGGATCTGGGCTTATTGAAAAACCGGATCTCGATCACAGCTGATTGGTACCAAAAGAAAACCAAGGACTTGTTATACAATGTTTCCTTGCCAATTACCTCTGGCTTCTCTACTTCTCTTCAAAACATTGGAAAAGTTAAAAATGAGGGTATTGAATTTTCTCTTAATACAGTGAATTTAAACGGCGCTTTTCAATGGAATACCAACTTTAATATTTCCTATAACCGAAACGAGATATTAGATTTAGGTGCTGTTACTGGTGATATTCCATCTGGTGGGGCGAGTGGTCACTTACAGTTAGTGAACTCTGGTATCCTGCGGGTAGGACAGCCAATCGGTGTGTTTTATGGGCTTGTAACGGATGGTATTTTCCAAAACGCTGCAGAAGTTGCTGCTTCGGCTCAGAAAACGGCTAAACCGGGCGAACGGAGGTATCAGGACATCACCGGTGATGGGGTGATCAATTCCTCAGACCGTGTAATCCTTGGTCATGCGCAACCTGATTATTCTTTTGGTTTTACCAATAATTTCTCCTTTAAAGGATTTGACCTGGCCGTGTTTATACAAGGTGTTGAAGGGAACAGCATTCTTAATTTGAATAAATTTGAACTCGAATCACTTACCGGCATCCATAACCAATCTACTGCCGTACTCGATAGGTGGAGTGCAACTAATCCAAGCAACACCATTCCACGGGCGAGTTCTGCAGGTGCACCTTACCAGGTAACCAGCAGACAAGTGGAAGACGGATCTTACATTCGCTTAAAGAATGTTCAGCTGGGTTATAACTTTAGTCCGGAGCTTTTGAGAAAGGTGAAATTAACGAATGCCAAAATCTATATCAGCGGTCAGAATCTGCTAACGAAGACTGATTATTCTGGTTATGATCCTGAAGTTAGCCGTTATGCGCAGGATAACCTGAGTCAGGGTACTGATTATGGCAGTTACCCTTCTGCAAAGATGTTTCTGGTCGGTCTTAATATTGGTCTTTAAATTTGTAAACACGAAACCATCATAAGATTGCAGCTTATAAACAGCAATGAATAAGCTTATGATAGCTTCATCACCATTAAAAACAAACTAAATAACGATGAAAATATTAAAATATATATTGCTCCTGAATCTGTTATGGGTTACTTCCTGTAAAAAGCTTGATGAAAGTCCTGATTCCTTCATATCACCTGTAAATTTTTATGAAACCAGGGCCGATGCCATCGCTGCTCTTAGCGCCACTTATTCACCGGTTCGTTTAAACGGGTTTATTACACGAAATTATGTCATCCTTGGGGAGATCACCACAGATAATATGTTTCCATTGAATAACAGTGCCCCACGTATCGAACTTGATACGTATGTGCATACACCATTGAATGGTATTGTGCGCGAAACCTGGGATAATTTTTATATCGGTATCACCAGAGCGAATACGGCGATCAACAAAATCCCTAACATCACCATGGATGAGGCACTAAAAAGCAGGCTGGTTGGAGAAGCTAAATTTCTAAGGGCATTTTATTATTTCCACCTGGTGAGGTTGTTTGGAGACCTTCCTATTGTTACCGAGGAAGTGAGCTCTTTGGATCAGTTAACATTTCCAAAACGTAACCCTAAGGCCGAAGTCTATATTCAAATCATTGCTGACTTAGAAGATGCGGAAGCTATTTTGCCGCCCGCATATACCGGTGCTGATCGTGGCAGGGCTACCAGTGGCGCTGCAAAATCTTTTCTGGCCAGTGTATACCTGACCTTAAAAGACTACAAACTGGCTGCTGATAAAGCAAATGAGGTCATGAATTTAGCTGGCGCTGGTTATGGACTCTGGGATAACTACCTGGATGTGTATGACATTAAGAACGAATTTGGAAAAGAAGCCATTTTTGATGCACAGTTTGTAAGTGGTCCCGGTGGCCAGGGCGGAAACATGATTGCCTTCATGGCCCAGGAGAACAATAGCGTGGCGGGCAGGGGCTTTGGTTCTTTCCAGCCTACACCGGAAGTTTATGACAGTTACACGGCTGCTGATAAACGTAAATCCGTGTTTTTCACCTTGGGGACAGACAAAAAATACTACGTAAATAAATGGATCGATGCTGATGCAACGACAGAGAACCAGAGTGATAACAACTTTCCGTTAATGCGTTATGCAGAAGTTGTCCTTACTTATGCTGAAGCTTATAATGAAGTAAATGCGCCAGTGAATGGTAACCCTGCCTATAATGCGGTAAACAGCATCAGGCAGCGTGCCGGACTTCCGCTTCTCGAAAACTTAAACCAAAACCAACTTCGTGAGGCTATCTTACAGGAACGCCGACTGGAACTTGCATTTGAAGGCAGCAGGTGGTTTGACCTGGTACGTACCGGTAAACTGGTGTCAACTCTAAGTGCCAAGGGAACACCTAACGTAAAGGAACACCATAATTTATATCCAATCCCGCAGTTTCATATTGGTATAAATGCTGAGCTGGCTCAAAATCCTGGTTATTAAGGGGTTTTACCATATTAAATAGTATAGCCTCCTTTAAAAACTTTTAAAGGAGGTTTTTATCATTCACCTTTTAGAATTTCAACAAGATGTTCAAACCTAAACTACAACTCATTTTACTCATCTTGCCAGTGATCCTGTTATCCTGTGCACAGCAAAAGACTTTAAAGGATGCTGACCTGAAAAAAATGGTAAACCAGGAATTGAGGGATGGCGCCAAACAATACCAGTTATTGATGACCCAGCTTAAACCCGGTGAATTTCCTAAAGCTTATTTTCCGAAAAATGATTCTCTTGCCACCAGTAATTCTGAATGGTGGTGCAGTGGCTTTTACCCCGGTTCTTTATTGTATCTCTATGAACAGACCAAAGACCCCGCACTTAAAACTGAGGCCGACCGTATGCTGAAGGAGCTGGAGAAAGAGCAGTTCAATAAAGACACACATGACCTGGGTTTTATGATGTTCTGTAGCTTTGGAAATGCAAATCGCATGGAGCCTAAAGATTCGTACAAACAAATTTTGTTGAATAGTGCGAAATCGCTGAGTACACGCTTTGATCCTAAACTGGGTGTTATTAAATCGTGGAATTCAAAAAATCCTGCTGATTACCTGGTCATTATTGATAATATGATGAACCTGGAGCTTCTTTTTTGGGCTACCGAGGTAACCGGTGATTCCAGCTATTATAAAATTGCAGTGACGCATGCCGACAACACCACTAAACATCATTTCAGGTCCGACAACAGTTCCTATCATGTTGTCAACTATCATAAGGACCAACCCGGCGTTATTCAAAAAAAACATACTGCCCAGGGTTTTGCTGATGGATCTGCATGGGCGAGGGGACAGGCATGGGGTTTATATGGCTATACGGTAATGTACCGTGCAACTAAGGATCAAAAATACCTTGACCAAGCCAATAGAATTTCTGAGTATATCTTAAACCACCCGAACTTCCCGGAAGACAAAATCGCTTACTGGGATTTTAATGCACCAAACATCCCGGATGCATCAAGGGATGTATCAGCAGCAACAATCATGGCTTCTGCATGGCTGGAACTAGCGAAATATGCAAGCTCGGAAGCCTCAAAAAAATACCTGCAAACGGCAAAAGAAATCTTGTTTAATTTGAATGCTGATCAATACAAGGCCAAGCCGGGAACCTTTGGTGGTTTTATTTTAAAACAAAGTGTAGGTCATTTACCTGCAAAATCGGAAGTGGATGTTGCCATTTCCTATGCGGACTATTATTACATTGAAGCCCTGATCAGGTTAAAAGAAACAATTTAAAGGGCCATCATATTCACCAAAACCAATTGCAATTTGATGAGCTATTAAAACTGAAAGCATTAAAAAACCCCTTATGTCAGCGCTGATATAAGGGGTTTTCTGTTTCACTATTGAGCTCATTTAAGCTGGTAAGCCATGACACTTTTCTTGAAAAACGTTGGGATATAAACAATACGTTTCACAGGATCATAACCAATATCGGCCGTGTTAATTTTTTCCAGATGGGTGTCTAACAACAGCTCATTTCTCCCATCGGCATATACATAATAAACATAGCCAGGCCAGCTGGAATAAATAAAATCCCCGTTACCAACAGGCTCTATGCCATCGCCACCCTGAGGCACGTTAGCCATTTTAGTTAAATTCTTTTTAGCATCAGCCTTAAGCATACCTTTGCCACCGCCCGCAATATACAATACCTCACCAACTGATTTTAAGCCATTTACCCCGTCAATATTCTCCAGGTAAACACTTACTTTATTGTCAGCAAGCTGGTGTATCCGTTTGGTTCTCGAGTCAGAAACATACACGATCCCTTTATCCGATGCCGTAACATCATTTAAAAATACAGCGCCTTCCACAGGGATCCTTTGCTCAACTTTGGCTTTCGGAATGTCAACAACCACAATATCACTAATATCTGCGATGTACAACTTGTCGCCCACAATGGCCATTCCTTTAGGTGAATTAAGTCCTGTAACCCAATCCATATTTTTTACCTTACCATTTGTTTCAAATATGCCAATACCGCCAATGCTGTCTTTAGCATCAGCACTATTGCCCATGATAGCTACATAAAGCACATTGGCCTTAGCGTCGTGCAAAACTGATTCGGGCATATTGATGATGCTATCTGTTTCCCAGATTTTAACCAGCTTGTGTTGTGCGTTTACATTCAGCCCTAATAAGACCGCAATGGATAAGCCAAATAATTTCTTCATGGTGTTTTATTTAATAATTGAAGTTAAAGGATTTAATTGCTTTATGCAAATTAATGTCATACTTTAAAGTCAAGGAAGAATACACGCTAATTATCACACCTTTTTAGGGACTGCTTAGGTTTTTGATTAACTTTGCGCCATAAAATAGAACCATGATTTATTTCTTTTCCAACGAACGCGATACTGTTTTTGCTGTACAATTAGAACGAACGCTCACTTCATCAGATATTTCTAAATTGACCTGGCTATTTGGCGGTGCCCGATTGAAACAAGACATTGTCTTAACAGGCTACTTTATTGGTCCGCGGGCAACCATGGTTACCCCATGGAGTACAAATGCAGTGGAGATTACCCAAAACATGGACTTTCATGGTATTGTGAGAATCGAGGAATTTAAAAATACCGAAGCTGATTATACCGGCTTCGACCCGATGTTGTCTCAAAAATACCCCGAACTGAATCAGGAACTGTTTACCATTAGCCTGCAACCGGAAGCAATTTTAGCTATCGACGATATAGCGGCTTTTAATCAACAGGAAGGTTTATCGCTTAGTGAGGAAGAGGTAACCTATTTAAATGACCTATCCGAAAGATTAGGCCGGCAGTTAACGGATTCTGAGGTGTTTGGCTTCTCACAGGTTAACTCAGAACATTGCCGCCACAAAATATTCAATGGCAAATTTGTTATTGACGGGGTAGAACAGCCATCATCACTGTTCAAACTGATCCGTAAAACTTCAGAAACAAATCCTAATGGTATCGTTTCTGCCTATAAAGATAACGTAGCCTTTGTTAAAGGTCCAACAGTGCAACAATTTGCTCCTAAACGTGCAGATGTGCCTGATTATTACGAGATTAAAGACTTCGATTCAGTGATTACGCTGAAAGCGGAGACACATAACTTCCCGACTACGGTAGAGCCCTTCAATGGTGCGGCGACAGGATCCGGTGGGGAGATCAGAGACAGGCTAGCTGGTGGTCAGGGCTCTTTGCCTCTTGCCGGAACAGCAGTTTATATGACTTCATTCTCACGCCTGGCAGAAGACCGCCCATGGGAAAAAGCAATGGACGAAAGAAGCTGGCTTTACCAAACGCCAGTAGATATCTTAATCAAAGCATCTAACGGTGCTTCTGATTTTGGAAACAAATTCGGACAACCACTAATCACCGGTTCCGTACTTACTTTTGAACATACAGAAGAGTCCAGGAAACTGGGCTATGATAAGGTGATTATGCAGGCGGGTGGTGTTGGTTACGGAAAAGCAAGCCAGGCCAAAAAAGCGAAACCTGCGCTGAATGATAAAATTGTAGTACTTGGCGGTGAAAACTATAGAATAGGGATGGGCGGTGCTGCTGTTTCTTCTGCTGATACTGGTGCCATGGGTACCGGCATTGAGCTGAATGCCATTCAGCGTTCTAATCCTGAAATGCAAAAAAGAGTGGCCAATGCCGTTCGCGGTATGGTGGAGAGTGAACACAACTCCATCGTTTCTATTCATGATCATGGGGCTGGCGGGCACTTGAACTGCCTTTCGGAATTGGTTGAAGAAACAGGCGGCAAGATTGATCTTGACAAGCTTCCTGTTGGTGATCCTACACTTTCTGCGAAAGAAATTATCGGTAACGAATCACAGGAACGTATGGGACTGGTGATTGCTGCGGCTGATGCGGCGACACTTCAAAAAATTGCCGACAGAGAACGGGCACCCATGTATACAGTTGGGGAAGTTACCAACGACCACCGGTTTACTTTTGAATCTGCTACGACGGGTGCTAAACCGATGGACATGAAAATGGAAGACATGTTTGGCAGTTCTCCGAAGGTGGTAATGCATGATCGTACGGTGGAAAGAAAATATACACCAGTAACTTATGATGTTTCAAAAATTGATACTTACCTGGAGCAACTTCTTCAATTAGAAGCTGTAGCCAGTAAAGATTGGCTGACCAATAAAGTTGACCGTTGTGTGGGTGGAAAGGTGGCAAAACAGCAATGTGCTGGTCCGCTGCAGTTACCATTAAACAACTGCGGGGTAATGGCTTTAGATTACCAGGGTAAAGATGGTATCGCTACGGCTATTGGCCATGCGCCGATATCGGCTTTGATTGATCCTGCTGCGGGCAGTCGAAATGCAATTGCAGAGTCATTGTCCAACCTGGTATGGGCTCCGTTAAAAGATGGATTAGAAAGTGTTTCTCTTTCTGCCAACTGGATGTGGGCCTGCAAAAACGAAGGGGAAGATGCTCGTTTATATGCAGCTGTAAAAGCTTGTTCAGACTTTGCCATTCATTTGGGTATTAATATTCCAACAGGGAAAGACTCCCTGTCAATGAAACAAAAATATAAAGATGAGGAGGTGATCTCTCCCGGAACGGTGATTATATCTGCCGCAGGCCATTGTGATGATATCAATAAAGTGATAGAGCCTGTACTTAACAAAAAAGGCGGCTCGATCTATTATATTAATTTGTCTGCTGACCAGTTTAAACTTGGCGGATCTTCATTTGCGCAGATCTTAAATAAGATTGGCGATGAAACGCCGGATATTTTAAACGCCGATCAGTTTAAAAATACATTCAACACTTTACAGCAATTAATTAAAGCTGGAAATATTCAGGCTGGTCATGATATTGGCAGTGGCGGTTTAATTACCACCTTGCTTGAATTATGCTTTGCGGACAGGGATCTCGGTGCTGCTATTGATTTATCTTCCTTGGGTGATCAGGATATCATTTCCAAATTGTTTGCCGAAAATATTGGTGTTGTATTCCAGGCCGAAGAGACGGCTGAAGCTGTACTGAAAGCGAATGGAATTACCTTTAACAAAATTGGGGAAGTTACAGAAAACCGGACCTTAACGGTTAAGGATGCAACTGGTAACTGGAGTTTTGATATTGATCATTTGAGAGATGTATGGTTTAAAACTTCATACCTGCTCGATCAGAAACAAAGCGGCGCGGTAAAAGCGAAGGAACGTTTTGATAATTATAAAAACCATGTATTAAATTACAACTTCCCGGCAGATTTTGATGGTAAGAAACCAGTGATTGATGCTGCGCTGCCAAGACCAAAAGCAGCTGTTATTCGCGAAAAAGGCAGTAACTCTGAAAGAGAGCTGGCCAATGCGATGTACCTTGCTGGTTTTGATGTGAAGGATGTGCACATGACAGATTTAATCTCCGGCAGGGAAACTTTGGAAGATATTCAGTTCATTGGTGCTGTTGGTGGTTTCTCCAATTCTGATGTTTTAGGTTCTGCAAAAGGCTGGGCTGGTGCCTTCCTTTATAATGAAAAAGCGAAGCTCGCCTTAGAGAATTTCTTTGAACGAGAAGACACACTTTCAGTTGGTGTTTGTAATGGCTGCCAGTTATTTGTAGAGTTAGGCCTGATCAATAAGGATCATGAAGAAAAACCTAAAATGCTGCATAACGATAGTCAGAAACATGAGAGTGGCTTTACTTCTTTAACCATCCAGGAGAACAATTCTGTAATGCTTGCTGACCTTGCAGGTACTACTTTGGGGGTTTGGATTTCACATGGTGAGGGGAAATTCCAACTGCCTTATGCAGAAGAGAAATATAATATCGTGGCGAAATATGGTTACGAGAGTTACCCTGCCAATCCTAACGGTTCTGATTACAATACAGCCATGATGTGTGATGCAACCGGCAGGCACCTGGTGATGATGCCACATATTGAACGTTCAATTTTCCAATGGAACTGGGCTCATTATCCCGATGGCCGTCAAGACGAAGTTACACCTTGGATTGCAGCATTTGTGAACGCCAGAAAATGGCTTCAGCGCTAAGCTTAGTAAAAGCATAGATTTATTGATTGCTATTTGTAAGCTGCAAGCTTATGATGGTTTCATTTCAATATATTTTAAATAGAGCCTGTATCATTT
>NZ_JBBHKC010000011.1:0-129446 GCF_037482985.1 Pedobacter immunditicola | reverse complement strand
GCGACGGCTTATGTTGAGTCCACAGTGAGTCCACCATGAGTCCACAGTGAATCTACGTTTTGCCGAAGAAACGTGGACTGACCCTGTACTCATGGTGCATTCATGGTGCTTTCACTATAATGTCATCAGCACTTAGCTGGCACTTGACCAAATGGGATAAAAAGCTGAACGATATGCACTAAGCCACTTAATCCTTCAGGCTGTATAATATCTTTTGAAAATCTGCTTTATATTTATCTTTGTTAGCAGCTGTTGTCCAAGACAGGACTTTGTAAAAAGAAACTTTCGTTTCAACAATCCCAACAAGGTAATAGATTTCACCTTCTACATCCTTGTCATAATAAGTGAAATCACATTCTGCAAAGTTAATTCCGCCTTTTTGTTGATAGACTGGCTTTGAGACCTGCCTTTTACCTTCGTTCTTTAAAAAGTCAGCGATGAAACGTTCATAAAATTCGTTGATAGATGAAAATTGGAGATCCGCTAGTACAAGATCTTCCTTAGGATCCTCGATTACAAATCCATATACGTCTTTGACAGCACTTTTGTACTGTATGGTAGAAGATGAATTCAACCCAGTGGTTCTACTCATATAGTTTGGAATACTTACATAGAAAATATTTCCAGCTTTTAATTCCTTTAATGTAGTCTGTGCAATCGCAGTGGTGCTCATTAGCCCAAGCGCGATTGATAACATGGTAACAATTCTTTTCATCCTACTTTTGATTTAATTTTCGCAAAGATAAATATTGTCTGCACAATTAAACATCGTAAGACATACTTTAAGCAATTAACCTAAGAGACCTTGACTTTGTCGGTTGTTTTCGTCTTCATCCCTAACAAATTTGGCTCGTGTCAAAACAAATTATGTCCCTGAATGTAGATAAAGCGAGGTTAATGATTCACTGATGAAAGCTGGAGCAGAAATAAGGCTTTTAGAGAAAAATTGGAAGCAATTAAAGCCTGCATTAAAGTCCTATTTAAAAACTGAAAATCCCGAGCAGCTGCACCAATTTCGTGTACAAGTCAAAAAGATTAAATCATTGTTGGTCCTGTATACCATCAACAAGAAAAACAAAAAGCTGTTAAAGCTTTTCGGCCCGGTAAAAAAGATCTTTAGACATGCAGGTATCATCCGGGATAGCTATATCCACCTTCAGCTTGCAGATCAGTTCCAGGTTAAAGAACCCGCATTCCACAAGGCGCAAACCGACCTCATGTTTAAAGAAATGGGGAGGTTTAAAAAAAACGGCAAGAAATACGAAATGATCCTTGAAAAGACGCTCCTCAAGATCAAAGGTGAGCTGAGCAGTATTGGCAATTCGGAAATTGCGGATTTTTACGAGGCAGAACTAGATAGGGTAGTGCTTGCATTTGCCAAACGGGAATTTAATGATCATATGCATGATTGTCGGAAGCGGCTCAAAAATTTGTTGTACAACCAGAAGATTGCCGATAAAAGCATGAAAGGTAAATTGAAACTCAACCTTCCTTACCTGGATCAGGTTCAGGATCAGCTGGGTCAATGGCATGATAGTATGTTGGCGCGCGACTTATTCAAAGATCAAATGAAGGAAGAAAGGCAGGCTGTCGATAAGCTTAACCTGCAGCTGAAAAATCTTGAGGAGGGTCTTGTAAGTATCTCTGCAGACTTCTGGCAAAAAGCAGTTTTAAAGAATAACGGCCAAAGCAATTAGCTGAAAATCCTTCGTTTACCTATAGCATTAATAATTTAAGTTTAATTGGTACCTCACTGATCGCCCTGCGCCTTCTTGTTTAAATGCGCCAATTTCTTGCAGGTATTGTAAATCGCGGGTCGCTGTGGCTTTGGAGGTTTTGGTGATAGCCATATATTTCATCGCAGTCATCGCACCTTCAAAACCAGCCGGGCCTTCATTAAACATCCTGTTAACGACTTTAAACGACCGTTCATTGAGTTGTGCCTGAAAACGATCAAAGAATTTTGCCTTCCGCAGGGTAAAATATATTAATTCCTTTGCCTCTATCTGTGCTTCAATGATCACCTGCGCAAAGTAATATACCCATGCTGTAATGTCTAAACTGCGTTGTGCTTGTTTCAGTTGTTCATAGTACTGCTTTTTTTGCTTTTCAATAGCTTTTGATAAAGAGAGGATTACAGGTCGCCTTAAGCCTTGGGAGAGTGTAAATTCTGCTAAAACCCTGCCTATCCGTCCATTGCCATCTTCAAAAGGATGAATGGATTCGAAATATAAATGAGCGATAGCAGATTTAAGGATGGCCTTAGAAATAACATCCCCGACAGTTAATTCAGGCTGATGATACCATTTGATAAACTGATCCATTTCAGCAGGGACACGATCCGAGGGTGGAGCTTCATAATGGATCTCTTGCCGGCCGTATGCGCCTGATACGACCTGCATCGGTTCAGCTCCTGTTCGCCAAAAGCCGCCCTTGATCTTAGGATGATGCATGAACAGCATCTGGTGCCAGGAGCAAAGCATATCGTTGTTCAGATCCTGATCTGTATATCGTTTGACTTCGCTCATGAGTTTGCCGATACCTAATGCGCTTTTATCTTTTACAGCAGCGAATGTTTGTAGTCCTAAGTTATTCTTGATGGAAGACATTACATCCTCCCTGCTAAGATATTCCCCTTCAATTTCAGAAGTTTTAATCGTTTCTAAGATCAAGATTTCCAGTAAAGCCTCTTGTTTAATCTCTTCATTCAAACCCAAAACAAGCCCCTCAATTAATCCTATCTCCTGCGCAAAGGCAAAGGAAAGCTCCGGAAGCTTCTCTACAGAATAGGTGAATTGAGGCCAGTTTGTATGTTGCCAGCTATAAGTCATGAGCCGATTATTTGTACTAATTGGCTCAAATATAATCAAATAATGAGCCGATTAAATAAATTAATCGGCTCATCTCTTTTTCAATCCCATTATAAACCGAATTCACCGTACCTTTAATCACCTTTTAAATTATCTTTAATCACCAGCATCGCGCTCGTCAAAATGCTGGTCCGATTACATGTTATATCAGAAAACCGAAATTTCCCGCACTGTCTTTGATTGAAAGTTCAATCGAAGACAATGGTTTCCAAGCAGGAGATGACTATCGAAGGGGACATGCAGGATTGATTTTTAACCTGAGTTATGGCATCAGCCTCAAAAATCATCACCAATGCCAGTTATTATAGTTGCCAGGAAACCGAAACCGACTACCAATTTAAAAACAAGTATAGCAAAAGGGTTAAATCAGACTTTGCACTTCATCTCCAGCCCAGTGCAGGTATCTTTTTCAATTTGTCTGATCGATGGACCATAGGCCTGGATTTGACTTATGTAAAGGTGGATTGGAAATTCCTGGCGATAAAATTTCTACTGTGTATGCAGTGATAAAAGTGCTGTTCAGGTAAACCTTTACGGATCCATAGGTTCATCGAAATCCAATTGAAGGGAGATCGATAAAGGATAGAATTCTGCTTCGGTATCAGATAAGCGTTTTCCGTTGTTATAAGGACGGTAACCTAATTCTTTTTCGCTGCGTTTTTGAACGGTATCGGTGATGTAATAACTTTGAGATTTAAGCGTGGAAGTTAAAGCAGGCTTTTCCATAGGGAAACCATACCTGAAGATTAGTCTTGCCGCGTTACGCATATTGGTAGTGGTATGACGGGCATGTGGCTCCATCAGGATAGCATGCTCGGGAATATTTAAAGTTTCTATGAGGAATTTCTTCATCTCCTGCGCTTCATTGTATTTGGTTTTATAAGGATGCACTTTTCCTCCTGACACCATGATAAAAGGGGCAAGGCCTTTTTGGTATTGTAAAGCCGCCAGCCTGCATCTCAACATGCCGCCACCACTTAATGCCACATCATACTGATCTGGACCAGCTCCGGGAACAAGAATGATACTGTATTTGTATTTATCCCAATTCACCTGCTTGCTGTATTCGTAAGCTGCTTGATTAACAGTTTTCTCCATGGGCTCATAATCGGCAATCTGGTTGCGATCGTCAAGTTCGAGGCTCTGTAAGGCGAAAGTTAATGAGGGTGCAAAGAACAGCTTGTTTGTTGTGGTTTGTGCCAGGGATAGATCTGCGCTGGTAAAGACATTGCCCAAATAACTTTTGCTTTTCACCTTAGCTCCAAGGGAATCGATTTTCGGGTAATTAGGTGCCTTTCCTTCCGCATAAACGCTGATGGCGTGGTTAACACCTTTTGCATCCTGTTCCCAGGCTTTAATCAGAATTTCTTTAGGTGCAAAGTTTGCATAAAGTCCGTAACTGCCAGATGGAATAAGATGTTCGCTAACAAGCTTCCCTAATTCATTATTTGTGCTGTATAAATTTTGTAAACGGGTGCTGATTTGCTTCATTTGCGAATCACTGAATTTCATGGCAGCTACCAGGCAGGATAAATCGTCACCGCAGTTCTTCAAAGCCGTTTTGATTTCCAGACGCTTCTGTTCGTTGATTTTACAGAGAACGGGGTCTTTCTCTAAAAGATTTTTTAAGGGTCCGATCTCGTTAAAAAGATTTAAAAGGTAATAGTTCTTGGCTAAAACATAATTGTCCGAATAGTGCATTTTGTATTGCTGATCGGGTTGATTTTTTTGTGCGAAGGTGTTGACTGTCAGCAGCAGAAATAATAGTGATGTGCAAAAACATTTCATCCGTTAAAAGTAATATGGCAATGCTAAGTAAAGGTTAATTTAATAAGAACTTTAATTTAAGGTTTTTTTTGGTGTAATCTTATCCATAAGACACTTACTCATTGTGTATATACTTTAAAACTGTTTGGGTTTATCTTTTGTTAATCTATTTATATTAGAACAGATTCGAACGAGTTGGACCATTTTCTAATGTCAGTCTTTATTAGAAATTTATGGAGCACTTTAAAAAAACGCCCTTATTGATCCCGTTGATTTTATTTTGTGTAATTGGGATCTCAGCATGCAATAACAATAAAACTTCCAACGGTTCTTCAGCCTCCTCCTCAGCAGAAGAGAAAGCCAGGGAACTGGTTTCAAAGATGTCCCTTGAGCAGAAAGTTGCGCAGTTACATGGTGCAGCCCCTGCTATGGAAATGACTGATGAGGCAGTAGCTAAGCTTTTTGAGGACGCTAAAAAGGACCCTTCATTGCTATTGATGCCGCGTAGGGTAGATAGCATCGACAGCCTGAATATTCCGGCAATGCGTTTTGTCAATGGTCCGTCTGGCGTAGGAACTGGCGATAATCACCCACAAGATCCCGCCACAGCACTTCCATCGCCTATAGGCCTTGCAGCTACATGGGATGTGGATGCTGCGCAGCAATTTGGAAAAATACAGGGTTCGGAAACCATTCTTTTAAATTATACCGTGATGCAGGCGCCTTCGATGAATATAGCCAGGGTGCCGCAGGGCGGGCGTGTATTTGAAGCATTTGGTGAAGATCCTTTTCTAACCTCCAAAATTGCTGTTCATAATATACTGGGCATCCAGGGTGAAGGTGCCATGGCTGTAGCCAAGCATTTTGCCGCCAACAACCAAGAAACCAACCGGCTGTCTGTAGATGAAATTATCGATGAACGCACCTTGAGGGAAATTTACCTGCCGGCATTTGAGGCCGCAGTAAAACAAGGTAAGGTGGCCGCTGTAATGAGTGCCTATAATAAGATTAACGGGGTATTTAGCTCAGAAAACAATTACATTCTCAATGATATCCTGAAGGGAGAATGGGGGTTTAAAGGTTTTGTATATTCAGATTTCGGCGCCACCCATAGCACTGTGGCTTCCGCTTTAGGAGGCCTGGACCTGGAAATGCCTAACGGTATTTATTATGGTGATTCGCTGTTAACTGCAGTGAAAAGTGGAAAAGTGAAGGAGTCTGTTTTAGATGAAATGCTTGTCCGCCGTTACGCTGCCATGTATGAGTTTGGCTTTTTTGATCAGGATCAAAAAATTGCTGGTAAAATTCCTGCAAAAGACAATGGTACCGTGTCGCGCGAAATTGCAGAAAAAAGCATCGTGTTGCTAAAGAATGAAAATGGCTTGTTGCCACTTCAAAAGGGAGAGATTAAATCGGTTGCTGTCATCGGTGATCAGCTTGATAAGGCAGCGGCAGGCGGAGGTGGAAGTTCACATGTAGTTCCACTTTACACGGTTACGCCTTTACAAGGTTTAAAAAACAAATTTGGTGCTAATGTTGCTTTCAGCTCATCCGATGGTAAGAATGCTGCTGAAGCTGTAGTGATGGCTAAAAAGGCGGATATTGCCATTGTTATGCTCAACCTGTTCACTACTGAGGGCATGGACACTGAAATTGTTTTTTCAAAAGCGCAGAATGACCTGGTTGAAAAAGTAGCTGCGGCTAATCCGAAAACCATCGTAGTCATTAAAACCGGCTCTTCTGTGTTGTTGCCTTGGGTAGATAAAGTACCTGCGCTTGTGGAAGCATGGTATCCTGGTCAGGAAGATGGGAATGTAGTGGCCTCCATTCTGGTGGGTGAAGTTAATCCTTCTGGCAAATTGCCCTTAAGCTTTCCTAAACAACTGAAAGATCTTCCTGCAAATACTAAAGAGCAGTTCCCGGGCGTTAATAATACAGCCAGGTATTCTGAAGGTATCTTTGTGGGCTATCGCCATTTTGATAAAAATAAAATTGCACCGCTGTATCCATTCGGACACGGACTCTCTTATACCACATTTGAATATAAAAGTCCTAAGGTGAGTAAAAAGGGCTCCGAAATCGGTACGGCTTATGAAGAGGCTGTGACTGTTGAAATTGATGTGACGAATACTGGAAATGTGGCTGGCGCTGAAGTGGTACAGCTATACCTCGGCTTGCCATCTACAACAGCGTTACCACAAGCGCCGGGTAAATTAGCTGGCTTTGCACGTGTGGAATTAGAACCAGGTCAAACCAAGCGTGTTTCTATACCTGTAGAGGCAAGGTCCTTGTCTTATTGGGACGTGAAAACCAAAAGTTGGAAACGTGTGGCAGGGGAGACTAAAATCCTGATAGGGTCATCTTCAAGAAATATCCACGCTAATTTGAAGTTCAGCTAACGAAATTATTTTATTCAGATAATATTTAATATCTTCATCAATATCAAATTATATTAACGTTAAATTTAATAATTTAATAATTTAAATTTATGCATCAATTGATTATAAAACCTTATGAAATTGAATTGTGTGGGGTTAAGCTTACTGTTTTCCCTATGTATGACGGAACTTATGATGTTTTTAACGATCAAGAAAAACTCGGGACCCTGTTTATCGACTTAACCGCTGCCGGCGTAATCTGGAAAAAAATCGGTTCGATCAGTTATGATTATGCTTGTAAGATTGGTGATCTGATCATGATAAATGAAGTGTAATTCATTAAATCTTTAATATTAAGATTTCTTAATATTAAAGATTTATCTTGAGGGTATTTTTGGTGAAAACCCTATGAAAACTTTCCGTAACTTTTTAATTTGCTTAGGCCTCCTGCTTACCCTGCAGGCAGAGGCTCAGATCCGTTTGTCTTATAACCAAGGTCATAGCCACAATGATTACCACCAGCAGATTCCTTTGATCAATGCTTATCATGCTGGCATGGGCTCTATCGAAGCTGATATTTTTGTAAGCAATGGTGAGTTATGTGTTGCTCATGATTCTGTGGACATCAGCAACAACCTTACATTGAAAAAGATGTACCTGGATCCGCTGGCGGATTTTTATATGAAGAGTGGCAATAAGCCTTATCCTGATCCGAGATTAAACCTTCAATTGGTTATAGACATCAAGGCGAACCATAAACAGGTACTTCCGATCCTTATCAGGGAACTGAAGGCCTATCAGCAAACTTTTAATAGCGCTATGAATTCCAAAGCCATACGGATCGTGGTTAGTGGTAATATGCCTGCTCCTCATGAATTTAAAAACTACCCTGAATACATTTTTTTCGATGGCCGCCCTTATATCGAGTACACCAAAGAACAATTGAAACGGGTCGCCATGATCAGTGATGATCTTAAAAAGTATACGAAATGGAAGGGGATCGGGATGCTTCCCAAAACTGATCTGGATAAATTAAGGGCGCTTGTAAAACAGGCGAAGAAACTGCATAAACCGTTCAGGTTTTGGGCTACGGTGGACAACCCGAACACCTGGACGGTGTTGGAGCAGCTTGGTGTAGGATGGATTAATACAGACCATCCTGAAAAACTGAAGCAGTTTTACCTTCATAAAAACACCAACATGTAATATGTAGCAGTTTTAAGCTGCTATTTTTTTCTCGTATTCAATTGATATTTTTCCATCACCTTCAATCAGAAAGCAGATTAGTCCGATCAGGACAAAGGCAGATAACCAGATTTCTGAATAGGGCCGGAATAAATCATTACCCAGGTTTACAAAAAACAAAGCAACCAAAAGGATTGGCAAATTGAGTAGACAGGACATACGGGTATGTGAACCGATCACGATAAGAAATCCGCCGATAATGTGTAGTAGAATAATAATGTGTGCCGCCAAACTAATGAATGCCGCTCCAATAACATTAGTGTCATTCATTAACTTCGTGAATGCATCTAAATGGGCAAAGAATGCAATCCCTTTCCATATTAAGATTAAGCCCAATACGATCCTGAAATAGTCAAGCCATTTTGGGTGGTGTTGATCGCCCCAGTTACGGATTTTTGTAAGTAGGTTCATAACAAAATATATTGGTTTCTTGAATTTACAAAATATTCCTATGCATTACAATAAATTTTATGATAATTTACTGTTGGAATTCCAGCCCGATCAATTTGAATGGAGCTTATTTTTCCAGGAAACCAAAACTGAAAATTTATGAAGGGTATATATAGATTTTATAAAAACTTAAATGATGAATGGTATATTGATCTGCCAGGATGGATGGGTCCGAAGGCAGAGCTTGAAATGGTAGAGGGTGCAGACACCATGCTCGATACGGTGAGTGGCCAAGCTAATGAATGTTATCTGAAGTTAAGTGATGAACCTTTTAATGGGGCTGAGGAGCTGACTTTAGAAAAAGCGAGAATTTTAGATCAGGGCGGGGGCGGAGATTATCTGCTTAAAACTTACCAGGCGGAAGAAATAAACCATAAAATGTGGCTTTGTGAAGTTACGAAATTCATATTTAAGGGCCTGCCCCAAAAAATCTATTTTAAAAAGCAATAATTAATGTGGGAATGATCGAGGGGCAATTTTCGTCATCCCGAACCCTGAGCCGGGATCTTTGATGGAACCTGTATCGGGGTCCGGGAGGATGGAGAGATAACCACAGTTTAACTTCTTACGCCTGTTGCCTTTAACATTAACTGGTGTAAATCTGTGTTTTTAACAAATGGTTGTAACAGATCGCTTCCCGGACCAACCATGGCTAGTTCTACGTAGTCTGATGAGTGATCCATGGAGCCAAACCCTACATTGGTATATTTTTGCTGGATATCAGCTAACATTTTATAAGGTAGATTTTCTGTATTATATAAACCGCTTTTATCTTTCTGCTGATAATGTGCCAGTAAAACATCGGCTTCTTTGGAGGTAATGACCATCGACTGCGATGACTCTATTTTGTCAATTACCTGTGAGGGTGTATAGTTTCTGTTTATCTGTTGAAGTAAGGCCTCATTGGTTTGGGTGAACTTCCCGATGCGATCAAAGTTGGCATTGTCGCCGGAAAATAAACCGGGATTTGAGTTTCCGTGATCGGTGGTTACAATAACGAGGGTATTGCCATCTTTTTCTGCAAAGGCTAATGCTTCTGCCAAAGCTTCATCGAAAGCAATCTGCTCATAAAGCAATGCGCCAATATCATTGGCGTGTGCAGCCCAATCTACTTTGCCCGCTTCCACTTGTAACACAAATCCGTTTTTATTGGAACTCATTAAAGATATTGCCTTCGTAGTCATCTCGGCAAGTGTTGGAACGGTATCCTGAAGCGTTTTGTCCTGGTTACGATCCAGTGTATAAGGTAATCCATCATCAGCAAAAGTTCCTATAACAGGTTTGCCTGTCTTTAAATTCAGCATTTCCTGTCTGTTGCGGGCTAAAGAATATCCTTTTGAAGTAAATTCTTTGTACATATCTTTTCCATCCTTCCTTTTGGAAGCGTCAAAATATTGTGTGCCACCACCCATCATGACATCAAATTTTAAAGGAAGATATAATTCTGCTATTTTGGACTGATCGCCGCGACTGCTCACATTAACACAAAAGCCTGCAGGTGTTGCATGGGTGATGGGTACTGTGGTCACACAGCCTACAGCTTTTCCGGCATCCTTAAACTTTTGAAGGATGGGTTTATGTTGCTCGCCACCGGGGCCAACATTTAGGGAGCCATTATTTACCCTTACACCACCTCCCCAGGAAGAACTGGCAGCAGCAGAGTCTGTAACCATGGAGTTTGCAGATGCTGTATCCATTAAAGCCCTTACGGAACGATTCTCACGATATAAACTTAACCAGTTACTTTGCCTGCCGAATTTACGGTTAAGGTGGAGGTCGGCCATATTTAAGGTGCCCGTGCTCATCCCATCGCTCACCATAAAGATTATATTTTTAGCTTTTCCAGCTTTTGCCAATGGGGCAGGCGGCGTAAAAATAGATGCTTCGGCGCGAAATGGATTAACTAACGCAGTTCCAAGAACTGTTAGTGCACTGTTGCGAAAGAAATCTCTTCTTTTCATATACTTTGTTTAATGCACAAATTAAGCTTTTTCAATTGATCTGGGTGTTAATAGCATGTTAAGTTTAGTTACCTGGAGCAGGTAGTTATAATACGGTTAATTTCCGGTAGTATAACAAAATCGCCAGTTGGTCGATATTTTGTTTAACCTGGTATAAAACCCTGTTTGTTGCTGAAACGTTTCCGAAATGGAGTCGTCTTATATCCAAAGAATTAAAAAAGAAATTAAAAATAAGGATATGAAAACTTCAATCAAAACAGCATTCGCAACAGCATTAACAGCGGTATTATTAGCAACAACAGCATTTACAACCTTTGCTACAGAAAGCCCTAAAAAGGCTACCGTTAAAGCAAGCGCCATGAAAGTAAATATGGTGGTGGTAACTGGGGATGTAGATGTATACCTGATCCATTCAGATAAGGAAGATATCAAAGTTGTTCCATTCGGTGATAACGAAGCCAATGTTTCCTTTAAAAAACGTGGACCTAAATTATTCATCAACAGTGCTGAAGCCGGTCGTGCCACCATTTATGTTTACCTGAAAGACTTGAAAAGAATTGATGCCTCGAATACCGCGATGGTAAAAACCAGAGGTGATTTTAACATGGATGCATTGCAGATCTTTTTGAAGGACGATGCTAAAGCAAATGTCAATGTAAACACCAAGAGCTTGTATACTGTGATTAAAGATCAGTCCGATTTGAAACTGACCGGCCAATCAGATGTTCATATCCTGGAAAAAGCGGAGTACGCTACTTTAAAAATGCACCATTTTAATGCTGGGAAAACAGAGGCAATGACTTCAAAACCAACCTATGCAGCAATTAATCGATGATAAGCTTGGATAAGCCCAACAAACTTAACGAACAAGGAGGTTGATCACATAAAATGATCAACCTCCTTTATTTAGTCCTGGTCATGTTTTTCCGGCTTTATTTCAGACTGCATGATTTGTTGCTCATACTTTCTTTTGTCTCTCTGGTCTTTTTTAAATATCCAGATAATGAGAAGGACTATTGCCAGTAAAGACAGGCCTACCCACCAATAGTTTATTTCCATATTTGTATATTTCTAATAAATGTCGGAATAAGAATTTAATTAACATAATGTTTCAACCTGTAATGGTCGTATGAATGCCGGACCCTTTATTTAATTTTACATTGCAAAAATTCAAGTATCTGGCGGTTTAAAAATTAAGCTGAATCAATCTGGCATTAATCTCTAACATACCTGCCTGGTCAATTAACTCTTTTACTGGTTTGCTGCCAAGTAGATTATCTTTATCTCTTTCTGTTGCCCATACACGATCAGCCTCTACTGCAAAGAAATTGATCCAATCTTTATTGTGGTCAATTTTATACAACGCTGCATATCCTCTTAGCATCACCGCGTTAAACCAGTAATTGCCGCCGATTTTTCCGTCTTTAAAGAAATGAGACCTGCCTGCTTTTGCGATTCGCTGTGCTTCTGCCAGGTATTTTTTATCACCTAAAAGCTGATAGAATAGAACATTACTCTCCAGCATGGTACCTGTATTGTAGGTGAATAACCTTTTATCAATTTCCAACGAAGGGATTTTAATTGCGTCCCAATATAGGCCTTCGGGTGTCTGTAAATGTTCATTTGTCCAGGTATATAACGATTTGGCCATCTCCAGGTATTTCGGTTCTTTGGTCACTTTGTAAAGCTGTAACGCAACCAAGATCCCCGGACCGTTGGAGCAGGTGTTTTTAGTGTCTTTTTCCCCTTCTTTCCAATAAAGTCCACCTCCAGCAGCGTTGTCAAGTCCGGCGAGCACCATGTGCTCATAAATCATTTTTGCTTTTTCCAGATAAAGTGGTTTTTTGTTACGCTGATAGGCATCAAGGTAAGCGATAGCTATCCATTGATTATCGTCAAAAAACCTTGAGCTTAATCGCTCCGCTGTGACATAATCCTGATAGGCCGGGGCGGGTGCGGCATCATTGTAATACTGGTCGATTGCTTTTACCACCACAGACATATAGTCCTTTTTTGGTTCAAGTGCTTCCATTTCATTGGTTGCCTGAATGAGCGCACATAATGGCCATAACCACGAGTGTTTATTGAAGTTTTCTGATAGGGTAGTGGTTTCGAGGTAAAGCCCGGTTTGTGGTTTAAAGAAGTGTTTTTCGATATTTTTATGAATGGTGTTAACGGTGTTTTTTCGGTTGTTAACGGCTTTCATATGATCCGATAGATTGGTTCCGACTGCCTTAGTTACACCAAGAATTAAAACAATGGATAGGGCTAAATAAATAAGGGAACTTGTTTTCATTTGTTTATAGTTGGGTTTTTAATGGCGATAAAGCTATCATCTGTGATTATACTATTTTTTTAAGTTGACCTGCAGTATGAATCAGTTTTGTTACTGCAAGATAGTATATCTTAAAAAGATACAAGCGGAAATTATTCCCCTTTTAGGCTCGTCAAAATGCTCCGTGTGGCGGCAATTCTTAAATTAATTAAATTTTATCTCCGATTTAACCTCAAAAACCCGTAAAATTGCAACATAATTACAACAATCGTTGAAATCACTATGAGTACTTTCGAATTTTTACTGCTAGTTTCCCTCCTGGGAATGATCATTTTATACACCCGTAAAAATAAGAAAGAAGAAAAGGAGCAGGTTCAAGCCAGTGATGTGATCTGTGGGAAAATATTAACTGCGGAAGAACAAAGCGCCCTCGAGCCTGACACTATTCTGTCAATTTTAAAAAAAGGAAATCAGGACTTTGTTAAGGGTGCAGTCACCGTAAGGAATAATTCGGAAAGAATGCGGCATGCTTCTCTTGGGCAACATCCTTTGGCTGTTGTTTTATCCTGCCTGGATTCACGGGTGCCAGTTGAGGATGTTTTTCACCAGGGTATAGGTGATATTTTTGTGCTGCGGGTTGCTGGAAATATTGTGAATGAAGATATTTTGGGAAGTTTAGAGTATGCCTGTAAGGTTTCGGGATCTAAACTGATTTTAGTCTTGGGCCACGAATATTGTGGTGCCATCAGGTCTGCGGTCGACAAAGTAGAAATGGGAAATATCACTTCTTTACTGGAGAAAATACAACCTGCAGTAAACGCATCCGAGGATTTTGTTGGAGATAAAACTTCTGCAAATCCGGCTTATTTAACCCATGTATGTGCAGAGAACGTGAAGGTAAGTGTCGATAATATCAGGGCTAAAAGTGTGATCTTAAACCAGATGGAAGTTGAAGGGACCATTAAAATTGTTGGTGCGGTATATGACATGGAGACTGGAAGGGTGCTTTTTAAATAAGTTATTCGTATTTTGGTAAATAATATGCATATTGGATAAAATTCAATACTCATTTATTAACCTATTGAAATTCATTATAATTTTGTAACAAACAAAGCTGTTTGATAATTATGGCAACGTTGTTGCTTGTAATGCTTTTCAAAAGATAATATAATATATTATGGTAAAAAGAATACACGTTCTTGAAGACGATACTGATATTAGATATATAATAGAGTTTCTACTTAAAGACGAAGGCTACGAATTACAACTATCCTCCTCATTTGAAGAGTTGAAAACAAAGTTAAAGGATTCAGTTCCAGATTTATTCATTCTTGATGTCATGCTTCCGGATGGTGATGGTGCTGAAATATGTGCTGATCTAAAGGGTGATCTGTTTACTAAACATATCCCCGTTATCGTGATGTCGGCAAATGACCAGAATAAAACTAAGAGTATAGAAGCTGGTGCTGATGATTATATCAAGAAACCTTTTGACATCGATTATATTGTCACGAGGATCGACAAATTAATCGGAAAAACCGTAAAATAAATATTTTACTATATTTGGTCCTCAATAGATAAATTACGATGTCAGATCAGAAAAAAGAAATATTTAGCGGTATAGCTCAACGCCTTAAAATCGAAGGCTTTAATGTTGTTAATGTTGATGATACCCGTCCATGGGGTGGTTTCTTTGTTATAGATGAGGAGCAAGCACAACAGTTTGCCAATGTTTATTTTGATGGCTTAAATATTGATGATTTAAAGATCAGCGGTAAATTAAGCCCTAAAATATTAGTTGTAGCTCCTGAAAAACGCTTATCATGGCAATATCACCACCGTCGTGCGGAAATCTGGCAGGTAGTGAGTGGAACTGTAGGCGTAGTGACCAGTGATACTGATGAAGAAGGTGAATTACAAAAATTAACTCCCGGCACGCAGATTAAACTCGAAAAGGGAGAAAGACACCGTTTAATCGGCCTTGATGATTGGGGTATTGTTTCTGAAATCTGGCAGCATACTGATCTAGATCAGCCTTCAGATGAAAGTGATATCGTTAGGGTCCAAGACGATTTTGGTAGATAATTATTAAATAAAACATCCTTATTCCCCTGAAATTGGAATAAGGATGTTTCACAACTTTTCTTCCTATTTTAGCGTTTTTCTTTGCTGAATTTGCATTGATGCTTCTGCATTAACTCAATGGAACATAACCAAATACATTTCTAAAAATTCCTTACCTTATTTGCACCCAACAGAACTTTTCTTTTAGTACTTTTGTTATTAAAGTACACAAATACGGATGTGAATCCGCTAGGGCACAATAAATTTATGATTATTTTAGTATTCTTTCTCCTACACTGGTTTCTGTCTCTTTTTTCGCAGACATTTTTCCTTCACCGCTATGCGTCTCATAAAATGTTTAAAATGAACCCCTTCTGGGAGAAATTCTTTTATACATTGACATTTTTAGCGCAGGGATCATCCTTTTTAAATCCAAGGGCTTATGCAATTATGCACCGCATGCACCATGCTTATAGCGATACGGAGAAGGATCCACATTCCCCACATTTTATCAAAGACGTTTGGGGCTTGATGATCCAGACTAAAAATATTTACCTGGATCATGTGAAGTATAAAACTGAACCTGAAGAGCAGTTCCGGGGGAATTATCCAACCTGGTCTTTCATAGACAGAATCGGCGATGCCTGGTTAACCAGATTGACATTTATATTGTTTTATGTTGGTTTCTATGTGATGTTTGCCACGCAGTGGTGGATGTTTCTTTTATTGCCAATTCATTTTTTAATGGGACCAATCCATGGTGCAATTGTCAACTGGTGCGGACATAAATATGGTTATTCCAACTTCGATAACAAAGACCATAGCAAAAACTCTTTACCATTAGATTTTCTGATGTTAGGGGAGTTGTTTCAAAACAACCACCATATGAGACCGAATAGCCCTAATTTTGCTGCTAAATGGTTTGAATTTGATCCTACATATCCTTTGTTGAAATTGATGCACTGGATGCGTATCATCAAAATCAGAAAGACTAAAATCTAGCCACACTTGAAATCGAGAAAGACTTACGATCGGAAGATAAAACTTCAGTAGTGAAGAGCTAGTAATGGCTTCATTTCGAATTAAACCTTCACTCAAACAAAAAAAGACCTTGAAATTTAATCAAGGTCTTTTTTTGTTTGTATCGTTTTTTAAAGCTTAGCTCTTGCCGCTCCAGCGACGGCTGCCACTTTTTGGTGTTCTCTTTGCACCGCTCAGGTTTGGTTCACGATCACCTCGTGGTGCACTTTTGCTTTTAGCAGTTTCTGAAGCTGTATTTGCATGAGGACCCCTGCGGTGATTCGATGCAGTAGATTTTCCTTTTTTAGGTTGATCTTCCTGTTTCGCCATCAGGGTTTGCCAGCTCATTGCATAAGGATTATCTTCAGCTACTGGTAATGGTAGTCCGATCAGCTTTTCTATATCTCTTAAATATTCCTTTTCTTCAGCATCACAGAAGGAAAAAGCGATGCCACTTAATCCTGCACGGCCAGTACGGCCAATTCTATGTACATAAGTTTCTGGAATGTTTGGTAATTCATAATTGATCACATGCGTTAATTCATCAACATCAATACCACGTGCAGCAATATCAGTTGCCACTAGAATGCGGGTGCTTCTGTCTTTAAAGTTAGTCAGTGCTCTTTGTCTGGCATTTTGTGATTTATTACCGTGGATAGCTTCTGCTTTAATACCCACTTTAATTAAGTCTTTAACAACTTTATCCGCGCCATGTTTGGTGCGTGTAAATACCAATGCCGTTTGAATATTTTTATCTTGCAGGATGTGGTTGAGTAAAGTCCTCTTGTCATTTTTAGCCACATAATAAATTGATTGCACAATTTTCTCTGCGGTAGTTGATGCCGGTGTTACCTCAACTTTGTTTGGTTCGTTAAGTATCGTATTGGCTAACTTTTGAATTTCCGGGGGCATTGTTGCCGAGAAAAACAAAGTTTGTCTTTTTGCAGGAAGTTTAGCAATTACTTTTTTTACATCATGGATAAAACCCATGTCCAGCATCCTGTCGGCTTCATCCAAAACGAATATTTCCAACTCACGCAAGTTAATGAAGTTTTGACCCATCAAATCCAGGAGCCTTCCTGGTGTTGCTACTAAGATATCAACACCCCTTTGTAAGGCATCAGTTTGGGCCTTTTGTCCTACACCACCAAAAATAACCTGGTGTTTTAGGGGCAGGTTTTTGCCATAAGCTTTGAAACTTTCTTCTATTTGAATGGCAAGCTCACGTGTAGGTGTAAGTACTAAAGCTTTAATGGGCCTTGGTCCCTTTGTATTTGCATGTGGCTTGTGCAACAATTGCAACATGGGAATAGCAAAAGCGGCAGTTTTTCCGGTGCCGGTTTGTGCGCAGCCCAAGAGGTCTTTGCCTTTTAATATAGTTGGAATTGATTGTTCTTGTATGGGGGTAGGTTGAGTATAACCTTCTGATTCCAGCGCAGATAAAATTGGCTCAATCAGGTTTAATTCGTTGAATAACAATATGTAAGTGTTTAATGTATAATAGAATGAACAAATTTCATTTCGGTGCAAAGATACATATATTTTTTACGTTATATCGATTTTTTACTCCAGAGTAGCTTTCCAATAAAATAAATAAGAATAAAACCTGGAAACAGGTAAACACCATTTGAAGCGCAGCCGGATTATCATTGTAAATCCCCATTCCTTTTGCCAAGGCTAACAACCATCATTTTAAATTGCGGAAACATACTTTTAATTGTGCATTTTTGAATTATACTGAGCATTTGGTGTTATGAGGGGCATTATTATCTAAATATTGCGAAGCAGTCTTAAAAGACTTGTTTTCACCTCAAATTCCTTAAATTTGCGAATCTACAATTCTACAAATCATCATGGCAGAACCAAAATATAACGAAGACAGCATACGGTCACTCGACTGGAAGGAACACATTAGATTGCGCCCAGGTATGTACATCGGAAAATTGGGCGATGGATCAGCCCAAGACGACGGTATCTATGTTTTGTTGAAAGAGATTTTTGACAACTCGATTGATGAGTTTGTGATGGGATCCGGCCGTACGATTGAAATTACTGTGTCTGAACATAAAGTGAATATCCGTGATTATGGTCGTGGTATTCCCTTGGGTAAAGTGATCGATTGTGTTTCCAAGATCAATACGGGCGGTAAATACGACAGTAAAGCTTTCCAGAAGTCTGTAGGTTTAAATGGTGTTGGTACAAAAGCCGTTAATGCTTTGTCGAATTCCTTTGTCGTTCAGTCTTATCGTGATGGTAAAACCAAAAAAGTAGAATTCTCCAAAGGTGAAATTGTGATGGAACATCCCATCATTGATACTACACAGCGCAATGGTACAGCCATCACGTTCTATCCTGACGAAAGCATCTTCAGAAACTACCATTATATTTCTGAATTTGTGGAGAGTATGATCTGGAATTATGTGTTCCTGAATGCTGGACTTACTGTTAATTTTAACGGTCAAAAGTTTTTCTCTGAACGCGGCTTGTATGATCTTTTGAATAAAGTAGCTGATGTAGATCATCTCCGTTATCCGATCATTCACCTTATAGGCAATGATATTGAAATTGCGATGACCCACGGACAGCAGTATGGTGAAGATTATCACTCCTTTGTTAACGGCCAGCATACCACCCAGGGGGGGACACACCAGGCTGCTTTCAGGGAAGCTGTCGTAAAAACCATCCGTGAATTCTATAAGAAAGAGTATGAAGCGTCGGATATCCGGTCTTCCATAATTGCAGCCATCTCTATCAGGGTGCAGGAACCTGTCTTTGAATCGCAAACCAAGACAAAATTAGGCTCTCAAAATATGGGGCCAGACGGGCCATCGGTACGTACCTTCATTAATGATTTTGTGAAGAAGGAACTCGACGACTACCTTCACCGGCATTCAGATGTGGCGGATGCATTGTTAAAGCGGATCCTTCAGTCTGAACGTGAGCGAAAAGATATCGCCGGAATTAAGAAGCTGGCTAATGACCGTGCGAAAAAAGCTTCTTTGCACAATAAAAAACTCCGCGATTGCAAGGTGCATTTCAATACCACGCATGAAAAAAGATATGAAACAACCTTATTCATCACCGAGGGGGATTCTGCTTCAGGGTCGATTACCAAATCCAGGGATGTCGATTGTCAGGCGGTTTTTAGTTTAAAGGGGAAACCACTAAACTGTTATGAACTCACCAAAAAGGTAGTGTATGAGAATGAAGAGTTTAACCTTTTGCAACATGCGCTGAATATTGAGGATGGGCTGGAGGGCTTGCATTACAACAATATTGTGATTGCGACGGATGCCGATGTGGATGGGATGCACATCAGGTTGCTGATGATGACCTTCTTTTTACAGTTTTTCCCGGATTTGGTGCGCGCCGGACATGTTTATATCCTGCAGACGCCTTTGTTCAGGGTGCGTAATAAAAAAGAAACGATCTATTGTTATAGTGATGAGGAACGCAAGGCAGCCATTGCGAAACTAGGATCAAAACCTGAAATCACCAGATTTAAAGGTTTGGGTGAAATATCCCCTGATGAATTTGGCTTGTTTATCGGTAAAGACATCAGACTTGATCCTGTAATCCTAAAAGAGCAGACCATTAAAGGTTTGCTCGAGTATTATATGGGCAAGAATACGCCGGATCGCCAGAAACATATCATCAGTAACCTTAGAATTGAAAAAGATACCATTGAACAATTGATCTCGGCAGATGCAGATGCTGCGGTGGCCGCAGTTACAGAAGATGTGGTTGATATTTCGTAAGCTGTTTGTTTAGTCTGTATCAATTTTAGTGTCCTCCGGGTGTTGCGGTGGTAATACTGCGACTTCTTTTTCGACGATAATTATTTTGGTATGTACTGCATATTTGCTGGGTGCTATGCCGTCACCATATTTTTCTGCATAGGCTTGCGTAAATTCCGCACCAAAATAAAGGATAATAGCACTGTAATAAATCCATACCAAAATGATAATGATGGATCCTGCAGCACCGAAAGCTGAACCAGGATTTCCTTTCTCAATGTAGATGCCAATTAGAAACTGCCCCAGGCTAAACAATATAGCGGTAAACAGGGCCCCTATGATGGCTGGTCTCCATTTAATGACCACATCTGGAAGTACTTTAAAAATAATCGCAAATACCCCGGTAACTACGGCCAGGGTTACGGCTCGGGTAGCCAGGTCCATTACTATGGTAGTAACTTGAGGTATGTATTGTTCGACTTGTGTACCCAAAGCAACAATAATGCTATTGATAACGAGTGAAACAAGCAATAAAAATCCCATGGAAACGATTAAAGAAAAAGACAATAACCTATTGGTGATCATCTTTAACCAGCCCTTTTTAGGAATCGCTTTAACTTTCCAAATGCGGTTGATGCTGTCCTGAATCTCAATGAAAATAGCCGTCGCTCCAATAACCAGTGTGGCTACCCCAACGACTAAGCCCATGGTGCTTTTTCCGCTGAGGTTCGCATTGATGACAAAACTTTGCAGCTGTAGGGTAGCAGGTTCACCTATTAATTCATTAATCTCCGAAAACAACTTGGTATCCGGACTTAACTGATCGCCAAAAAACAAACTCGATGCCGAAATTACAATGATGATTAGCGGGGTTAAAGCAAAAATGGTATAATAGGCCAAAGAAGCACTGAGTTTAGTAACGCTATCTTCCATAAACCCCTTACCTGCAGCAAGAAAAAGGTGACCCAGCGATTTGAAGAAGCTCACAACTTTTTTGATGATTTTCATTGGTTTATATTTATTATGATAGGTTATTAAGCTATCATAAGCTTATAATCATTGCTTTTTGTAAACTACTAGCTTATAAAGGTTTCATCAGTACATAGTTTATTTTTTAGCGGCAATGAAGCTATCATAGGCTTATGATAGCTTCATTGCTTTGAAAATATTAAACGATATCAATCTTTAAGTATAAGCAATATTAAAATGGATAACCAATACCAATATTGTAAATAATATTATCTTTCCGCCATTGTTTGTCACCAAAATCAACCTCATCAATTACCCAGCGCTCACCTGGTGGTAGATAAGGTTTACGAATAGGGAAGGCCACATCCAGTCGGATCACAAAGATAGTAGCATCCACCCTTAAACCAACACCGGTACCAACCGCCATCTCATTCAAAACATTCTTAAACTTAAAACCTGAACCGGGTTTATTTGGATCTTCCTGGCGAAGCCATATGTTACCTGCATCAGCAAATAAAGCACCATGAAGAATGCTCACCAGTTTAAACCTCAGCTCCGTGTTAAACATAGCTTTAATATCACCACTTTGATCAGCGTAAATTTCCGTGGTAGGGATGCTTGAAGTTCCCGGGCCTAAAGACCTTGCTGCAAACGCCCTGATGTCGTTACTACCCCCTGCAAAGAACTGTCTTACGAAAGGCAATGACGTACTGTTACCGTAAGCGTAACCATAACCAAAATTGATGCGGTTTGCCCAGATCAGGTTTCTGGTGATCTTAAAATAATCCCTGAAATCAGCTTCCAACCGCACAAACTGTGTGAGATTTGTACCCAATATTTCTTTCTTGCCTAACTCGTTTTCCTTGGCAAATAAACCTACTACATTACCACCGGTTTCCAGACTTCCATAAAAGAAGATGTTGTTCCTTCTTTTGTCCTCCATTTGGTTGGTGTAAGTAAAATCATAATTACTGCCTATAATGAACTGCGGCTCCAGTACCCTTCTTAAATCCGGAATAGAATCATACAAACCTGCTGAATCAAGAGCAGTTATTTTCGAGTTAACGTAGTTTATGGAAATGGGGTTAAAATTATGCTCTTTGTATTGGTTCTCCTTCCAGTTGTACCCAAATTCACCCTTTATGGAATTGAGGTTGTACAAAGAACCACGTTTCAATAACTGGTAAGAAACTGATGCGATGGTTTTAGGAATAAAAGCATTGGTACTGTTGAAGTCGAAAAATGGCACGATTAACCTTGGAAAAGTTAACTTCGCTTCAGTCGTAAAGGAAAATGAATTCCGGCCCTGAGATTGTCCGCTTACCTGGGTTTCAAAACCACCACTCACACTCACGTCCAATTGCTCAGCACCTCTGAATAAATTCCTTGTGGTTTGAGTGACTTTCAGCTCTGAACCCACAAAGTTATTTGATTTACTTGTTCCGGTTGCAGAGAAAGAAAGGGATTTCTTTTTTAATGGCGTCAGGTAAATGTTTAAGTCCAGCTGGTTATTTCTAAAGCTGTCCAAGGGAACAAATTCTGCTTTTACATACTGAAATGTACCTATGTTCACCATCCTATTCAAGGATTGATTATGATCCGTTCTGTTGTACAGTTCATCCTTCTTGAAGAACACAAGGCGGTCAAACAAATTGGTTTTATAAGTTTTTCGCGGATCGTAAATCTTGAAATCGCTATAAAGCTCCGGTTCAGATTTACGCAGGATGCTATCCCTTCTCAGGGAGTAATTCGGGTAGATATTAATGTCATTAATGGTATATGGTTTCAATCCTGCATCTGGTGCAATATCTTTAACCCTTAGCCTAATATCTACCAGGTTTTTTCCGATGGTACTGTCCACCTGTAAGATGAGGTAATCAGGACTGAAGTAAAAATAGCCCAGCTGTTTAAGATCATCGTCAATCCGGATGCGTTCATTTTTAAAAACATCCAGGTCATAGTTGTCACCAACTTTCAATAAAGTATTGCCAGCATTTTGATTTATAATTCTTGCTATACCCGCACTGTCCTCAGGAAAGGTAATGCTGTTTATCTTATAGCGGTTACCGGTGTTGACCGTATAAATAGCCTTAGCTCTTTTGCTTTTTACTACCGTATCGCCAAGAACGTCTGCCTGCAGGTAACCTTGACTGATTAAATAACTTTCCAGCACGGCATTGTTATAGCCTAAATTAACTTCACTTAACAAAACCGGCGGTTCACCGATTTTGTTCCGCAACCAATTACGAAAACCTTTAGGTTTTTTGGGTTCACCAGCCAGGTTGTACATTCCTAACTTAAACCTCATTCCTAAGATCTTTTTATTGGGCCGGGGACGGGTTTTGCTTTCAAGGGTTTTTTTAACATCCTTTTGGTCATCGATTCGGACAGAAGAGTCGGGATTGATGTTTATTTCTGCGCCCACATATAAATTCTGCCCGGGTTTGAGGTGCTTTGTACTGCTACAAGCACCCCAAACTGAGCAAATAAGGATCAATAAGCTTAATTTAATTAGTTCTTTCATTTCGAGGCTTTCGTTCTTCTTGATTTCTTCTATTCTTTTTAGAGAAGTTTCTGAAAACTTCCCTGAATCTGTTATAATCTACCACTAGCGCAAATCCAATCCCGGTTTCTATGATTTCTCCTTCAATGACGCCTTCATTTTGGTTGCGCCTGTAAGCCCTCAATCTGTACCTGCCGTCTGCAGATAACAAGTATTCAACATTAACATTGCCAGCAATATTAGAAGAACTCTTACCTTTTTGTTCAGCTCCTTCCAATCCAAAGGAGCTACCAACAGTAACTGTTAACCGGTCATTCAATAATTTTTTAGATAGTCCGATTTCCAAATCAGTTTTTTGTTCCAGTTGGCCACTGGAATAATCTTCAGAAGTGTTCACGCCGAAGTTTAAATTTACACCTTGAATTAAATCAGATGCAAGGTTATTCAATTGTTCTGTTAAGAGTTTACTTACGCTGGAACGTGCAAGGGTAGAAACCCCGCCACCACCTGCCAGGCTTTGAAATGGATTGTCGGCCATAAACCTGTTCAGTGCCAATAAGGAGAACACCTGCTTGTTCAGTTCGCCTTCATCAGTATTTATTTGCTGTAATTTGGTGTAAACCTGGCCACCCAAGGCCCCCCGTTCATTTTCAGGTAAATCAAGTTTGAATTTAATGATCGGTTTAAGCAATTCACCCTCCATGGATAAGTACACCTGGAAAGGCAATTTAGTTTTGTAGGTATTTATTGTACCCGCATCTTCGGTATTCAGCTGATTTGCAAGTAAATCAATCGGCGCAGCATTAACCTCATAAAGTGCAGTGATATTCACATTTGCAGTAGTAGGCTCACCGGTCCATACCAGCGTACTTCCTTGTACCAGTTTAAACTCCTTCTTGCCTAATGGTCCAACAGATAAATTATAAGAACCATCAGAAACTTCATATGCGCCTGTTAAACTCATTTTACCACTCGGGTCCATGGTAGCCGTCAACGTGGCCTGTCCACGCACCATTAAAGCATCCCCATTTTCGGGGTCCACCACCACACTTAATTCTGCATTAGGGTCAATGGCAATGGTAGCTGCAAGGTTCATTCCTTTGATCGGCGCCTTACTGATCGAATCCGATGCCGTGAGTGCCTTCTGGTTGTTAAATGGTGCTACGTCAGCATCGATGTATTGAACTATACCTTCCTGGTCAATGATCGAGGGGTCGGTAGGCGGCATGGCAAAGAAGAACTTGGTCTTGTCTTCAACCCTTAAATCCATATCCACATCAGGCTGGTTAAGATCGCCACGAACGGAGATGGTACTGGTTAAAAATACCGTTCCATAAATCAACTCGTTGTCGGCAGCAGTTGAATTCATTACCCTGAAATTGCGGGTCCTGATATTCATATTGAAATTGAAGTCCTGGTAGTTGGTTGTGAGGATTCCACCAGTGATGGTTGCCCTTTGATTTAAAGAATCAATAATGGTAAAGTTGTTGAAGTTTACCCCTTTTTCAGTAAAGCTGATGGTTTCATTTGGCATCCTGAAATAAGAGTTGGCATAAGCAACGTTAAAGGCTGCCTGGTTAAACTTCAGGTCTCCGATAACCTTTGGCGCATCCAAGGCGCCACTGATATCAAATTGGCCCGTAATGGTGCCCGAGCCCTGCTTTATTTGTCCCATCGACAAGCTTTCTATGCCTTTCAGGTCTATTTTGTCAATATTTACCTGCAGGTCTAAAGCACTTTGTGGCGCCGTATAGTAAAAGCCATTCACCCTCATTTCGTGAACACCGGTTAAGGCGATATTGGTTTCGAAAGCATTCGCTGTATTGTTGTTGACCGCAATTCTCAGGGTGCCCAGCATATCTTTCTGATAGCGAAGCTGGTCTATGGTCATGTTGGCTTCAAATTTCGGTGTAGCTGCAAGGTCTTTCACATTCACCGTTCCATTGATAGACCCACCAGCTAAAGCACTATCCTGCTCAGCGAAACTGGTCAGCGTTTCAATACGGAAGTCTTTAAACTCAACAGTAAGCGGGGAGTTAGGCATGTCACCTTCACTGTTGATACTGAGCACCTGACCAGCATTGCTTAGGTCAAAGTTCCCAGCAAGGATCCCTGACTTCCCAAATTGAATGAAGTTCTCCGGACTTATCGCCCATTTCTGGTAATTTAGCAATAACTTCTCCGGGTCAAAACTAAACTGGAAATCTGTAGCGATGGATCTAAAGTTACCACCCAATACATATTTATCTTTGCGCTTGCTATCCCTTAGGTAAACATTCAACCCCAGGTTATTATCTACAGCCTCTCCACTCACCTCCGAATGGAAGAGTGCAAGCGAAGGACTCTGAAGACTGCGGTTGGTTAGCTTATAATTTAGTTTCTGGTCACTATTGTCAATGTTCAACAAGGTACTGTCAACCTTATAATCACCATACACAATCCTTGGAAACCAGGCGTAAACATTGAGGCTATCCTTTTGGGTATCCAGCAAACCATTCATCCTTGCAGGAGCAAAGGTGGTCAGTTCCGGTATCATGCTTTGTAAGATCTTTGGATTGTAGAAATCCACAGAAAACCTGAAGCGTTGATCCGGGATTTTGGTGACTTCTCCAAACTGATAGTACTTGTTGATCTGGTTGATTACAGCGGCCGCCAGGTTGGTGATTTCATATTTCCCGTCAACCTTAACGCTAAGTATTTCTGAATCCAGACTGAGTGAATTGTGGGTTGCCGTTGCTTCTGAATGCAGTTGAATGGTATCCACATTGAAACGCTGGCCATCCATCACCAACTGCAAGCCTTTAATAGCAACATCACCATTCAGGTAGTCAGGATCAGCACTGGCGATATCTGCATCAATGACACCCGCCAGCTTCAGTTCCGTCGGACTGAAATTTAATTTTTGGAGATCAAGCTGCTTCAATTCAATATTTCCTTTAACAGCAGGATATTTACCCGCCATATTCACAAATGCCGTCAGGTTATAATTGGCATTGGTATCGGCCATACTGCTTTTTAGATTCATTTTTTGAGCAGCATAGGTGCCACTTAAAAGTAGGTTTTTGTAAGTGTATTTATTGTATTGTGCACTAACCACCCTGGCATTTAAGTCTGCTGATGCTTTTTTCATGTCCAGGCCAGTGCCTTTAACATTAGCAATGACAGTAATTCTGCCCAACGTGGAATCCATTTGCATCATACGACCCACATTAAAATTGTTAAGGTTGATGTTAGCGGTATACCTTTCTCTTCCTTTAGGGCCTTTCATGTTGGCGACCAGCTTAGCCGAACCCATGTCGGTATTGATATTAAAGCCCGTATTAAAGTTTGTCATCGATCCTCTGAACTTACCATTTGCGTTAATGACATTTGGTAACGTGATATTGGCAGGCAATGTGTTTTTTGGAATCAGGACCAACAGATCAGCTTTCGTTAAGGAAAATCTTTTCAGGTTCAGGTCCAGGAAAGTTTTGTCAACATCAGGCAGGCCCTTAACGGTGCCACTCACGTCAATATGCGTATTCTTAAGTCCTGAAACCTGAAGTTTTGCAACATGAAGGTTGTTTAAATAACCATTGGCTATTGCGCTCACTTTTAACTTTTCATTCCGGTAATTGGCAGGAACGGCATCACTGAAAAATGCAGCGTCTCTTAAACCAATTGTCGTATTTTTAACCGCTATATCAAGTTTAACTTTTTCCGGATGTTTGGTCAAATCATCAATAGAAGTATAAGTCAACAGGGTGTTGTTTTCAATATGTGTATTTGGCGTTTTAAGCAGGAAGTTGCTTATTTTAACTTGTTGATCAGAATAAACTACATCACCCTTTAAATCCAGTACCGAAAAACCGCTTTTTTCATTGAGCTTTCCATTTTTCACCTTCACACTGATGCCAGCGTCGCTATAGGCAATCCCCTCTGCAGTTAAGCCCAGTTTACTGATTTTTAAGTGGTTAAAATCCATGCCCTTAACTGGCTTGGCTGCAAGGTTATCGAACTGTACGGTGTTGTCTGCCAAAGTAAGCTTATTCAGGAGTAAACTTAAAGGAGCCGTGGCAGTAGTATCTTTACTATCTGTGTTTTTTGCAGGTGCCTCAGGTTTAAAAGCAAACAAAACATTGGATTTGTTCAGTGTCGCATCACCAATTTGATAACTGCCCTTATTAAGATCGGCCTTTAACTGCGTGAAAGAGAACTCCCTTAAATTTAAATCAGCCTTAGTGCTATTTACCCCGGAGCTGAATTTAATTTGAGAGTTGTCGAGGTTAGCATTTGCCAGTTTGTAAATGTTGTTTGTAAGGTCAATGAACAACTTAGTCAGGGCAATATCATTCAGATTTACATTTGCATCTGTTTTAGAAATTCGGTCATTGAAATTAATCTTAACATTATTAAAAGCAAAATCCTCAATCTCTACCAATGGCAGCTTACCCGATGTTGTTTGCGAGGTATCCACACTTTTTTCCAGGTGTTCCTGTAACTGTGTCAGTGGCTTTTGTTGCATGTAACTGACCACGGTGTTTTTTAAATCAAGCTCATTGATGACATAATGCTGGTTATTGAGGTCAAATTCCTTAATTTTCGTTGTAAACTCACCGAGGTTCAATTTCATTTCATTTCCGGCAACATCGTCCCGGTAAACAATGCCTATATCCTTAAGTCCAATATCATCAATAGAAAATTTCAACGTAGAGGTGGTGTCTTTTTGAACCTCCTCTTCGGGTTTTTCCTCCTCAGACATGAAGGCATCTACTAAAAAAGAAAAATTGAAAGTAGTGTCCGGATGAATCCTGGTTACATTGGCCCGCACATTTTCCAGGTCTATATTGTTAATCTCCACCTTGTTGCTGAGCAGTTTTAACATGCTGATGTCCACAGATAGCTTTCCGGCATATAAAAGGGTATCCTTTTTTAAATCTTCGATGTAAAATTTATTGAGGATGATATTTTTTGGAAAGCCGATTTTTATGCTCTCCAGGCTGACTTCAGTACGGGTTTTATCTTTAAGATAATTGATGGCCTTATTTTTAACGAAGTTTTGAACAGCCGGAATATTGAGTGAAAGCGCCACCGTTACCACCAATAAGATAACGATGGATATAATCCATAGTATGACCTTTAAACTTTTACGTATATATTTATTCAAGTGATGAAGTATGAATGGTTAAATAATATTTTTAACTAAAACCATGCCACTAGGCTCTATTTAAACCCATTTCGATGGAATTTGTTTTAGTAAGTTTTGTTTAAAACTTTCTTTGATATTTTAAACAATTTTGGACTCCTTTTAGTCAATTTTACTCTCCATTTCCATGATTGAAATGATGTTCTCTGCGGGGTCTTTAAACCATGCTGCGGTAGGACATCCGCTTCTGCGAGATATTCCCTTCTCGTTAGTCCTGATTTCCTCATCGGTATACTGCTCGAAAACAACTCCGATGTTTTTAAGTTCTTCTACAGCTTTTTCTATATCGGTCACCAGAAAATTGAGAACGGTAAAAGATGCCGGCTCATGGTTGTCTTTTGGGTAAATGAGAACTTTACTGCCGTCCATTTGAAGGTCAAGGAAACCCATTGAATTTTCAGAAACCGATAAGCCAAGCTTCTGACTATAAAACTCTCTTGCTTTTTCCAGGTCATTAACCGAAAAACTGCTGAATGCTTTTGCGTGCTTGAACATGATCTTTTGGTTTTAATGTGAATGGAACAAATTCTTAATTTCTAACTAAATTTACACTATTTATTGATGATGTGAAAGCTTGGAAAGAAACAATTAACATCACTTTTAATCAGTTGGGAATCGATTTTTATGTTTTCTACAGAATTGATTTGAATCAGGTCATGATATCCCCGGAACAAGGGGTTAAGCAGAACATTGAATTCATAAGGATTGACCGCGGACCTGACTTTAATAGCAACATATTTTCGATCAGCCATCAGTTGGTCGCCTATCAGTAAACTGTCCTCTGCTTTTAAGTCCATGCTCATGATAAATAAATTGAAAAGTCAGTTGCCCTTTTTTCAGTCTTGGTTATCCTGAAAAGAGTCATTTAGTGTAAACTCCTTCTTCAATACGGCCAAGAATTTGATGAACCATGGCCAGTCCGGTAGGCAAATAAAACAGATCCAGGGGTTTTTGATATTTAATGCTGTTCATGCCTTAATGCCAAGGTCTAGAAAATAAAAGTTGCTAAAAATTTACTGCTTTTTGTGTTTATTGAAAATCGTTTGGCGGTCTGATTTTAGTGGATTTTATGTACCTTTGCCGCACTCAAAGTGTTTAAAACTTCTGTGTTGAAATTTTCCTTTCAGCACTTATATTTACAACAGCAACAACTTTTTAATGAACGACGAAGAACAAGAAAACATAGCCGGAGAAAATAAGCATACCATTATCCCCATAAACGGGTTATATGAAAACTGGTTCCTCGATTATGCTTCCTACGTAATTCTGGACCGTGCAGTTCCGCATATCAACGACGGACTAAAGCCTGTACAGCGACGCATTCTGCATTCGCTTAAGGAAATGGACGACGGACGTTTCAATAAAGCGGCCAACGTAATTGGTAATACCATGAAGTATCACCCTCATGGCGATGCTTCTATTGGTGATGCTATGGTTCAGATCGGTCAGAAAGATTTACTGATCGATTGCCAGGGAAACTGGGGCGACCCTATTACCGGCGACAGTGCAGCTGCCGCACGTTACATAGAAGCGCGTTTATCTAAGTTTGCCAATGATGTTGTTTTTAACGCTGATACTACCGTATGGCAACTGAGTTACGATGGACGTAACAACGAACCCATTACCTTACCGGTAAAATTCCCCTTATTATTAGCGCAGGGTGCGGAGGGTATAGCGGTTGGTTTAGCGACCAAGGTAATGCCTCATAACTTTCTTGAGCTTTTAGATGCTTCCATTGAAGTTTTAAAAGGGGTAAGGCCCAATATTCTGCCAGATTTCTTTACTGGGGGGATGGCTGATTTCTCGGCTTATAACGAAGGCATGCGTGGCGGTAAAGTCCGTGTGAGAGCGAAAATTACCGAAAAAGATAAAAAGACATTGGTCATCACCGAAATACCCTATAGTACCACTACAGGTTCAGTGATTGACAGTATTTTGTCTGCCAACGACAAGGGCAAAATTAAAATCAAGAAAATTGAAGACAATACAGCACAACATGTTGAAATTGTGATACAGCTGGCACCGGGTATATCTCCTGATGTGACCATCGATGCCCTGTATGCCTTTACTTCCTGTGAAGTTTCCATCTCTCCAAATACTTGTATCATTAAGGATGATAAACCGCAGTTCCTGAGCGTAAATGATATCCTTATTGAGAATACAAATAATACCAAGGCTTTATTAAAAAAGGAACTTGAAATACGCCTGAATGAACTGGAAGAAAAGATTTTCTTTAGCTCCTTGCTAAAGATCTTTATCCAGGAGGGGATGTATAAAAACCAGGGTTATGAAACTGCTGCCAATTTTGAAGGTGTAGTGAAAGTTTTATATGCCTTATTTGAGCCTTTTAAAGAAAAACTATACCGTGAAATTCTTCCTGAAGATTTCAAGAAGCTGATCGAAAAACCGATGAGCAGCATCACCCGTTTTGATGTTAAAAAAGCGGATGAGCAGATGAAATCTCTTGAAGATGAAATTAAAGTGATTAAGAACCATCTCCGTCATTTAACGGATTATGCCATAGCCTGGTTCCAGAAATTAAAAGATAAATATGGTAAAGGCCGGGAACGTAAAACTGAAATCCGGTTGTTCGATCGGGTAGAGGCTTCCAAAGTTGCCCTTGCCAACGTAAAATTATACATGAACCGTGAAGATGGGTTCATCGGTACAGGTCTACGTAAGGATGAGTTTGTTGCCGATTGTTCTGACCTTGATGAGATCATTGTTTTCAGGGAAGATGGCAAATGTACCATCACAAAGGTTGCTGATAAAACTTTTGTGGGCAAGGGTATCATCTACGCTGCTGTTTTCAAAAAAGGCGATGACCGCACCATTTATAACGTAATTTATAAAGACGGTGCCAGTGGCATCGCCTATATTAAACGTTTTGCCGTGGTGGGTATTACCCGTGATAAGGAATATGACCTTACCAAAGGTAGTAAAGGATCTAAGCTTCTTTATTTCTCTGCCAATCCTAATGGCGAGGCAGAGGTGGTGACTGTACAACTGAGACCGCATACCAAACTAAAGAAACTCTCTCTTGATATTGACTTCGCTGAAATCGCCATTAAAGGCCGTGGGTCGCAGGGGAATATTGTATCCAAATACCCGATCAAAAAAATTATTCTTAAAAGCAAAGGTGTTTCTACCTTATCTGGCTTAAAGATCTGGTATGATGACTTGCTGCGCCGCTTAAACGTAGATGGAAGAGGGAAATACCTGGGTGAGTTTGATGGCGACGATAAGATTCTGCAAGTTCACAAAGAGGGATGGTATGAGCTGAGTACTTATGAACTGAGTAACCACTTTGACCCAGACCTGATCCTGATCCAGAAGTATGATCCTGAAAAACCTTTTACTGTAGTACAGTATGAAGGCAAGGCGAAGAATTATTATGTTAAAAGATTCGTATTCGAAAATATTGCTGTGGGCAAAAAACAAAGCCTCATCAGTGAAGAGACCGGCTCCAAACTCATTTACCTAACTGGAAACCCGGAAGCTACCTTAACAGTTGATGTGCTGAAAGGAAAAAGCCAGATCCCGGAAACACTGGAAGTTAAACTGGCTGAATTTATTGACCTGAAAGGGATTCGTGCAAATGGAAACAGGTTAAGTCAGCATGATGTTAAAAACCTGGCCATTCAAAATGCCAAAGAACCGGAGTTAACAGCGGAGATGGCCATGAAAGAAGATGCCTTAAAAGTGGGTATTGATAAAGCTGTGGATGATGGTCTTGATGAGGATGCTATCGATGATGCCGAAGTAAGTGGTGATGCTGATGAAGTTGAAGAGGATCAACCTGAGGACGCTGATACCCCGGAAATCGGAGAACCAGAAACAGCAGAACCTGAAATTGAGGATCCCAAAGTAAATCCTGCTGAAGTAGAAACTGCTGACTTAAATCCGGCAGAAGTAGAAGAAACTGAAGTGAAGCCCGAGCCTGCAAAAGAAAAACAAAGCACGGCTTCAACGGGTAAAGTGAAACCGAAATTTATTAGTGAATCACCTAAAGCACCTGAGCCAACGGTCGAAATTCCTGTTAAAGCTGCAGCTGAGGAAAAGCCGGTAAAGCAAAAGGCCAAGTTTAAAACTGAAACGCCACCTGATAAAAAGGAAATCAAATTAGAGATTACTAATCCTGATGATGTAGATATTGACAATAAAGGACAGTTGGACTTGTTTTAAAGCCCAGTTGTCATGGTATCATCAGGGGTAGCTCCGTGCCAATGTGCCAGGTTTGGCGGACACTTTATCACCTGACCTTCTTTAATTACTTCAACTGGTTTCCCTTTTTCCTGGTATAAACCTTTTCCCGCTGTTACCAGGAGTATCTGGCCTCCTTTGTGATGATGCCAGTTGGTTCTCGCTCCAGGTTTCCCGTGCGCCCATAGGGTGATAACATATCCAAATATTTCCCCATCATTTTTGTTTGATATAGAATGATGAATCCCATGGCCAAGGCTCCCGAAAAAAGGACTAAATTAATATCCTCGAAGCTTTAACGGCTAAAAGAGTTGGAGATATATAGCTGCCCGCAGGGTTAAATAAAATACGTGTTTCCACTGGCGGAATCATACTTATTATCCATTGTACGGACAATGTCGCTATACCAAAGCCGAGAAAAAGAATTAAATTCCTTGGTTTCTTCGTACTCAGTTCTTCAAAAAAGCGAATGCGGCCCACCACAAGTCCTAGTATGAACATAGCAAAGGTTAGATATCCACGGCCAATCATTCCAAATTGATAATTAAGCTTCCCCGTAAAACGTTCTTCATAATTATATTTTGCCGAGTTGAAAAATGATGGATCAGCTATATGTTCGGGTATCACAGCCGGCGCTTGTGCAGTACTGTTATTGACAGGATTTACTGTTTGCACTGGTATTGCTTTATTATTAATAGTTGCCTGGATGATACGTGGGGTTCCGAGTAATAATAGCCCGGCAATCATGATTAAGATCCAGTTTTTGACCCGGTAAAGCGGGATCATCAACAAGCCGAATACCGCATAAACTGATATTATTTCCAGACTATAAAAAGAGTGTGCGATTAGGCCAAGCATGAACAAAAGAAACATTCTCCATACAAAACGCTTGCGGAAATCTATTCCTTTTTTGGCAGCACTATTCATTTGTATAAAGAAACTTAGTCCGAATAAGAAGGCGAAAATATTTACAAATCTTCCCATGATTATATTTTGCCCTATCCATTGAATAACTTCATCTATTGCAGGAAACCGAGGATCATTTTGCACAGAAGGGAGGGAACGGATTCCGAAGTGTTGTAACATGTGGATAAGAATAACGCCCAATAAAGCAAAACCCCTTAGTGCATCTAAAACGGTGATGCGCTTTTGTAACGATGACAATGATTTAATCGGTGCTGGTTTTGTTGCATTTGTAGGTAATTGGATGACCTTTGCTTCAATATTATTCATGTATTTGTTCTTCTCTTATTTAATGTTTCTTTTCTGCAATCAGGTGTTTTCGACTCCTTGGTGAACTTGCATTTAGTGTGCTATCCTTTAATACAATGATCTGGAAATTAAGTTAAACCTATATGTAACGGCAGACTAAAGCGAAAAACATTACCTGGAAAACGAATGGGAACGACTATTCATCATGAGGTGTGTGTAAGGTCAGCTGTTGCTCCTATTTATAAATCCGCTAAAAAAAAAGAGGGCTTAGGGCCCTCTTTTTATAAATTTCTAGAAAAAAACAATGGAAATACTGTTTACATCCTTTCCAAGGCCATCACCAATGATATCCCAAAAATAGCCGAGGATAAGAAAAAGTTCCAGTCCCACTTTTTAACCTTTACCAAACTGATCAAAAAGGTGGAAAGAATTAGCGTACCCGCAACAATTAACAGTTGGCCAAACTCCAAACCTACGTTAAACGCAAAAAGTTCTGCTACAATACTATTGCTGTTCCCCAGCAAGCCTTTAAGGTAATTGGAGAAGCCCATGCCATGTACCAGTCCGAAAAATAAAGCCAGGAGGTATTTGATATTGATGGCCATTTGCTGTGCTTTTTTGCTCACAATATTGGATATAGCCGTGATGACAATGGTAACAGGAATTAAAAATTCGATCAGGTCAGAATTCACCTCAATTAAATTCAATACACTCAAAGCAAGGGTAATACTATGGCCAAGCGTAAAGGCAGTAACCAGGATCAATACCTTTTTCCATTCCATCAGGCTGTAAGTGCCGCATAAAACCATCACAAAAAGGATATGATCATATCCGCGCCAGTCTAAAATATGTTGCCAGCCTAACTCGAAATAAAGTGGAAAATCTTGCATAAGGCCGCCAAAATCGGATTTTCTTTTCATGATTACAAGAATTCATTTTTACCGCAGTGTTTTTCAATAAAGATGTTACAGCTGCGGTAATGCGTAAGATGGCCGCTCGTTGAAGCGTTGGTGCGGGTTAAGGATGCCAGCGGGGTGAATCCACATTGCCAGCACGGTGAGTCCACGGTTTGTTCGGTAAAACGTGGACTCACCGTGCACTCATGGTGGACTCACTGTGGACTCACCCTGATCGAGCGCTGTCTTCTCCTGGAATAGCTATACGAAAATGTCTGTTCCTGAAAATATCATACAGTTTTCGGTTAAGAATTGAATAAAGTCAACTATTTACTGAGATGGTTATACAAGCAGGAATTTGTTTGTTTTTAATAAACGATATTTCCCTGATGTATAAGCGACTTTACCGAAGAAATACGAGAGACCGCCTCAGCAGAGCAACTGGCATCCATCAGTACCATATTGGCAGCATCCCCGGCCTTGGGCCACTGCTGTTCACCCTTATCATTTAGTGGAAGGATGTTGCCGGTTGCTAGTCTTAAGCTCCTCGACAACTGGAACTCTGTAACGTAGCCATAAACCTGTGCCATTACATTCGTTTTCTGCAGGACACTTCCACTTCCCATGGTATTCCAGTGGTCAATGATGCTGTCGTTACCTGTCAACACAGTAACGTTGTGTTTGTATAATGTTGGAATCGGCATGATCAACTTGCCAAAAGGAATGGTAGATACAATGCCGATACCGGCAGCGCCCAGCTGTTCCGCTATTTCTTCTTGTTTAGACTGATCCAGTCTCCCTAAAACAAAGCAGTGGCTCAGATAGGTTTTATGCTTTAAAACAGGGTTTTCATTTACTTTTTTAATAAGATATTCTACTGTTTTCAAACCCGATTCTCCAGATTCATGCAAGTGGATATCGATACCTTTGTGATGATCCAAAGCTAACTGAACGGTAAAATCCATTGTTTTTTCAATAGCACCATCTAGCGTATAAGGATCAACACCTCCGATAAAATCTATATCCATTTGTGCAGCTTCCTTAAGGTATGGAGCCGAATCGGTATAGAAAACGCCATGCTGTGGGAAGACAACGAGTTCTGCTCCAAAGCCGTTCTTTTTATTTTCAAGTGCTTTCTGCAGGTTCTTGAGCGACTGTAATTTTGAAGTGGGCTCAATATTCACATGGCTCCTGGCAAAGGAAGTACCTTTCGACTGAAGCAACTCGATCAGCTTCTGGGCACGCGTGGTAGATGTTTTTAGCATTTCCGGTAGGATTTGTTGTTCCAGTGCGATCATGCCTTTCACGCCGCCGGTCCTGCTACGGACAGCCTGCCATGGACCGCCATAAAAAGTCTTGTCCAGGTGGATGTGCATGTCCCGGAAAGCAGGGAGCATCAATAATCCCTTAGCATCAATGGCACTGGAATCGTTTGGTTTATTGGCTGATACGCTTTTGATCTTTCCCTCACTGATGGCCACACAGAATAACCCGGTTTTAGTATGGCTGATTTCATCATCCTCATAGCCGAATTCGGTTTCCAGTAAGACATTTTTTAAAGTATAGTTTCCTGTAGTCAAATTCATCGTTTGGTTAGCTGTTTCGTTAGATAAAATACCTTGGGCACTTAACAATCCGGGAGCAAAAGCCATGCTCACAAGCCCCAGTCCCGATTTAGTCAAAAAATTTTTGCGTGTTATTTCCGATCTCATCATAGCATAAAAATATATGACCCAAAATTACCCAATGCCGCTCTTTATTAGGTGTATTATTCATTCCATCCCTTGAAAGATTTATCACTGTAATAAAAATCCATCTTCCAACCTTCTTTCGGGCACAACATGATTTAGTCACTGGATTTATATACTTTCTGTTAAATAACAGCAAGAGGGGGGATCGAAGGAAGTGCCGGGCTTATTAACAAAATGAGTGATTGTGATGAAAATTTCAAGCATCGGGATGGATTTTCCAAGGGTATAAATGGAAACAGACCTAACTTTGTTTCGTAAATTGGGAACAAAACATTTGAACATGAAAATATTATTGCTTTTATTATCAATGGGTGCATTTTCCTCTTGTGGAGCGAACAACCACCCGGCAACAAAAGAAACAGGTATGCTGCAGGAAAATATGATAGAACTGGTCAACAACAACGATATGGATGGCCTGAAGAAAGCGCTTGAAAAAGGTGCAAATGTCAATTCACAGGACAAAAATAAACGAAACCTGCTGTTACTGGCAACGATCAATAAGCAACAGGAAATGGCTAAACTTCTCGTGGAAAAAGGGGCAGATGTGAATATGCAGGCCTACAACCAGGATAGTCCATTTCTATATGCCGGGGCAAGCGGACAGACGGAACTTGTGAGGCTCTATCTGGCAAACGGCGCCCGCCTTGATATATTCAACCGCTATAACGGCAGTGCCCTGATCCCGGCTTGTGAACGTGGTCACGTTGAAACGGTAAGGCTTCTTGTGAATACCAAAGACTATCCCGTAGACCATGTAAATCGTTTGGGCTGGACAGCCCTGATGGAAGCCATTGTATTGGGCAATGGCACAAAAAAATACCAGGAAATAGTACAGATCCTGAAAGATGGGGGTGCAGATCTTCAGATTCCCGACCGTGACGGAATTACGCCGCTTCAACATGCAAAAAACCGCGGATTTAGTGAAATAGTAACAATAATATCAAATTAGGAATGCAAAACTTTCATGAAGTATAGGGTGTTTTGGTGGGGATATTGGTATGATTTGTATGGTGATGATTATTTTTTCATAAATTTCCGAAAGATAAATCAGATGTAAGGAAGGATGTGTAGACCATGACCTTAAAAGAGGAGAACATATTTGTACCCGTTATTGGCATACAGGAGTTCAGAAAAGGGCAGTCTGCCGGTAGAAAAGAGCTGCTTTACAATGACCTTCATGGCGAAAGGCATATCCATAAACCGCATAAACATGATTTTTTCATCATCGTCTTGTTTGACCAGGCTAAAGGCATCCACAATATAGACTTTCAGGATTATGTGATCGGTAACAGACAGGTCCATGTATTGTTTCCCGACCAGGTACATAAATGGCACATAGAGTCCAATACAACCGGGTATCAGTTAATGATCGACCAGGCTTTTTTTGAACGTTTTGCGCCATATTTTCGCTTTTCATTTACAAATTATATCAATCATCCGGTAATTCCGTTAAGTGATAATAGTTTCAGTTTGCTCAGGTATGAATTTGATGCTATAAGAGATGAATTGAAAGCCGAACATTCACTTCATGAAGTGATCAGTGCAAGGGCAGCAGTAATTGCTGCAATTGTAAGTAAGGCGGCCGAGCATATATTCACTGATGCTAAAGTCTATCAGTCGAATCCGAGGCTTGCGAAATTCAACATGCTTATTGACCGGTATTTTAAAGAAGAGAAACTTGTTGGCTTTTATGCTTCAAAGCTCAACATAACAGCCAATTATCTAAACATTCTTTGTAGGAAAAATCTAAATGTATCGGCTACCCAATTGATTCAACAGCGTGTACTGCTGGAAGCCAAACGCATGCTGCAGTCAACTGAACTCTCCATTAAAGAGATCGCTTTTAAACTTGGTTTTGTTGATCACGCTTATTTTTCTAACTTTTTCAAAAGTCAGACAGATATCACTCCCACAGAATTTAGAGACCAATAAACGTCTGTTAAATATCATACGAAATAGCCGTAAGTGTATGCTTTCGTTTTCATAAAAAAAGCCGCCTTGAGAAGGCAGCCTTTTTTTAAAAGAAATATGGTAAGTCTTATTGGTACTGGATATAGATTGGTGCAGGTTTTAATTTCAGCAATTCTTGAGGCGTCATTAAACGATGCGGCGCTTTTTTAAGGTCATTTTTATAGAACACTTTGAAGCCTGTGAATTGCACAGGTTCATTTTGAATAAAATAACGATAAGTACCGATTTTAAGGTCCGGCTGGCCCCATCCATCCATGTGCATCACCACCTGTACTTCAGGACGTAATTTGATGTTTTGATAATTGGTTACCATTTTCTTGGTGAACCTGTGTACCACGAAAACCTTTGGAGGCAAGTTAAACTCATTCACCATATCTGCAAGGTATTTTGTAGCGTAATTGATGTCTTCCGCATCAAAAGTTCCAATTCTTGATCCAGGTTTTGCCCCTGTTTTCATGGAGAACTCCGGGTCAATACCTAAATGTACATTGGGCTGCTGTAAATATTTTTCTATCCTCGGTAATTCATCCTTAAGCGTGCTTAAAGCAACCTGTAGATCTAAGAACACAATAGCATCATGCATTTTGGCAATCTTCATTACAGAGTCTATCTGCGCATTACCCATACGGTTGATGTATTTACCATCTCTGCCGGGCGTTCCACTGGCCACTGCAGCAATGTAATGCAAGCCCACCTGTACAGGCGTGGTTGGATCAGCTTTCTCCCAGTTTTTAACTTCTGTATGTAACCTGCTCCACATTTCTTTAGGTGCATATTCACCCAGGGCACCCATTTTTTTGGAGTGTAGGTTTCCGTAGTAAACTACGATTCTTTTAAATGGTAAAATCGCACCTGCCAATGGCACAGGTTGACCTTTAACCGGCCACCTTCCCGTCGTATCCCCGTTTGCAATTTTTACAAGGGCATCTTTATAGCTTGCGGTGTCAATTGCCGCCCTGACGTTTGCAGGTTCTGCTACCGTGGTGTCACTTGTTGCAGCCGCCAGACGTGTTGTTGGTCCGGCTACTTTTTTTGTTTCAGAATTGCAATTTGCGAACAAGGCAATAGTTGCAATTCCTATAAGGAATGTTCCAGATAGGTGAGGTATTTTCATTTTAACAGGTTTGTTTTTTAAATGTTATTAAATTTTCCATATACCCCAAGTGGTAACTTTACCCCTGAGGTAGCTTGTAAATATAATTCCCCTGTTTCAAGGTTCTCCACTTGTGGAAAAGAAGTCTTGATCAGGTTCTCTACTATAATAGACGAAAATCCCAATGAATAAGTATTCAAGATCAAGAAATGTTCTTGCTCATCCAGCAATTGTACCACTTCCTGCATCATTTCCTGGATATGGTCTTCTAGTTTCCATTTTTCCCCATTAGGGCCATGTCCGAATGCCGGTGGGTCCAAAATGATGCCATTGTATTTTTTACCTCTTTTGAGCTCTCTTTTTACAAATTTAAGGGCATCTTCCACTACCCAGCGCACATCTTTTAATTTTGAAAGCTCCTGGTTTTCGTTCGCCCAGTTCACAACTTGTTTAATTGAATCCACATGTGTGGTATCAGCACCGGCAGCTTTTGCAATCATGGAAGCGGCGCCGGTATAGGCAAAAAGGTTAAGTACTTTAGGTACGGGTGTTTTAAACCGTTTCACGCAGGAGGAGATATAATCCCAGTTTACAGCCTGCTCCGGAAATACACCTACATGCTTAAAAGAAGTTAAACCAAGGCGCAAGTTAATGGTTACATCATCATTGGTGTATTCCACATTCCAGCGGTCAGGAAAATGCGCATTGTTTTTTATCCACTCGCCGCTGGTGGCAGAACGGCCTTTAAATCTAATGTGTGTTTGTTTTTTCCAGCTTTGTTCTGAAAGTGTTTTCTTCCATACTGCCTGTGGTTCAGGTCTGCATAAAACAAGGTTGCCAAAGCGTTCCAGTTTCTCAAAGTCACCACAATCTATCAACTCGTAATCTTTCCAGTGTGTGGGTGTTAAAAGGCCTATCATATTCTGTATTTGTCTATAGTATTTTAAAACTTCCCTTTCGCAGCTTTCATGAAGCGGCTGGCGAAAACAAAATCATTCAGTTCCGGAACATCGGTATGCGCAATTTCCTTGTTGGATCCTTCCCAGAATTTTTTACCCTCATGTAAAAAGAGGATGTAATCACCGATTCCCATCACCGAATTCATATCATGTGTAACCACAATGGTGGTGGTATTATATTCTTCAGTAAGTTCTTTAATCAGTTCGTCAATAACGATTGATGTCCTTGGATCGAGTCCGGAGTTTGGCTCATCCACGAACAAGTATTTTGGGTTCATGGCAATGGCGCGCGCAATTCCGACCCGTTTTTTCATTCCTCCGGAAAGCTCTGCAGGGTTCAATTTATTTTTTCCTTCCAGGTTTACCCGGCCCAGACAGAAATTAACACGATCTAATTTTTCTGATTTGGATTGCTCCGTAAACATGTTCAATGGAAACATAATGTTTTCCTCTACCGTCATCGAATCGAAAAGGGCAGAGCCCTGAAACAGCATGCCTATTTCCTTACGGATTTCAATGCGTTGCTGGAAATCCATTGTGGTAAACTCGCGGCCATCATATTCTACAGTTCCTATTTCAGGATGGTGAAGGCCGATCATGCATTTCAGCAAGGTTGTTTTCCCCGAACCGGAGCCTCCTATGATGAGGTTGGTAATTCCAGACTCAAATTTACCAGAAATGCCCTGGAGAACGTGATTGTCACCAAAGGATTTATTAATATCTTTAACTTCGATCATAGTAAAAGTTGGGTTACAATGTAATCACATGCTAAAATTGAGATACAACTGACAACAACTGCTCTGGTACTTGCTTGTGCAACTTCCAGGGCGCCTCCTTTAACATAGAATCCTTCGTAGGCAGGTACTGAAGTAATGATAAAGCCAAAAACAAAGGCTTTAGTAAGCGATACGACGATGGTGTAAGGATTGAAATCTGTAGTCACACCCAAAATATAATCTGCCGGAGATACTGCTCCTGATAAAGTACCACCTAAATAACCGCCGGTAATACTTAAAAACATGGAAACGATAACCAGCAAGGGTACCATGGTAATGCCCGCAATGATTTTGGGCAGAATTAAATAGCCGGGGGTATTGATGCCCATAATTTCCAGCGCATCGATTTGTTCTGTTACCCGCATGGTACCAATTTCTGATGAAATGGCAGATCCGATTTTACCGGCCAGCACAATAGCACTGATGGTCGGACTTAATTCAAGGATAGTAGAGTCACGGTTTACAGAGCCAATAATGGTTTTGGGGATAAAATCACTGACCAGCTGGAAAGCGATTTGTAAAGTCATTACAGCGCCAATAAAAGTGGAAATAATTGATATCAATCCCAGGGAACCTACACCAATAAAGTTCATTTGTTGGAATATGGCTTTTACGTAGATCTTCGTCTTTTCTGGCTTTTTAAATACAGCTTTTAACAACAGTATATATTTGCCAAAGTTGGTGAAATTCATTTATTGAAAATTAGCTGAGGGATTAAAACAATATTAATACAAAGAAACAACAAAAATTGTTGTGCCTTAACATAATTAGTTTGATTTTTTAAGGTATTGATGTATTTCGCTGTTGGTAGAGAGAATAACGGAGGTTTTTTCGTTGAAAGTTTTTTCCAGTGTTTCCATTGATTTCATGAAACTATATAAATTCTTACTCTGGGCTGATTGATTATAGGCCGACGCATAAATCGACGCTGCGCTTGCATCGGCCTTACCTTTAATTTCTTCTGCTGTTTTAAATGCCGCCGACTGGATATTCTTTAGTTCCCGGTCTTTCTCTCCGTTAATTTTAGAGGCTTCGCCCTGGCCTTCAGACCTGAATTTGTCAGCCACCCGGTAGCGCTCACTTTTCATTCTTTCATATACCTGTGTCTGCACTTCCTTCACATAATTGATTCTTTTGAACCTGAAGTCAAGGATCTTAATGCCAAGTTCCTTTGCCTGTTTATTTGCAGAGGCCAGGATCATGTCCTGCATTTTATCTCGCCCCACAAAAACGGTCATCAGCGAATCGCCAAGTACCTCGCCTATAGAGTCCAGTTCAGGCTTTCTATTGCTGCTCCTCACCAGTTCTTCAATATTGTTCTTGGCAACAACGTTCCTTGTTTCGCCATCCAGTATGTCATCGAGTCTTGATTGTGCACTGCGCTCATTGGTTAGTCTTTTAAAGAATTGCAGTGGGTCTGTAATTTGCCAGCGGGCATAGGTTTCTACGAAAATAAACTTTTTATCCTTCGTTGGCAGCTGGTTCGGGTCACCCACCCATTCCATAAACCGTTTCTCGAATACGTTGGCCGTTTGAATAAAAGGAATTTTAAAATTCATGCCCGGTTTGGTAATGGCTTGTCCGATGGGCCTGCCGAATTGAGTGACGACCACCTGCTCATACTCCCTGACCGTAAAAGTGCTTAGTAATAAAACGATAAGGACTAAAAATGCGGCAATGGCTATAGTGATTTGATTTCTGTTCATGATTAATCTTTCTTAGGGTTTTCTTTGCTCAGCTGCATTTGCAGTAACGGTAATACATTTGCACCATTTTGATCGGTAATGATGATATTACCCGTTTTGGAAAGTACAGTCGACATGTTTTCCAGGTATAGACGCTTTCTGGTTACTTCAGGTGCTTTGATATATTGGCTGTAAAGGTCGTTGAACCTGGCCACCTCGCCTTGTGCATTGTTTACCCTTTCAATCGCATAACCTTCAGCCTTTTGGATGGTTGCCTTGGCCTCACCACTGGCTTTCGGTATGACTTTGTTGTATTCAGACTTCGCCTGGTTAATCAGCGTTTCCTTTTCCTGCTGGGCTTCATTAACGGCGTTAAACGCCGCTTTAACGGGGTCAGGCGGGTTTACGTCCTGTAATACTACTTGTTCGACTTTTATGCCCAGGCTATATTCATTACAGATTTGCTGGATGAGTTCATGGAGCTTTACCGTAATCTCTGTACGGCCTATGGTGAGCACTTCGTTAACTGTTCTGTCGCCAACAATCTGGCGGGTAGCTGCTTCAGAGATATTCCTTAAAGTGCTTTCCGGATCTCTTACTTTAAATAAATAATTATAGGCATCGTTGATCCGGTACTGGACCACCCATTCTACATCTGCCAGGTTAAGGTCGCCGGTAAGCATCAGGGATTCATTTTGTACACCCTCTTTGGTGTAGGCTGACTGCCCGTTTCCGTTGGTAGACCTGAAGCCAAATTCCAGTTTCTGCTGTCTTTCAACAGGCACTTTGTGTACCTTTTCGGCGAAAGGCATTTTGATATTCAATCCCGGCTCTACGGTACGGGTGTACCTGCCTAACCGGGTAATAACGCCTACTTCTTCTGTGCCTATCTGAAATATGCTGTTCCATAAGAGCAAGAGCACTACAAAGCCGATGGCTATGATCCTGCTGTTTTGTATTAAATAGGTAAAATCTCTATTCATAGTAAAATTTAAAAGTAAAAGGTTAATGATTGTAAACTCTGTAAAATAACTAATTTTCAGTTAATCTGGGATTTTAAGATGGTATATGTGAGTATGTTTATCATATAAGTATTTGTATCCGTTGCTCAACCTTATGGTTATGGTTCATCTTAAAATAAAATACCGCTATGATCTTGATTCAAAGGCATACGTATATGATAATTTAAATTGTATAAGTCGATCCTTATAAATATCAGTAATATTATAGCTTTTCAATTAAGTATAATTTTAAGATTGTATCTTGGTTTGAAAAAAAGGAGCAATAATGAATGCATTAATTACTGGAGCTACTAAAGGAATTGGCCGCGCGATAGCCTTAAAATTAGCCGAAGAAGGATATAACCTTTCCATTTGTGCAAGGAATGAACAAGAGTTGAAGGATTTTGCCGCTCAGTTAGAAAGTTTAGGGGTTAGCGTAGTGTATGCAGCGGTAGATTGTGCAGATAAAGATGCAGTTAAGCGTTTTTGTGAGTTTACAGTTCAGGAACTGGGTGATATTGATGTGCTGGTTAACAATGTTGGCGCATTCCTTCCTGGACTTTTACTGGATGAGGAGGAGACAAACTTTGACCTGCAGCTCCAAATCAACCTTTATGCACCCTATATTTTGTCCAGATTTTTCGGTAAAATAATGAGAGAGAGGGCCTCTGGCCATATTTTCAACATCTGTTCGGTGGCCAGTAAAGAAATAGTAACAAATGCTGGTAGTTATAGTGTAACTAAATCGGCTCTTTTTAGTCTTAATAATGTATTGCGGCAGGAATTGACTCCATACAACGTTAAAGTTACCGCAGTTTTGCCGGGTTCTACATATACTGCCTCCTGGGAAGGAACAGTGTTACCAAAAGAACAATTTGTGCAGCCTGAAGATATTGCGAATACGATAAGCACCATTTTAAAATTAAGCATTGGTGTAAATGTTGATGAAGTAATTTTAAAGCCACAAGACTTTAAATAGCAAAGGAGACCAAGTTATGGAAAAGAGATTATTTAGAAACGAACACGACAAAGTAATTGCTGGAGTTTCATCGGGGGTAGCCGTATACATGGAAGTTGATGTGACCATAATTAGGCTGCTTTTTGTTTTGTCTACCATTTTTTTAATGGGGACAGGTATATTAGTTTATTTAATCATGTGGATTGTGGTGCCGGTAAATACTGATCCGGCTGCCCGGTATAGAAAATTTAATGATTATTTTCAGGATCCCAAAAAGTCTTCGACTGTATATGAGGCGGAAACATTTACGAAGCCTGAAAATCCGGTAGGGGGGTCAACTCAAAACTGGAGTTCTTCAACCTTTAATACCGAATATAACGCAGAACAATTCAAAACACCGAATCAACCTGATTATGGTTTCGTTAAAAAGAACAGTGATACGGGCCGTACCATTGGCGGTTTGTTCTTACTGGTTATTGGTCTATATTTTTTAATGAATGAATTTAATATCATTCCTTACTGGTTTAGTTTGGGCAAATTGTGGCCGCTTATTTTTATTGCTATCGGTATTAGTTTCGTTGCTAAATCCAAACGCAAAGATCCCTGGGAAGATTGGAAAGAGCCGCAAATGCCGCCAACCTCAGCACCTGTGACAGATAAGCCTGGCGATATCAATGAGGGTGACAGTGCAGGTAATACGGTTAATGAAGCTAATCCAAAACCGCTTTAATTTTGCTCAAACGAAATAATTCATATTAAAAAAAAGACAATGAGACTGGATAGAATAATGTGGGGCATTATCCTGCTGTTTGTAGGTGGTGTTCTTTTACTGGAGAATTTTAATGTAATAGAATTTTATTGGTCAAGCGTCTGGCGCTTCTGGCCTGTGTTTCTGATCATTGCAGGGCTGAATATTTTGTTCAACCGTAAGCAATCGCAACTTGGAACAGCTATTTCAATCGGTGTTTTGGTGATCATGTTGAGTTTCCTTTTTTATAAAGGCCAGCAGCCTCCTGAACACAGAAATTGGATTGCAGATAATTTTAGGGGCCATGTGGATATCAATGATGATCATGAGGGTGACCCCGATGTGCAGACACTGCATTTCAGCGAGCCTTTTAACGGTGATTCTGTGAAAAATGTGGTGTTGAATATTTCCGGGGGTGGTACTTCTTTCGATCTTCAGGGTCCGACAGATAGTTTGATTACCGCAGAGGTGAATGGGAGAAAAGGAAATTATTCACTCAAAAAAGAAATTACCGACAGCACCCAAACGATTTCCTTTAATATGCAGGATAAAAAAGGAAAATGGTCTATGAATGATGGTGGTAATGATGTAAGCTTTCAGCTGAATCAAATTCCTGAATGGACCATTAACATGAGTATGGGTGCCGGTGAGGTAGATTTTGACCTGAGTGATTATAAAGTAAGGACCTTTAGGTTTGACGGGGGAGCTGCGGCACTCGACATCACCATGGGAGAATTATTGCCGATTACTGATGTGGTCGTGAAAACGGGTGTGGCTGATGTAAAGCTTAATATTCCAACTAACTCTGGCTGCAGGATCAGGTCAAAAACAGGTCTTTCTTCTAAAGACTTTACCGGTTTCACTAAAGTAGGAAATGATACTTATGAAACGCCGAATTTTAAAACTTCAACCAACAAAATTTTTATAAGTTTTGATGGCGGTTTGAGTAGCTTTGAAGTCAAAAGATACTAATGATAACTAAAGCTTAACCGGTGGAAAACGATTTGTATACCGTTGTGATCAATGGAAAGCCACAAGGACCTTATACGCTGGAACAACTTGCAGCACTGAAAATACAACCGGCTACTTTTATAAGGAAACCGGGGATGGACGATTATAAAGAAGCGCACGAATTCCCTGAATTGCGTGCGCTTCTTGGTTTTACTTTTCAGCACACGGCGCCGCAATATTTTGCCTCGTTTGATCAGCGCTTACTCGCCTCCTTTATTGATTTTTTCTTTATCATTTTAATTTATATAGGGGCTGCGCTGTTGTGTTTTATCTCGGTGACCTTGAAAGAGGAGCGGATTTTGCTGTTTGTGAGCTTTTCACCGGTGGTGCTTGTTGCAAAGTTTTTATACGGTGTTTTCGGCGATGCGTCTGCCAGCGAGGGAACGGTAGGCAAGCGACTGCTCAACATCAAGGTGACCGATTTAAATGGCAACAGAATTTCACTGAAGCGTTCCTTTATCAGAAATGTCGCTAAAATATTATCTGTTATCCCCTTGTTCTTTGGTTATCTATACATATTTCTCAACAAAAAAAATCAAAGCTGGCATGATATCGCAGCAAATACCCTGGTTATTAAAGATAGATTGATTTAATCTTTATCTTTGTAATTCATGGAAAAAATAGCATTGCAATACTCCAGATTTTTAACCAGAGAAGTGGCTGTGGGTAACACCCCTATGGGAGGATTCAACCCAATCAGGATACAATCTATGACCACTACAGATACCATGGATACCAAGGGTACCGTAGAACAGACGATCAGAATGGTTAATTCAGGTTGTGAATATGTCCGTATTACAGCACCGAGCGTTAAGGAAGCAGAGAACCTGCGTCATATCAAGAAAGAACTACGTTTAAGAGGTTATGACGTGCCATTGGTTGCGGATATTCACTTTACCCCCAATGCAGCTGAAACAGCCGCACGCATTGTGGAAAAAGTAAGGGTGAACCCCGGTAATTATGCTGATAAAAAACGTTTTGAGAATATAGAATATACCCATTTAGCTTACCAGGCTGAACTGGAAAGAATATATATGAAATTTACCCCGCTGGTAAAAATTTGTAAAGAGTATGGTACAGCTATGCGTATTGGTACCAATCACGGCTCTTTGTCTGATCGCATCATGAGTCAGTATGGCGACACGCCACGTGGCATGGTGGAGTCTGCCATGGAATTTATCCGCATGTGCGAAGACCAGCATTATTATAACCTGGTGATTTCCATGAAGGCTAGTAATACCCAGGTGATGGTGCAGGCTTATCGTTTACTGGTGGATACGATGACAAAAGAGGGAATGAATTATCCTTTGCACCTGGGTGTAACGGAAGCAGGTGATGGGGAAGATGGCCGCATCAAATCTGCTGTAGGTATTGGAACATTGCTTGAAGATGGCCTTGGTGATACCATCAGGGTTTCACTTACTGAAGATCCGGAATTCGAAGCCCCGGTTGCCAAAGCACTGGCTGATCGCTATGAGCGCAGAAAACTGTTGCAGGAAGAAGCGATAATACAGCAAGCTCCTGAAATGGAACATATTCTGGTTAAAGACCTTCCTTACAGTCCTTATGAATATAACCGCCGACAAACCCTGCCGGTACAGCATATCGGAGGGCATGGTCATCCTGTGGTGATGCTTGATGTGACTGCCCAGAACCTTAAAGATCCTTATTTCTTAGCTGTTGCAGGTTATAGATACGAACCCGGACTGGATAAGTATAACATGGCAGATCAGGCCTGTGACCTGGTTTACCTGGGTGATGCCCTGCCTTCATTTTCTTTTCCAGGGAATTTAAAACAAATCTATAATTACCAGACCTGGTTGGAATTGAGGGATAAAACAAATTGCCATCCTTTGATTAAGCTTACCGCTTATCAGTCGGATCTGGTAGTAGATCCTTATTTAAATATTTTCTCTCTAGCGGCTGCTGATTTTAATACAGCTTCTATTGCAGAACAAATTGAAGCCATAAGGCAATTGCCTGAAAGTGCTGTTTTACTGCTGGAAACGGCTGTAGTAAATGGGACGGCCGCACAGCGTGCTTTTTTCATTGCTTTAATGAATGCAGGTATTAAAATTCCTGTCATTATTAAAAGGAGTTATCATGAATCGGCTGCGGATGAGCTGATGCTTTACGCTGCTACTGATTTTGGCGCCTTATTAACGGATGGCTTTGGGGATGGGATCTGGATTGATGCCCCTCAAGTAGCTTTGCCAGTCATTAATGCCACCAGTTTTAATATCCTGCAGGCTACACGTACCAGGATTTCTAAAGCAGAATATATTTCTTGTCCGAGTTGTGGAAGAACGCTTTTCGATTTGCAGGAAACTACACAGTTGATCCGCTCCAGAACAGATCATTTAAAAGGGATTAAAATTGGCATCATGGGCTGCATTGTGAATGGGCCTGGGGAAATGGCCGATGCTGATTATGGTTATGTGGGTACTGGTCCCGGAAAGATCACCCTATACCGTGGCAGGGAAGTAGTGAAGAAGAATGTTAACTCGGCCAATGCACTGGATGACTTGATTGACCTGATCAGGGAAGATGGCAACTGGATTGAAGCGAGGTAACGTAGGTTGATGATCATTATTACTGCCCGACCATAGGCCAATTAATCAAAAATTAAATTCTGAAATATTCTTCTTCTGAGAATGCTGTTCCTGGTTTCACAAAAACCAAGTGCAGCGTCTCTTTTTATCTAAATATAGCGTTTTAGGGCTGTATCAAGCTTCTTCTAAAATTTTGAATTGTTGCTTTTTGGAATGAGGAGTGGCTATTTACTGTTAATTAGAAATTAAGGAAGTGAAAAGAGATAATAAATCCTTTACATTGACTTAACGAAGCACGTTCATCTTTGCGGCTTATCAAAACTTGTTTTACGGTGCTGATAATTCTTTACCAAACGCAATTATATGAACAAAACTTTTACTACACAAAGGCCGTTCAACAGGTTTTTCAAGTATGCCTGTTTTATGCTTTCCTTATCCATTTCTCCATGGTCACAAACAGCTTTTGCTGCTCCTCCGAGTTCCATCTTCTTTCAGTCATTTCAAGAGACGGTCACCGTTAAAGGAAGGGTATTAGATGAAAAAGATGGTCAGCCTCTTCCCGGCGTTTCTATAACAAATGACCAAAAGAAGGTGCTGGCAGTGACCAATAACGAAGGCGTTTTTAGTATATCCGTCCCTCGAGGAGCAGAGATTGCCTTTAACATGTTGGGCTATACAGCTACAAAACGTGTTGTCAATTCAAACGACGACAAGATGATCATCAGCTTGCAGGAATCTTCCAGCGAACTGAATGAGGTGGTGGTTACCGCTCTTGGGATTAAAAGAGCAGAGAAATCTTTGGGATATTCAGTTACTAAAATCGACAGTAACCAATTAACTGATGCGGTGTCCAGCAACTGGACAGACGCCTTATCGGGGAAAGTGGCCGGTTTAAACCTGGTCCGCTCAAACGGTGGCCCGGCTGGATCCAATAAAATTATTTTGCGTGGGGAGAATAACCTCACCGGCGACAATGAAGCGCTGGTTGTGGTCGACGGTGTGGTGATTAACGGCAGCAGCGGCAGGCGCTCGGCAAATTCTTCGGATGCTGTTTATGGAACGGGTAGTGATAACATGCCGGCAGATTATGGCAGTGGTCTTAATGACATTAACCCCGAAGATATCGAGAGTGTGACGGTTTTAAAAGGGCCTGGTGCAGCTGCACTTTATGGTCAGCGTGGTGCAAATGGGGCTTTTATTATTACCACCAAATCTGGAAATACCAAAAAGAACACAGTCGGCATTAAATTTAGTTCCAATGGTTCGATCGAAGAACCTAATCGCTGGCCGGACATGCAATACGAATACGGACAAGGTTTAGATGGCGCCGGACATTACTCTTTTGGTGCAAGTGCTGATGGCGGAAGTACCAGTGGTACCAGTTCTGCGTATGGCCCAAGGTTCAACGGACAATCGTTTTTTCAATATGATCCGATAAGACAAGCCGTGGGAACGGAGCGGACGCCCTGGGTGCCTTATGAAGACAAAATCAATACTTTTTTCGGAGCTGGATATAACTTAACCAACTCTTTGTCCCTTGACGGAACCTATAAAAATACGACGGGAAGGGTTTCCATAACAAACCAGAACAATTCCTGGATCGTGCCAAACACCGGCATGGAACGAACCTCAGCGTCATTATCTTTGAGTTCGAAAATCACACCAAAACTTACTCTTTCCACAAAGCTCAATTACAGTAACAGGTTTAGCGACAACCTTCCTGGAAACGGTTATGGTAACCAATCCTTAATGTATTGGTTTATTTTTTGGCAACCAAATGCTGATCTTGACTGGTTGAAGAATTATTGGGTAAACGGGCAGGAAAATAAGCTGATCAAATATCCGTTCAGTTCTTTTCCTGAAAACCCTTATGCAGTCACTAATGAGTTTATCAATAAAACAGGCAGGAATGGTTTAACTGGTAATGTGCAGGCCAATTACCAGTTTACGAAAGAATTTTCCGTTCTCGTGCGCAGCACTTTTGATGCATCATCTGAACAACGTGCACAGGAGCGCCCTTATGATGCAGGAACCAGGATGCCACAAGGGTCTTACCGTACACAGGATATTTATGCACAGGAAACCAATATAGATTTCCTGGCGACTTATAATAAAAAAGTAAGTAAGGATATTTCCATCACAGCCACAGTTGGTGGTAGTCAGCTTAAAAATAAATACAATAAAAGCGACCTGAGGGCCGATGGTTTGGAAATACCAAATATCTACAGGTTGGATAATAATTTATATCCATTAATTTCCATTCCAGATACGAGCAGGTTAAGGATCAATAGTGTTTATGGATTGATGAACCTTGGTTTTAAAGATCATTTATTTCTGGATATTACAGGAAGACAGGATTGGAACAGCGCGTTGGCGACCCCAACCAGGACCGACAACGTTGGATTTTTCTATCCTTCTGCGAACCTGAGTTATATTGTTTCAGAATCGCTGAAGTTACCGGAATATGTAACTTATTTGAAACTGAGAGCTTCTGCTTCCCAAGTGGGTAGCGGAACTAATATTCCCTACAGAACTTCGTATACATACGGATTAGCGGCCAATGGCACTTATCCGGATAGTGCATTGACTAACCCCGGGGTATTGCCAAATCCGAATTTGAAACCTCTAAAGACAACCACTTACGAATTTGGTACTGAAGTAAAGTTATTCAAAGGCAGGCTAGGCTTTGATGTGGCCTATTATGTTGGCAACACCAGAAACCAAATCCTTACACGAATCGTAGATCGTTCTTCGGGCTACAACCAGGCCATTATTAATGCGGGCCGTGTGAATAATACGGGAATTGAAATTGCGCTCAACGCAACTCCTGTACAAAAGAAAAACAGCTTTAAATGGTACACTTATATGACTTTTGCTTCTAATAAAAATCAAATTATGGAACTGCCTGATAGTTCAATCATTTTGGCCATGGGCCCGGTTGGTGGTGGTCAGGTGGTTGCCAAAGTTGGTGGCAGCATGGGCGATCTATATGGAAGAGGCTATCAAAGAGCACCAGACGGACAGGTCATTTATGATGAAGCCACCGGTTGGGCAAAAATAACCTCCGAAGTCATTCATATCGGGAATACCATTGCTAAGTATAAGTTCAGTTTTGGTAATAATTTCAGCTACAGAAGCTTTGGTCTAAACGTTTTATTTGATGCCCAGGTGGGTGGTGTGGGCCATTCCCTGACGAACTACAAAATGGTAGAGCAAGGAAAATTAAGCAGTACACTTCCAGGTAGGTATAACGGGATCATTGGTAAAGGGGTAATTCAGAATGCTGATGGAACTTTCCGCCCCAATGATGTGATCACTTATGATATCGACAACTATTACCGTTCACAAATGGGATCTGAAAATGCTGAGGGTACCACCTTCAGTACTGATTTCATCAAATTCAGGGAAGCAAGCTTCAATTATAAACTTAACAAGAGATGGCTTAAACATACCGGTTTATCTGCTGTAAGCATTGGTGTATATGGTCGTAACCTCTTCATCTGGTCACCATGGCCAATTTTCGATCCTGAATTCGGAACACTTAGCGGAACTGATATCACCAGGGGCTTTGAGGTGGGGCAGTTCCCATCGACCAGATCCTACGGATTTAACTTAGTTGTTGGAATTTAACTTTCAGTAATAAGACCATCATGACTTATGATAGCTCGATTACTTAAAAAAACAAACTATATACAATGAAACATATAATATATAAAGTTACTGGCATGTTGCTGGCGTTAACGACTACGCTTTCCTCATGCGATAAAGATTTTGAAGAGATCAATACAGATCCTATCAATATTCTTACGACCACCCCTGATAAGCTCCTTGCGCCAGCATTGGTCAACACCTTATCGACCAATATGAACCGTAACCGCAATTTTAACAATGAACTGATGCAGGTGACCGTAAGTATAAGTGACGGGGATGCTACTGTTTTCAGGTATGAATTCAGACGTACCTGGTCTGATTATACCTGGAACAACTGGTATGTACAATTGAAGAATTTTAAAGATATCTATGCGAAGGCCAGTGAGCCAGAAAACTTGAACACTTCCTATCAGGGTATTTCGCTGATTAGCCAGGCCTGGGTATATTCATTGCTGACAGATACCTATGGCGATGTTCCTTACACGGAGTCTAATCAAGGAAAGGACGGTTTACTTGAGCCTGCCTTTGACAATCAAAAAGATATTTATCTGGATCTTTTCAACAAACTGGAGGAAGCCAATACCTTATTAAGTCAGGGTAAAGAAATCGTTCCATCCAGCGACCCTGTTTATAATGGTAATGTAGTGGCCTGGCGTAAGTTTGGTAATGCCTTGTATTTAAGACTGCTGACCAGGGTATCCGCAAAATCTGATGTCTCTGCTGCAACTGTTGCTAAAATTAAGGAGATCGTTGAAGGTAATCCATCAAAGTATCCTTTGATGGACAACAATGCAGCCTCTGCAACAATTAGGTGGACAGGCGAGGCAGGAAGCGGACCTTATGTAAATCCTTATGTAAACGCAGTAAGGGCACAGGATTTCAGATCTCCGGGAATGGGAAAATTCTTTATTGAGCAACTTAGAGATTGGAATGATCCACGCATCATTCCAGCTTATGGTATCGAGGGCATTAACAGTTTAGGTATTAATCCGGGCGGTGATTCTTATTCAGGAGTTCCTAGTGGATATGTGGTTGGAGAAGATGTTATTAAATCCGCTTATTTTTATTCTTATGAAACGTTATCAAATAACAAGGCAATTGGCGCAAGGTCATTGCAGCAATCGCCCCTGACAGGTATCATCATGAACTATGCGGAATTGCAGTTTATATTGGCAGAGGCCGCTGTAAAAGGATGGATCAGTGGTTCTGCTGAAAACTATTATAACAATGGAATTGCCAATGCCATTAATTACTGGGTTCCAAGGTTCCCGGCTGATGTTTCTTCTGAAACTTTTACAGACTATGTTTCTGGTGCTGACATCAACTGGGATGCAACCCTGTCTCTTGAGGGCAAAATGGAGCAGATTCATTTGCAGAAATATTTTGCTTTGTTCCTTGTTGATATGCAGCAATGGTTTGAATACAGGCGTACCGGTCATCCGGTTCTTCCTAAAGGTGCAGGTATGAGAAACAACGGGGTGATGCCTGCAAGAATGGCATATCCGGTTTATGTTCAGTCTGCAAATCCAACAAACTATAAAGCTGCTGTGGCAGCCCAGGGGCCCGATGAAATCTTCACCAATGTTTGGTGGCAAAAACCATAAGTTTCATAACTCATTTAATTCAAATATATAAGATGAAGAAGATATTTTTAATTTCCCTTACCCTGCTTTCCGCCGCCTTTTTATGGTCTGGCTGCGAAAAAAGCAATTATCCCGGCGGGACAATCAGTCCCTACTTACCATTATACGATCTCAGAGACCTTTATAAAGGAAGTGATATTACATTAAGCGCTGAAAATATGTTTGGCTCCACTAGTGTAACCGGTGTGGTTATTTCTGATCATTCTGGCAAAAATCTGCCAGCAGGACTTTTAGTAATACAGGAAAAAAAACGCCTGAATTTATTGAGGGGCATATCCATCAGCATCGGTAATGATGCTGCTAATTATGTGCCCGGAGATTCCGTAGTGGTTAACATTACCGGTGGAATACTTAAACGCAGTGAAGGTGTTTTGCAGATCACTGGTCTTTCTTCTGACGCGGTTTCTAAAAAAGCTTCAGGAATAAAAGTTTTACCAAACAGAGTGGCCAGCAGTAAAATACTAGAAAGACCCGATGATTATGAGAGCACTTTTGTTGCTATTGTAAAGGCAGGTTTTGACCCCGGAACCTTGCCAGCAGATGTTTATGCGGGTAACAAATCATTGAATGATGGTTTTGACAATATCACTCTGCATACACAGGCCACAGCCACTTTCGCCAACAGCCATGAACTTAACTTTAATGCCAATTATTACGGTGTTATTTTTAATAAAGTAAGTGCAGAAGGGAAATTAATTCCGCATCACCATATTCGTACCTTACAGGATGTGAAACCTTTAAGTTCTACGCCTGACATTGCATCAATTATTATTTCGGGCTTTATGGCAGACGTAAAGGGTGGAGACGGAAATTATGAATACATGCAGTTCGTGGCAACCAGGGATATTGATTTTGCAGCTACACCATTTTCTGTTGTCGTGACCAATAATGCCGGTGCTTCTGTTCCCATCGGACTACCCAGTTTAGGATGGGCAACCGGAAGTTTGGCCGCAACAGGAAATGCAAGGACTTATAAGTTTAATTTGACCACCGGAAAGGTTGCCAAAGGGGAGTTCTTTTATGTGGGCGGATCAACCAAAATGATCAATGGCGCAAGTTCTACCTCGATGGCAAGTTCTAAATGGATCAGGGCATTCAATTATTCTACAACGAACGGGGATGGATTTGGAGTAAAGACCAGTGGTTTATTTGCCAATAGTGGTAATGCTTCCGGCTTTGCTGTATTCGAGGGAACCAATGTAAATGTTAATTCTGCGCCAATTGATGTGGTATTTATCGGTAGCGGAGGGAGTTTGTATGGTGGAACAACAGGTTATAGAATCGCCAATACAGATTTTTATGACAAGGTGGATGTAGTGAGCGAAGAGCTGACACCGCAACCTTTCTACAGATCTGGTACCAACACGATGAACTTTGGTTATCTAACGGCAGACATGGGTTATTTTAACAAATTGGGTGGTGTATACAATGTTGTACTTGGGAAATGGGTGAAAGCCAGAACGCAAACGCCGGTATTACTGACTAAAACTTCTGCGGTGAGTGAAATTGAAGGTTCTGCGCCATCAGCGGAAAATCCGGAGGGCACTCCATCCACTTCTCTAAAATAAAAAGGGGATTTAAGATCTTTAAAGGATTGATGATTTTACACGGCGGAGCTGATTGCTCCGCCGTTTTTTATAGCAATTTCATGCTCAATATTATATTATGCTTGAAATAGTTTTACGCCTGAAATAGTTTCATGCTTGATAACTTCAAAACCTGTTTTACTACTTGTTTTGTTCAATAAATTGCAGTGTCGTTTCACAAACTTCGAATAATTGCGGTGGCAGGCTTGCTTCGGTATACGGGTGAGCGGAGCCAAATACATGGTTAGCCCCTTCGATTTTCTTTAATTCAGCATTGGGCTGTATCTTTGCCAGACGTTCTGCTACGGTAAAGGGCACATTCACGTCTTCACTGCCATGGATGATCAGCCACGGAATTGCAAGGCGTTGAGCTGCAGCTAAAATGTTATATTCATCTTTATGGTTTCTGAAATCCGTTAATAAATTGCTGCTCAAAGGCATTTTTTCTTTAGTTCTTGCGTTTTCAATATAGATTTCACCTGTTCTTTCCCATTCTGCTTCCTGTTCGGCTTTCCATAAACTGCTAAAATCAGCTATTGCGCTCCAGGTAACCAAATGGCTGATCCTTGGATCGCTTGCCGCTCGCAGGATCGCTATGCCACCACCTCTGCTATGACCAATCAGGGTGAGCTTGGATGAAGGAGCCATATGAGCAATGTAATTGATTACCGTGTTTACATCAGCCAGTTCATAGCTGATGGTGTTTTGTGCAAATGAAGACATATCTGTTATATCCTGCAGATTTTCGGGATCAACGCCACTATGTGAGAGGTTGAATTTGACAAAACGATACCCTTTTTCAGCAAAATAGCTTGCAACCAGGTGGTGTGAACCCCAATCTTTGAAGCCTTTGAAGCCATGAACAAAAAGAATAATATCCTGATTTGTATATTTGTCATCGAAAGTATCGTCGCCAACGATGGTTTTATCCTGAGATCCAGGTAAGATAAAGTGGCCTCTCTGTATCATAATTCATCATTAATGGTACCAGTTAACTAATATAACAAAATTTATAATGGTATTGTGTGCTGCGGTACCCTAATTTAAATTCTTTCTAAATAAATCTTAATTACAGCGTAATGACAGACACTGAATAAGGTCTTGCTACTTTTGTTTTGTAAAAAAAAATACTCAAATCAATTGGAATATTTAAGGATTATTGCTTTTACTCATAAACAGATTGACCTAAAGTCTTTGGGAAAGTTAGTTATATGTGAGCAAACGCTCGATGATAGGTTAAGAAATATTCAGGTAGAGCTGAATGTTAGGGAGATATTTTATGTGGGAACCTGCAATCGAGTAGAATTCATATTTACCTCCCAAAGTGAGGTAGACAAGGATTTCATTGCCCGTTTTTTAACGGTTTTGGATATGGGTCTTCCTGCTGAATACATGGAGCAATTTATTGCAAATGTATCTGTTTATCAAAAATCTGAAGCCTTTAACCATTTGCTGCGGACGTCATGCTCGCTGGAGAGCTTAGTTGTTGGAGAAAAAGAAATCCTTGCACAAGTACGCAAAGCCTATGAGTCTTGCCGTGTAGCCGGTTTCACTGGAGATTACATGCGCACAGTGATGGAGCGTGTCGTTAAAACAGCTAAAGAAGTTTATACCTATACAAATATTTCAAAAAACCCCGTTTCTGTGGTTTCACTTGCTTATCGCAAATTACGTGACCTCAACGTATGTGTAAACCCAAGGGTGCTGATCATTGGCGCCGGAGAAACGATTCATAACATAGCTCAATATTTAAAAAAGCATAAGTTTTCAAATTTCACTGTTTTCAACCGTACCTTGGAAAAGGCGGAAAGCCTCGCTGTCGAATTGAATGGTGAAGCCTATCCGCTTTCAGAACTGGAAAACTATAGTAAAGGTTTTGATGTCATCATCACTTGTACTGGTTCCACAGAACATATACTTACCGAGGCCATTTATCAGAAATTGCTAAATGGGGATACCGATAAAAAGGTGGTTGTTGATTTGGCCATTCCAAATGATGTTTCGCCTGAAGTGATTCAAAATTACCCTGTTTATTATATTGAGGTAGAGTCTTTAAAAGAGATTGCCCGCAAAAATATCCAGGAGCGTTACAATGAATTGGTTAATGCAGAGCAAATTATTGAAGATAATATCAAGGAATTTGTGATGGTACTCCGTCAGCGCAAAATCGAAATTGCCATGCGCAGTGTGCCTGAAAAAATAAAAGAAATAAAACATACAGCAATTAATGCTGTTTTTGCTGATGAAATCAATGGCATGGATGAAAATTCTCGTCTTGTTTTGGAACGTGTAATGAATTACATGGAGAAGAAATGCATCAGTGTTCCAATGGTGATGGCGAAAGAAATATTAGTGAATAACAGCTAATTCTAGCTATATTAGTCAGCAAATACATTTTACTTCAGTACGTGAAAAAACTTATTATAGGCACTAGGGGCAGTGACCTTGCCTTATGGCAAGCCAATTTTATTAAAGACAAACTAGCAGCAATCGGTGCTGAGGCAGAACTAAAGATCATTAAAACTCAAGGGGATAAGATCTTGAACCTCAGGCTTGATAAGCTGGAGGGAAAAGGATTCTTTACCAAAGAACTTGAAGAAGAATTGTTAATCGGCAGCATTGACCTTGCTGTACATTCTCATAAAGATTTACCAACTACGCATCCTGCCGGTTTAATTATTGCAGCTGTTCCTGAGCGGGAAGATCCCGCCGAGCTATTACTTATTCTTAAAGATTGTGTTGATGTTACCCAAAAGCTTTCGTTAAAAACGGGAGCCATGGTTGGCACATCATCAAACCGTCGCAAGGCGCAATTATTAGCCTTACGCCCTGAATTAAATATAGAAGATTTACGTGGTAATGTACCGACAAGGATACAAAAATTGCGTGATGAAAATTATGATGCTATTTTATTGGCCAAAGCTGGTGTAAACAGACTGGGGATTGATCTAAGTGAATTTCACGTAGAAGTTCTTGATACCACAGAGCTTGTTCCATCTCCTGCACAGGGTGCTTTGGGTATTCAGATCCGCGAAACGGATAATGAATTGTTTGACTTGCTTCAGCAATTAAATCACCCGGCTACTGCAGAGGAGATTGCGGTGGAGCGGAAAGTGCTCAACTTATTTGAAGGTGGCTGTCACATGCCACTCGGTTGTTATTGTAAAAAAGAGAACGGGCAATTTGAGGTTTGGACATCGAAGGCAGAGACCGATGAGGATTTTCCTGATCGTTTGTTTTTTCGCGTAGAAAACCTGGATGGACTTGCTGAAAAAATTGTTTCTAAATTTAAATCCGAAAGGAAATTGCCTTCAAAAGTGTTTATCTCCAGAGAAATCGGTGAACATAACTATTTCAGAAGAGCATTAGAGAAACATCAAATCGAAATTGAAGGCCGTTCGTTAATCCGGACATTCCCTATTGTACATATTCTTGATCCGTTTTATATTAGAAATATTGACTGGATTTTCTTCAGCAGCAGAAATTGCGTTGAATACTTTTTCAAGTTAAACCCGGTTTTGTCTAAACGCATTAAATTTGGTGTTGTTGGCAGAGGTTCTGAAGATGCATTAAGGAAATGGGGCCACCTGTCTCATTTTGTTGGTGAGGGGGGTGAAATCGATGAAGTCTCCGCGACTTTTGCGGATGTAGTTGAGGGTAAGAAAGTGCTGTTCCCAAGGGCGCAGGATTCTCTTTTAAGTATGCAAAAGTATTTACGACCAAGTACAAAAGTAATTGATCTGCCAATATATGAAACTGTGATTGAGGAGGATATTGACCGTACATCTGCTGATGTACTCATTTTTACCAGTCCTTCAAATGTTGAAGCTTATTTTGCCAAAAATTTATTAGATCCTGAGCAGAAAGTTATTGCAATTGGTCATTCAACAGGTAAGAAATTTGATGAAATGGGTGTGAAGTATATTTTACCTTATTCACCCGATGAAATCGGTCTTGCGGAAGCTGTTTTCGGCATAGACATTAAATAAAATAAAGAGAGTTTACTATGTTACACCGCCCGAGAAGGTTAAGGAAAAATCCTTTAGTTAGAGAGATGGTAGCTGAAACACGGTTATCTAAAGATATGTTCATTTATCCCTACTTTGTTGTTCCGGGTAATAACGTAATTCATCCTTTAGGTTCCATGCCGGGTGTAAGTCATTTTTCTACTGACACCATGGTTAGGGATGTTGAAAAAGGACTGAAACTGGGCATTAATAAAATAATGCTTTTTGGCGTTGGCGACGAGAAAAGTGAAGATGCTCATTTTGCCTATCATGACCATTCTTTGGTGCCGGTTGCCATCAGGGAGCTGAAAAAGAACTTCGGTGATGATTTGTATGTAGTGACCGATGTTTGTGTTTGCTCTTATACCACACATGGTCATTGCGGTATTTTAAAGGACGATTATGTCCAGAATGATGCTACGGTAGAAGTTATTGCCAAGATGGCTTTAACGCATGCACAGGCTGGCGCAGATATGCTTGCCCCATCTGATATGATGGATGGCAGAATCAGAGCGATCAGGGATTTATTAGATAAGAATGATTTTGTAAATACAGCTGTGATGTCACATGCTACCAAATTTGCTTCTGCTTATTATGGTCCCTTTAGAGAGGCTGCTGATTGTGCGCCAAGTAAAGGCGACAGGAAGGCCTACCAGATGGATTTCAGGAATGGCAATGAGGCGCTAAGGGAGGCATTGCTTGATGAAAGTGAAGGAGCAGATGTTTTAATGGTAAAACCTGCATTGGCTTATATGGATGTAATACATCATTTAAATCAACATACAAACCTTCCGATTGCTGCTTATAATGTTTCAGGAGAGTATGCAATGGTGAAGGCAGCAGCAGAACGGGGTTGGATTGACGAAGAGAAAGTGGTAATGGAAACAATGTATGCTTTTGCAAGGGCAGGTGCCAGCATTATTACCACTTACCATATCAGGGATATAGTAGAAAAGAATTGGATGTAATATGTTAGAGTCATTAAAGAAAATATTTTCTGGGAATGAAGGTGATATGCCTATAAATACCGGAAGCAAGCCTGATATTTCAAGGGAAAAATCGGCAGAACTTTACGAGAAAGCGAAGACTTTCTTTCCTGGGGGTGTAAACTCTCCGGTTAGGGCATTCAAATCTGTATATGGCACTCCTTTGTTCATTCAAAAAGGCGATGGTTGTTTTGTGTGGGATGCTGATGGAAATCAGTTCATCGATTTTTGTGCCAGCTGGGGACCATTAATTTTAGGACATAACCATCCAAAAGTTAGGGATAAAGTAACCGAGGTGATGCAGAACGGAATGAGTTTTGGCGCACCAACCGCTTTGGAAAATGAACTCGCTGAACTGATCATAAAAAATAACAAACACGTAGAAAAAATCCGTTTTACCAGTTCTGGTACTGAAGCGGTGATGTCTGCAATCAGGCTGGCCAGGGGTTATACCGGACGCCATAAAATCCTGAAATTTGAAGGTTGTTACCATGGGCATTCTGATTCTTTGCTGGTTAAAGCAGGCTCAGGATTGGTAACTTTTGGTGAAACTTCTTCAGCAGGGGTTCCTCCATCATTTGCCCAGGAAACGATAGTGGTTGCTTTAAATGATACTGATGCTTTAACAAAAGCTTTTGAACAGTTTAAGGACGAAATTGCAGCAGTAATTATTGAAGGGGTTCCTGCAAATAATGGCTTGCTGATCCAGGATAAAGAGTATATTGAATTCTTGCAGGACCTTTGCAAGGAAAATAAGACCTTGTTGATATTTGATGAGGTAATTACCGGTTTTAGAATAGGTTTTGAAGGTGCTGCCACTTATTATGGGGTTAAGCCTGATATCGTAACTTATGGAAAGATTATCGGCGGTGGCTTACCTGTAGGAATGTATGGTGCCTCAGCAGAAATCATGAGCCATATTTCTCCTGAAGGCGGTGTTTACCAAGCAGGGACTTTGTCTGGTAATCCTGTGGCTATGGCTGCCGGTATTGCACAATTGACTGAGCTTTTACGTTCTAATTTCTATAAAGAACTGAATAATAAAACAGCGGAATTTGCGGAAGGTATTCAACGCTTTGCTACCGCAAGGAATTATAAAATTAAGGTATTTTACATTGGTTCTATTTTCTGGTTTGCTTTTACAGAGAAAGAAAAAATACAAAGTGCAGCAGATATAGATCCATCCAGCATGGAAAAATTTAAAATCATGCACCGGGAATTACTCAACCGTGGAATTTACCTGGGACCTTCGGGTTATGAAGTAGGTTTTGTTTCGGCAGCACATACAAAAATAGAATTGGAAAAGGCTAAACGTGCCATTGTGGAAACGCTTGATATTGTTTTTAGAAATAAATAAATGAAGAACTCCCTCATCATATTTTACTTTCTGTTGCTGTACAGCTTGATACAGTTAGTGTCATGGGGTATGCTTGTGATTAAATTGCAGCCCTCAAGGATGGCAATGATATTGGGTGAGGGTGGTGTATTCTTGTTTTTATTATGTGTGGGCGCTTATTTTCTGCTTCAGTCTATCAAAAAGGAAAAACGTTTACATGAACAACAAACCAATTTTTTGTTATCTGTAACACATGAATTGAAATCGCCGCTGGCGGCAATCAAACTTTCCTTGCAAACCATCGTTAAGAGAGATTTAGACAAGGCAAGGCAAACCTCTTTACTTAAAAACTCACTGAAGGACATTGAACGTTTGGATGACCTGGTAGAGAACATGCTGCTGGCAACAAAGATTGAAAATCGTTCTTATTCTTTCCCCAAAGAGGAATTTGACTTTTCAGAACTTGTTAACAAAATTTCTGACCGTTTGCAGATTCATACCTGTGATTGTGAACAGAATATTGCGACTAAAGTACAGCCGGGCATCAAAGTATCCGGTGATCCGTTTGCTTTAGCTTCTGTTGTGACCAATCTGCTGGAAAATGCAGTCAAATATTCGGGTCCTTGTGCACAGGTTAGCGTTGAATTAACTAAATTGAATGGCCACCCGTTCCTGGTTGTAGCGGATAATGGTCCTGGGATACCTGACGAAGAAAAAATGCTCATTTTTGATAAGTTTTATCGTGTGGGTGACGAGCGGGTGCGGAAGGCAAAAGGAACAGGGTTAGGCCTGTTTATTGTTAAAGAAGTATTACAAAACCACGACGCTGATATCAGCGTTAAAGATAATGTGCCCCAGGGTACAATTTTTGAAGTTACATTTAGCTGATTCCTATGCAACAGAAACTAAGAATATTATTGGTCGAAGATGAAGACCATTTATTAGATGCGATAAAATTAAACCTTGAATTGGAAGGTTATAAAGTTCATGCGGTAAAAGATGGTAAAACGGCGCTTAAAGTTTTTAAGGAGGAACGTTTTAACCTGATCATCCTTGACGTGATGCTGCCGGAGATGGATGGTTTCCAGGTATGTGAAACCATACGCCTGGAAAATGCTGAAGTGCCCATTCTTTTCTTAACAGCAAAAAACACAAGTGAAGACCGTGTAATGGGATTGAAGAAAGGTGCAGATGATTACCTGGTGAAGCCATTTAACCTGGAAGAACTGATCTTAAGGGTGGGTATCCTGGTTAAGCGCAGCATGAAGGCTGATGACTTAAAAGAACTTAATTCCTATAAAATTGGCGATAAAACTATTTATTTCAATTCTTTTGAATTGAAACAGGATGATGGTGTTATTGTTCCTTTGACCAAAAAGGAAACGATGTTATTGAAGTTATTGATAGAGCGTAAAAACGAAGCGGTATCAAGAGAGCAAATTCTGGAAACCGTTTGGAATTATGATGTTTATCCTTCTACAAGAACGATCGATAACTTTATTTTAACCTTCCGTAAGTATTTTGAACCTGATCAGAAAAATCCTGTTTACTTTCACTCCATCAGAGGGGTTGGTTATAAATTCACCGATATTAATAATTAATGTTTAGCGCCAAAGGTAGATACTTACTGATGGCTACTACGGCCGTTGCTGGCATTGGCTGCCTGTTGGTTAAAGAATACCAGCTAGCCTCCTTTTTAGGACTGATGCTTGCGCTGTTAATCTGGAGTCACTATAAGCAAAGTTCGGTTTTATTAGCTTCCAAACATTTTAAGAAAGGGAATTATGAAGCCACAGAAAATGCATTGGATGAGGTTCCTGATCCGGAACGTTTAGCGAAAAACAGAAGAGGTTATTATGAATTTATGCGCGCCAATATTGCCTTACACAGGGAGCAATATGAGGAGGCGGAATACCATTTCCAATTGGCAAGCAGGTTTCCACTGGGTGGCAAAACAGATAAAGTTTTTGTTCTGATCCATCTGGCAAATCTTGCATTGCGTAAGAAGGATAAGCTTAGGATTTTGGCTTACCTGGAGATTGCAAAGGATATGGCGAGTACGCCTAGAGCCAAGGAAATAATTAATAGAATAGAAAAAGAAGCGAATAGCTTATAAACACCATATAATTTTTTTTAGATGAACACGTTATTTTTAGATGCAGCATTTTCAAAGCAAACTGAACGTCCACCCGTATGGATGATGCGCCAGGCTGGCCGTTTTATGCCTGAATACTGGGAAATAAAGAATAAATATTCTTTCCTTGAAATGTGCAAAACGCCCGAACTGGCTGCTGATGTAACGATGTTACCAGTCGATTTGCTGGGTATTGATGCGGCTATCTTGTTTTCAGATATCCTGGTAACAGGTGAGGCCATGGGCGGAGACTTAAGCTTTACACAAGGGGTCGGACCGCGGTTTGCCAATCCGGTAAGTACCCTTGCTGATGTGGAGGCTTTAAATGTTGATTGTTTAGATAAGCTGCAATATGTGGCTGATGCCATTAAAGTTATTCAGCAACGCCTGGATAACAAAATCCCTTTGATTGGATTTGCAGGTGCACCATTTACGGTAATGAGTTACCTTGTAGAGGGTGGTTCATCTAAAGACTTCAAGAAAACTAAACTTTTTATTCATAATCATCCGGAGACTGCGCATAAGCTGTTGGCTAAAATAGCTAAAGTGACCGCTGAGTATTTAAACCTTCAAATTGCTGCCGGCGTGAATGCCGTTCAGATTTTTGATAGCTGGGCATTGGCTTTAACATGGAACGATTACCGTGAGTTTTCTCACCGCTACATTCAGGAAATAATTGCTAACCTGAACAGAAAAGATATCCCGGTGATTTCTTTCTGTAAAGGAAGCTCTGTGTTTGCACCAATGATGGCAGAAGCGAATCCTGATGTGATTTCTGTCGACTGGAACGCCGATTTATTGAATATCAAAAATATCCTGCCTGCAGGTATGGCTGTTCAGGGGAACCTTGATCCTCATATTTTGTATGCGGATAAACCGGTGATCAAAAAATATATCTTAGCATTGTTTGAACGCATGCGCGGGGAGAAGGGATTCATTCTTAACCTTGGCCATGGTATCATGCCGGATATTCCTTTCGACAACGTGAAATACGCAATAGATGTGGTAAAGGGATTTAAATATTAATTACCATGGCTTATTATTACGTTCTTGCTGTTCACATCATTTTTGTTGTTAGCTGGATGGCAGGGTTGTTTTATGGAGTCAGGTTGTTTATTTATTATACAGAAGCCAATGATAAGCCTGAAATGGAAAGGCTTATCTTACAGCGTGAATATCAAAAGATAACGCAAAGATTGTGGAGCATTATAACAACGCCGGCAATGGTGCTCACTGTTGCTGCCGGGGTTACCATGCTCTTCATCCGTCCCGCATTGCTTTCCATGCCCTGGATGCATGTTAAACTGGCATTTGTCGTGTTATTACTTACCTATCATTTTCTTTGTCTACGTATTTTGAACCAGCTTAAAAAGGGAATTTTTAAGCTGAGTTCTTTTCAACTCCGTTTATGGAACGAAGTGGCAACCATTATCCTGGTCGCCATCGTTTTTGCCGTAGTATTGAAAAGTGCGGTCGACTGGATCTATGGATTGATAGGATTGGTTATTTTTTCTACCGTGATCATGCTTGCTGTAAAATGGTATAAAAGCTACAGAAAAAAACTTGATGAATAATTGGAGAGTTGCGTAGTCATTTAAATTAATTAGCTCTTCATCACCATTAAATAACAAAAACATGAGAATGAAAACAACGCTGCTAACGTTGACTTTAGGGATGTTGATGAATGCAGTTTTTGGTCAGTTTAACCAGAAGGCTATTGAAAATCGCATTCGTCCTGACAGTAACGCCGTGGGTGAAGTTCAGTTCAATTTCTATAATTTCAATTTCGTTAGAAATTACGAGTATAGTAATGATTTTCATGATGGCTATACTTTATATGGTACGCAAATACAGCCTCAATTGGTTTACCAGGCCCATCCAAACTTGGCGATTACCGCAGGTGCCGTGATCAGGAAAGATTTCGGGGATAACGGTGTTTACAATGCCAAGCCATTATTCAGCGTTAAATACCAGAAACGTGACCTCAGTCTTATTTTTGGAAGTATCGAAGGTGGCATTCACCATAATTACATCGAACCAATATATAATTTTGAACGACATATCACTGATCCGGTGGAGTACGGAACGCAGTTGCTGGTTGAAAAAGAGAAGTTTAAACTTGATGCCTGGATAGCCTGGCAGAAAATGATCTACCGGGGATCAGCAGCTAAAGAAGAGATTATTGGTGGCCTTTCTACAGAAACCACCATCTCCAACTTCAATGGCTGGAAGTTTAGTGTTCCTGCTCAATTCCTGGTTTATCACCAGGGCGGTCAGATTGATGTGTTAAAAGACATTCCATTGACCACGTTATTCAATGGTGCCACAGGTTTTAAATTGCATAAAGTAATTGATGGCCGAAGGATCAAGGAAGTTTATACAGATAACTACGTGGCTGCTTATAAAGATTTCTCTGGCGATAAAAGGCGTGCTTACCAGGGTGGTTATGGCTTATGGCTAAACGCCGGAATGGAAACCACATTCGGTAGCATTGTTGCTTCTTACTGGAAAGGAAATAAATTCATTTCTATTAAAGGGATGCCTTTATATGAATCAGTTTCCAATAATTTATACAATACCGGTTTTACCCAGAATCACCGGAATATTTTATCGTTGCGTTATGCATACCAGCAGGAACTTATCCCAAACCTGTATCTTGATGTGCGTTTTGAACCGCATATTGATCTTGATGATTCCAGTAAACAACTTCAATTTAATCATTCTTTCTTCCTCACTTATAAGCAAAATTTTAAGCTATTTAAGATTAAAAAATAAGATAACCTGGCCTTTGAAACTTAAAGCTTTTCTGATAATCAATAGCTATGCTTTTTGCTATATCATGGAAAGCCATGTTGTAAATATCGTCAGTAACATCGACCTTGTTTATTCATCTAAAAAATAGTTTAAACCAGGTGCAACCTTTGCATTTCGATTCGCATCTTCATTAAACCAAACAAGCAAATGAAGTTGACAAAAACCTATACTATTGATGATTTGATGGTGGGCTGCAAAGCCGGGGACCGCAAGGCGCAGGAGCTGCTTTATAAGCAGACTTCAGCCAAGATGTTCGCCCTGTGTTTACGCTATGCCCGGGATCGGATGGAAGCTGAGGATTCCCTGCAAATGGGCTATATTAAAATTTTCAATAACATAAAGGATTACCGTGCTGAGGGTTCTTTTGAAGGTTGGATAAGGCGCATCATGGTCAATACAGCCATTGAAAGTTATCGGAAAAACCTTAAAAGTCTAAACCTTGTGCAGTTGGATGATGCTTATGAGCAACCTGCAGTAAGTTTCGACTATAGTAAATTGGAAATGCAGGATTTGCTGAAGCTTATTCAGCAGCTGGCGGATGGTTATCGCCTGGTTTTTAACATGTACATTATTGAGGGCTATTCCCATAAAGAAATTGCGCAGACCCTGGGCATTTCTGAAAGCGCAAGTAAATCGCAACTTTCGAGGGCAAGGGCCGTATTAAAAGAAAAAATCACAAAAATGGAGGGCTTAAATTATGCACAATATACAGGATAAGGATTTGGATCAATTGTTTAAAGATAAACTAGCTGATGCTGCGGTGGAACCACCTGCTGTTCTTTGGGCCAATATTGAGCAACAAATCCAACCAAAGCAAAAAAGGCCGCTGCCCATTTACTGGATGCCTGCAGCAATGGCTTTTGTAGCCATTGCTGCAGGCTTGTTATTCAATGATGAGGATAAAATGCAGTTACACGGTAGTCCTGAAGTAGTAACTACCGAGATAAAGCCTTCGCAGGAAGTTAAAGAATTGCCAGTTATCGAACCTGTTATTACCCCGGTTCAAAAGGCCAAAGAAGTGCTGACAGCAAAACAACCCGCTGTAAGGCGACAGCCGGAAAATGTTTTGATCGCTATGCAACCTTCAGCCCCCAAAGTTCATCTTAAACATATAAACACCACAAAGAAACAGGAATTAAAGGTTGCAGAAATGGAGATCGAAGTTGCCCAGGTTACCCCATCTCCAGCAGCAACCGAAGAAGCAATTGCCGGTCAGGGTGTGGCAGAAACAGAGGGTGTAACCAACGAGAAAAATGGAATTAATAACATTGGAGACCTGGTCAATCTTGTGGTGGAAAAAGTAGATAAAAGGGAAAAGAAGTTCCTCCAGTTTAAATCGGATGATGATGATAATTCTTCACTGGTGGCCATTAATATAGGGATCATTAAATTGAATGGAAAGAATAAATCAAAACGTTAAAACCATAAACTAAACATAAATGAAGAAGTTAATTATTGCAGCACTGATGGTCAGCGGACTGGCCCTTGGGATGACAGGAACAGCAACCGCACAAATAGACAGTACAGCTAAGGATAGCCTGAACAATAATCGTGGCTTGCAGCAACAAGATAGTGTGACAAAGGATCAGGCAAAAAAAGGCCGGTTTATAGGTGGCATTACTTTCACGAGGCTTGATTTGGGTTTTTCCAAACTGGTGGACAACGGCAGTTTTAACCTGTCGCCAACTAATGATTTTTTGAGCTATAAAGGCGTTAAAACCTCGACAATTTCTTTCGATGTCATCCAGTTCGGTTATCGTTTTAACCCTCATTTCAAAGTATACATTGCAGGTGGTTTCGACTGGACTTTAATTCGCCTGCGAAATAACATTACCATACAACAAGGTACCCGCGATTTAACTTATGTGGAGGAAAACACGGACTTTAGTAAAAACCGTTTCTCCAACAGTTATGTACATATTCCCCTGAATTTTGAATTCCGTTCTAAAGAAAATGATAAGGGTAAACGTTTCTATTTCGTCGTTGGTCCGGAGGTGAGTTTTTTACTCAACGGAAAAGTGAAACAAGTGAGTGATGAGCATGGCAAGGTAAAATATAGAGATGATTATAACTTCCAGGCTTTCCGTTATGGTGGCGCAGTGCGTATCGGTTATGGCGGCTTAGGCATCTTCACTAAATATTACTTTAATGACATGTTTGATAGCCCGGCACAAAAAGGATTGAAAAACATGTCGTTTGGTATTACCTTCGGAATGAACTAAGACACACAAAATTATTACCTTTACCAAAGTGAAGGAACAGGTCATTAGCGTACAGCAGTTAACGAAACAATATCAAAGCACACCAGTCTCGGGGGTAAACAATATCAGTTTTGATATTGAGCAAGGACAGATTGTTGCCATACTTGGAGAAAGCGGAAGCGGAAAATCTACCCTGTTGAAATGTATTTATGGCTTGCTCAAGGTGGATGCCGGGCAGGTGCTTTTTAACGGAGAAAGAGTTGCCGGACCGGATGAACAATTGATACCCGGACATAAGGATATGAAAATGGTTACCCAAGACTTTTCATTGAATATTTATGCCAAGGTTTATGATAACATTGCATCAATGCTTTCCAATACAGATGTTAAAGGAAAGCAGGAGAAAACTTTGCAGATGATGCAACACCTGAACATTGTTCATTTAAAGGATAAAAAGATTACCGAGCTAAGCGGAGGGGAGCAACAGCGGGTAGCCATTGCAAAAGCCCTGATCAGTGATACAGCTGTGTTGTTGCTCGATGAACCATTTAGCCAGATAGATGCACTGCTCAAAAACCAACTCCGTGCGGATATCAAAAGAATTGTTGCCGATACAGGTGTTACTGTCATCATGGTATCCCATGATCCTGCCGATGGACTTTTCCTTGCCGATAAGTTGTTGCTGATCAAAGATGGCCAGCTTATACAACAGGGAGAGCCTTCTTACGTTTATAACCACCCTTCCAGTGTTTATACTGCCCAGTTGCTTGGTAACGCTAACGCCTTGTCTTCAGCTTCGGCTGAAAAGCTGGGCTTACATAGTGCCGGTAAAAAGGTTGTTTTTTATCCTGAATGGATAGAATTGAAAAGTTCCATGAGCAGCAGAAGGTTCGAAGTAAAAGATGTATACTATAAAGGCTTTTATGAAGAACTACTGCTGGAAAGGAACGGTGTAAGGATCAGGGCGATACAACTTAATCGCGGTGAACATAAAAAGAATGACCATATCCAGGCATACGTCAATAAGTTTTTAACATTCCAGTAATTTAAGAAGTCAATCTGTTTTTTTGAAGTCACTTTGTTGTAATATTCAAGCTGTATTTGATATATTAATAGAAGATGATTTTGTCTTTTATTGATTAACTGTAACTTTGGACTATTGAATTAAGATAGATCTAATATGACAAGTGAACAAAAAGCATTGATTACAGCTACTGTACCCGTATTAAGGGAAAACGGTGTACTTCTGACTACACACTTCTATAATAGGATGTTTACACATAATCCTGAGCTTAAGAACTTATTTAACATGGGAAACCAGCAAAATGGAAAACAGCAGACTGCACTGGCCATGGCTGTTTTAGCTTATGCTGAAAATATCGCAAATCCGGCTGTACTGGCACCTACAGTAGACCGCATTGGACATAAACATGTGAGTTTAGATATTCGTCCGGAACAATACCTGATTGTTGGAAAACACCTTATCGCTTCTATACAGGAAGTGCTGGGAGCGGCTGCAACGCCGGAGATCGTAGATGCCTGGTCGGCCGCCTACGCGCAGCTGGCGAAATTGATGTCTGGTCATGAAGCAGGCTTATATGAACAACAAACCTTAAAAACGAATGGCTGGACAGGTTGGCGTCCATTTAAAGTAGGGAAGAAAGAAATTGAATCTGCTGAAATCACATCTTTCTATTTATATCCAGCAGACGGTGGGAAGGTAATGCAACACATTCCTGGTCAGTTTATCAGCTTACGACTTTACTTGCCTGAATTGAGCTTAAAACAACCCAGGCAATACAGTGTCTCCAGTACACCTGCACAAGATTACTACCGTATCTCCGTGAAGAAAGAAAAAGGTGCTGAACTTAATACTGATGGTTTGATCAGCAACAGGCTCCATGATTTTGTTAATGAAGGTGATCTCGTTGAATTAACTGCACCAACTGGAAATTTCACTTTACCAGAAAAGATGGAAGGTCCGGTGATGTTAATCAGTGGGGGAGTAGGATTGACCCCGATGATCAGTATGTTGCAACATTTAGTAGATAAAAATTATTCGTTTCCTATAACCTGGCTGCACGGTTGCCGAAACAGTTCAGTTCACGCGTTTAAAGAGCAGCTGGAAACCATTACCGAATCAAAGGCTAATGTGGAAAAGCACATCTTTTATAATGACCTCACCGAAGAAGATAAACAGGAAGGTATTTTGGAAGGACATTTAGACATCAAACAGCTACCATCATTTTCAGGCGAACCGGGTACGAAGTATTATTTATGCGGACCATCGATTTTCATTCAGAAACAGTACAAAGATCTTGTTGCGATGGGAGTGGATAAAGAGTCGATTTTATTTGAAGAGTTTGGACCTCAATTGCTTAATCTTAATTAAAAAACGATTTTCGAATAATCGAGATCTCTGAACATGAGTAAGAAACCCGCTGATGTAAATGCTCTAAAAGCTTAGGTTGCAACAATGGAACCGATGATTGTTCAGCTTCTTAAAAGCACGTCGTACAAAAAAAGCGACAATACCTCTTGAGGTATTGTCGCTTTTTTTGTGTTGTTTGAATGTTGTTTTAGTTTAAAGTGGAAGTCACGATGACAACCCTTAAGCCGGTTGGCACAGCAGGTCGTGCTGGTGTTCCATTAGCGGAACTGGTTTGTATATCAATGGTGATGAAACCAGGCCTTGCTGAGTAGCTATAAGCTTGTCCGTCAAATGTCATCGGTAATTGCCTGTATTCGTTAACTGAATTATCAGGATAAATATATACCATTACCCCATCATTTGCAAAAGCCTCTTCATTAAGTTCCGGCATGTTGATCGTTGTGGTTAAACGAGTTCCGCCTTCAATTGACTGCCAGTCAGATGGGTTAATTACCGTTTCTATAGTCTCATTTGGCAAGCCTGAATCTATAATCGTTTCTTTTTTGCATGATGCCAACCCTAGTGTAGCGATGCAAAGGAGGAGTAAAAAGCCTTTTTTCATATTGCGTGTTTAGTACTCGTTAAGCAAATATATTGCCACAATATGCAAAAGCCCTAAACCAGGTATTCAAATAAGGTTTTATCGTTATTCAGTTCGATATATTCAAAATTAAATTCCTCCATTCTTTTCAACAGTGATTCATAATCAGCGGCTTGTGCCAATTCAATTCCCACTAATGCTGGTCCGCTTTCCTTGTTAGTTTTCTTAATAAATTCAAAACGGGTAATATCATCATGCGGCCCTAAAACATCATTAACAAAACGTTTAAGGGCACCTGGTCGCTGCGGGAAACGAATAATGAAGTAATGTTTCAATCCTTCGAAAAGTAATGACTTTTCTTTGATCTCCTGCATGCGCTCAATATCGTTGTTACCTCCACTGATGATACAAACCACGGTTTTATTTTCAATCAGGTGTTTTACCTGGTCAAGAGAGGCTACCGATAACGCACCTGCCGGTTCTACCACAATGGCATCCTCATTATATAATTTTAAGATGGTGGTACAAACTTTACCTTCAGGAATTAATAACATGTCATCCAGAAGAATATTGCAATGACGATAATTTAAGTCGCCAACCCTTTTTACAGAGGCTCCATCAACAAACTTATCCACCGTTTCCAAGGTAATTGGACCACCATTACTCAGGGCTTGCTTCATGGAAGGGGCACCTAAAGGTTCAACGCCGATAAGTGTAACTGAGGGTTTCACCGATCTGAGGTAACTTCCGACCCCGGAAGCAAGACCTCCGCCACCAATAGGCATCAGCACCATATCTATATCCGGCAAGTCTTCGAATATTTCTACACCCACGGTACCCTGACCTTCAATGATTTTAGCATTATCAAAAGGAGGGATAAATGTCATCTGGTGGGCCTTCGTATATAGGATAGCCTCTTTCATGCAATCATCAAAAGTATCACCAACAAGTACAATTCTGATGTTGCCATTACCAAACATTTCTGTTTGTTTCACCTTTTGTTTCGGCGTAATCTCCGGCATAAAGATGACCCCTTTAATATCCAGTTTCTTACAGGAATAAGCCACGCCCTGTGCATGGTTGCCTGCACTGGCACAAACTACACCACTTGCTCTTTGTTGTTCGTTTAGGGTGCTGATCATGTTATAAGCACCACGCAATTTATACGAACGAACAACCTGCAGATCCTCCCGCTTCAGGTAAATACGTGCATTGTACTTTTCAGAAAGTCCTGCATTGTATTCCAGAGGCGTTCTCTTCACGGTATCGCTGATTCTCTTTGCTGCTGCCAGAAAATCATATTCTACTTCATTCGCTATTTTCATTTGAGTATAGTTTGTTCTTCAATGGAAATGAAGCTATCATAAGCTTGTTTGATGCGATTTGTAAGTGGCAAGCTTATGATGGTTTCATTAGAGTATGGTTTGTTCTTCAAATGGTGATGAAGTTATCATCAGCTGATATTGGATCTAGGGTGCATCTACCATGATCTACATGGTAGATGCACCCTAGATCCAATGTTCCTTCACATTCATCTTTATATTGTTTGTTCTTTAATGATGGTTGTATCATAATTTAATTTCACCGTCATCCCGGACCCGTGCCGGGATCAATTAATTTCAGGATCTTAAAGCGTCAAACTTTGTTTTAAATTAGATGCTGAACTGAATTCAGCATGACGGACTCATTTATGATAAAACCTTATTCTTATAAAAATTTATTTATTGCATCCAAATAAGCATTGGCCGAGGCTTTTACGATATCTGTACTGAAACCATAGCCTACATAAAATTTACCATCATGGGTAATCTTCATGTTTACCTTACTCACATCGTCACTACCACCATGCATAGCCTGGATGGTAAAGTCTTTAAGTTCTATAGATTTCCCAATGATACTATCGATGGCTTTGATGGTCGCATTAACAGGTCCGTTGCCTTTAGCCATGGCCTCATGCTCTTCCCCATTAAATTCCAGGACAATGTTAGCCGTAGGGCTTACAGGATCTCCACAGACAACCTGCAAGAGGTTAAGTTTGTAACCATTTTTATAAGGATTGTCTTCTCCATCACTCATTAAATAAAGCAAGTCATCATCAGTGATCGTTTTCTTTGCATCTGCCATCACTAAGAAGCGCTCATAGACATGATCAAGGTTAAGACGATCATCGCTATAGCCCAGGCGCTCGAGATGGTGTTTCAAGGCATGGCGGCCACTACGTGCAGTCAAAATAATATCTGCCTTGTCGATGCCAACATCTTCAGGGTTCATAATTTCATAATTCTCCCTGTGTTTTAAAAACCCATCCTGGTGGATACCAGAGCTATGGGCAAAAGCATTCTGACCAATGATGGCTTTGTTAGGCTGCACAGGCATACGCATCATTCTGCTCACCATGGCACTGATATCACTAAAGTGTTTGGTGTTGAGATTGGTGTGAAGGTTTAAGGCGTGGTGCGTTTTTAAAATCATCGCTACTTCTTCCAGTGCAGTATTACCTGCACGCTCACCGATACCGTTAATGGTACATTCAATTTGGCGGGCACCATTCATGATACCGGATAAAGTATTTGCGGTTGCCAGGCCCAGGTCATTGTGGCAATGAACAGCAATAATAGCCTGATCAATATTTTTTACATGTTCTTTAAGGTACAGGATTTTAGCCCCGTATTGATCTGGTAAACAATAGCCGTTGGTATCTGGAATGTTCACTACAGTAGCACCTGCAGCGATAACCGCTTCAACCATTTGTGCTAAAAATATGTCATCTGCACGACCAGCGTCTTCGGCATAAAACTCAATATCTTCTACAAACTGTTTGGCATATTTAACAGCTTCAACAGCACGCTCGAGGATGGCCTCCCGCGTGCTGTTGAATTTATATTTGATGTGCATATCCGATGCACCGATACCTGTATGGATACGTGGTCTTTTTGCATATTGTAAGGCAGCAACCGCGGCATCAATATCACCTTTGTTAGCCCTTGTTAAAGCACAAATGACAGGATATTGAACAGCCTTAGAAAGCTCTACCACACTTTGGAAGTCGCCCGGACTTGAAATGGGGAAACCAGCCTCAATCACATCAACACCCAGTGCTTCCAATGCTTTAGCGATTTCAACCTTTTCATGCGTTGCCAACTGGCAACCTGGTACTTGCTCTCCATCACGAAGGGTGGTATCAAATACATAAACTCTATTTGGATCGTGTAACATATCTTTTGGATTAATGGGTAATTGTAGATTGTGTAATAAATTTCAAGACGAGCTTGCCCATCTCCTCAGTACCTAGAATTTTAGCTGGGTCAATGGTGTCATCTGCAATATCAGGAGTACGGTAGCCTTCCTTTAAAACCTGGTCCACGCCGTTAATGATTACCTTAGCTTCGTCTTTTAAGCCAAAGCTGATTTCTAACAGGAGCGCGGCCGATAGGATGGATGCAAGCGGATTAGCGAGGTTTTTACCAGCAATGTCATGTGCTGAGCCGTGGATGGGTTCAAAGAATCCTGTTCCGTCACCAATAGAGGCGGAAGCGAGCATTCCCATGGAGCCTGCAATCTGTGAGGCTTCATCTGTTAAGATATCTCCAAAAAGGTTTGCTGTTAATACAACATCAAAGCGTTTAGGATCTTTAATCAATTGCATTGCTGCATTGTCGATGAACATGTGCTCAGTTTCCACTTCAGGATATTGTTTAGCGATTTCCTGTACGGTTTCCCTCCAGAGCCTGGAGCTTTCCAATACGTTGGCTTTATCTACCGAACATAATTTCTTTCTGCGTTGCATGGCCGCCTGGAATGCTTTATGAGCAATCCGCTCTACCTCATAGCGGTGGTATATCATTAAGTCTGAAGCGGTATTTCGGTCTTCAGAACGGGTTTTCTCTCCAAAATAAACATCGCCCGTTAATTCCCTGAAGAACAGGATATCTGTTCCTTTCAGGATGCCGGGTTTAATACTAGAGGCATTTAGCAGCTCATCAAATAACAGGATTGGACGTAAATTAGCATACAAGCCCAGTTCTTTCCTGATCTTTAATAAACCTTGTTCAGGTCTTACTTTTAAGGAAGGGTCGTTGTCATATTTAGCATGGCCAACCGCACCAAAAAGTATCGCATCGCTGCTTTTTGCTTTCTCTAACGTTACATCCGGTAGTGGGTTGCCAGTGCTTTCAATAGCAACATGACCCATTTCAGCTTCGTCAAAACTAAATTCATGACCAAAAGCTGCAGCAATATTTTCTAAAACTGCTTTTCCCCAGGAAGTTACTTCTGGGCCTATTCCATCTCCGGGTATAACTAATATATTTTTCTTCATGTTGTAATTTCCTGTTCTATGTGGTGTTCAATGTGTGTTGTGATGCCCTTATTTAAGCCGAGGCGATATTCGATACAGTCGGGTAAACGATTTTCATAATGCCCTACATAAATCAGCGATCTGTTTCCTGTACAAAGGGCATCGACTAAATGGTTAAATAACCTGGTTTGTTGCTGATCTAAACCTTGGCAAGGTTCATCTAAAATTAGCAACGGTGGGTTTTTAACAATTGCCCTGGCTAAAAATGTCAATCGCTGTTTTCCAAGTGGAAGTTGCGTTATCAAAGCATGTTCTTCTGCTGCCAGGTCAAGCAGCTGCATTAATTCCGTTACTTTTTCGGCCTGGGCATGACTTACCTGACGGAAAAGCCCTGCGGTATCAAAAAAGCCAGAGGCGATGGTTTGAAACACCGTAGAATTGGGTTCAAAGTACCATTGCAATTCAGGGGAAATAAAGCCAATATTGCGTTTAATATCCCAGATGCTTTCTCCGGTACCCCTCTTTTTGCCAAATAAGTGAATTTCATTCGCATACGCCTGGGGGTTATCACCCGTCAGCAAACTCAGTAAGGTGGATTTTCCAGAACCGTTAGGTCCATGCAATAACCATTTTTCCCCAGTTTTAACGGTCCAGTTCATGTTGTCAAGAACTAAATGGTCGCCATATTTTATATTTACATTTTTTAAGCTGACCAGTTCTTCAAGTTCATCAGGTGTTGTTTGTAAAAATGCCGGCAAGTCAAATGCAGCTAAAACAGGAGGGGTGTTTCCTGTTTCCTTTGAAGCTTCGGAAGAAAAATGAAGCCTGCCATTTTCTAACCGGGCGTAATGGCTGATACATTCAGGTTCATTTCCATCATTATTGATCAACAACAATTGCATCCCGTTTTTGCAAGCCTGCGCAATCAATGTATTCAGGTTGCTGCGGGTTTTAGTGTCCAATCCGGTATAAGGATTATCCAGGATCAGCAATTGTGGCTGCAATAATAAAGCTTTGCTTAACTGCAATTTTTTATGTTCACCACTGGATAACTGAATTAAAGGGGCGTCTTTACGGTGTGAAAGCTCGAAATTCTTTAAAATAGCCAATCCCGTTGATTCAGGTTTCCCTAACTTCAAACAATAAGAACTGATCTCTTCCCAAACGGTATTGCAATCTTCTGATTCGGTACTGTTATAGCGCTGCTGGTAATAAAAATCAGCTTTGCCTTGTTTATCTTTAAAAGAGAACCATTGCGCAACATATAAAGTTCTTGCCGGTAAATTACCTTCATAATTCACCTGGACTGATCCCCTGGTATGCATTAAGCCTGCTATTACCTTTGCCAATGCAGTCTTTCCACTACCACTGGCGCCAGTCAGTAACCACTGTTCCCCTTTGTTTATCTTCCAGCACAAATCAGCCCAAACCACATTCTTGCGGAATTTTAAGCTCAGGTTCTCTATGTGGACAAAAGGTTCAGTCATTATTAGGCACTTTTCTTTTCAAAGTTTTCGATGGCTTCTTTTTGATTTAGAATGAAATCGATGTCGTCATAGCCATTCAACAGGCATGATTTTTTATAGGCGTTTATTTCGAAAGATTCGTTTTCTAATGTCGACTGCAGTTCAACAACCTGTTCTTGCAAGTCAACCAATAATTGTGTTTCCGGATCCCTTGCGATGGCAGTGAAAATCTTTTGAAGGAAAGTATCAGATACCTGGATCGGTAGCAGGCCATTATTCAGGGCATTGCCTTTAAAAATATCTGCAAAAAAGCTGCTGATGACCACTTTAAAGCCATAGTCCTGTATTGCCCAGGCTGCATGTTCCCTGCTGCTGCCGCAACCGAAGTTTTTTCCAGCCACTAATATTTCACCTTTATATAGCGGGTTATTTAAAACAAAGTCAGCTTTTTCTTGCTTGTCGCCGTCATAGCGCCAATCGCAAAACAAGTTCTCACCAAAACCTTCTCTTGTCGTCGCTTTTAAAAACCTTGCAGGAATAATTTGATCCGTGTCAATATTTTCAATTGACAAGGGAACCATCCTGGAAGTTAATTTTACAAATTTTTTCATCTGTATATAATTTGCTTTTTATAAATTAAGCTGTCATTTAGTTCAGCCATGCTGAGGATTGTCGTCACGCTGATTATTGTCGTCATCCCGGACCTGTTCCGGGATCTATTTATTGAGACGAATTCAGTATGACGAATTAAGAAACCGCTGTCTCTTTTAATAATTCCCTCACGTCTGTAACCTTGCCTGTTATAGCTGCTGCGGCAGCTGTTAACGGACTTGCAAGGAAAGTGCGTGAATTTGGTCCTTGTCTGCCTTCAAAGTTCCTGTTGGAAGTAGAAACACAGTATTTTCCTGCGGGGATTTTATCTTCGTTCATCCCTAAGCAAGCGCTGCATCCCGGCTCACGTAACTGGAAACCTGCAGCCTCAAATATTTTATCCAATCCTTCAGCGATGGCCTGCTGTTCAATTTGTTTCGATCCGGGAACGATCCAAACTGTAACGTTCTCTGCTTTTTGTCTGCCTTTCACAAATTCAGCTACCTCACGAAGATCTTCCATCCTGGAATTGGTGCAGCTGCCGATAAAAACATAATCTATAGCTTTGCCCAGCATCAATGCATCACCTTCCAGGCCCATATAATCTAAAGCTTTCTGGAAAGACGGTTGCTCCGACGGCGTCTGGTTAGCTGTTGAAGGAATATGCTGACTAATGCCCATGCCCATACCTGGGTTGGTACCATAAGTGATCATTGGTTCAATGTCAGCGGCATCAAAAGTTAATACCTTATCAAATTTGGCGTCAGCATCACTGTATAAAGTTTTCCAATGAGCCAATGCTTTATCCCATGCTTCACCCTTAGGGGCAAATTCCTTACCATTCACATAGTCGAAAGTAATTTGGTCAGGAGCAATTAAGCCACCTCTGGCGCCCATTTCTATGCTCATGTTGCAAATGGTCATCCGGGCTTCCATGCTCAGTTTCTCAATAGCAGAACCGGCATATTCAATAAAATAGCCCGTACCACCAGCAGCAGAAATTTGCGCTATTATATATAAAATGATATCCTTGGCACTAACTCCTTTGCCAAGATCTCCGTTAACTTCAATTTTCATGGTCTTGGGTTTTTGCTGCAATAAACATTGCGTTGCTAAAACCTGTTCAACCTGGGATGTACCTATCCCAAAGGCGATGCAACCAAATGCACCGTGTGTAGAGGTGTGACTGTCGCCACAAACAATAGTGGCACCCGGTAAGGTAATGCCCAATTCTGGTCCGATTACATGGACAATACCCTGGAAAGGGTGGCCGAGGCCATAAAGTTCTACGCCAAATTCTGCGCAGTTTTTTGTCAGCATATCCACCTGAAAACGCGAAAGTTCTTCCTTGATCGGTAGATGCTGATTTAAAGTAGGCACATTATGATCTGCCGTAGCCACAGTTTGTGCTGGTCTGAAAACAGGTAAACCTCTTTTGCGAAGACCATCAAATGCCTGCGGACTAGTCACTTCATGAATAAAGTGAGTGTCTATGTATAAAATATCAGGGAAACCCTCGTCGCTTTTAACGACGTGGGCATCCCAGATTTTTTCAACTAATGTTTTTCCCATAAGGGTTCATCTAAAAGTTTTATGATTAAGCTTGAGTTTCTTTTTCTGCTGCTTGGTTTTCAGGACGTAGGCTACGTACTGTTTTACCTGCCTGCCATAATTCGCTGTCACGAAGTTCTGCCAGTTCAGCATTCAGCTTCTCACGGTAATCAGGCTGACTGTTTGAATCAATCGAACGCTGAGATTCTTTACCTGTAGCTACGCTATTATACAATTCTTCGAAAACTGGTTTAGTAGCATCTCTGAATTTTTTCCACCAGTCTAATGCACCACGTTGCGCAGTAGTAGAACAGTTGGCATACATCCAGTCCATTCCATTTTCTGCTACCAATGGCATTAAGCTTTGTGTTAATTCTTCAACTGTTTCATTGAAAGCCTCAGAAGGGGAGTGGCCATTGGCACGCAACACATCATATTGTGCAGCAAAAATACCCTGGATACAGCCCATTAAAGTACCACGCTCACCAGTTAAATCACTGAAAACTTCTTTTCTGAAGTCAGTTTCGAATAAATATCCGCTACCTACAGCAATACCCAAAGCGATTACCCTGTCGTAAGCTTTACCTGTTGCATCCTGGAAAATAGCATAGCTGGAGTTTAAGCCGCGTCCTTGTAAGAACATACGACGTAAAGAGGTACCTGATCCTTTAGGGGCAACCAAAAATACATCCACATCTGCCGGTGGAATGATGCCTGTTTGTTCATTGAAGGTAATACCGAATCCATGGGAAAAATATAATGCTTTACCTGGAGTAAGGTGTTTTTTTACTGTTGGCCATAGTTCAATTTGTGCCGCATCACTTAACAAATAGCAAATGATGGTACCACGCTCTAAGGCTTCTTCAATTTCGAAAAGTGTTTCACCTGGTACAAAACCATCAGCGATCGCTTTATCCCATGTTTTAGAATTCTTACGTTGTCCAACGATAACATTAATGCCATTATCTTGTTGGTTTAAAGCTTGTCCAGGACCTTGAACGCCATAGCCAATGATCGCTACAGTTTCTGTGCTTAATACTTCCTGCGCTTTTGCTAACGGAAACTCTTCACGCGTTACTACATTTTCTTCTGTTCCGCCGAAATTTAATTTTGCCATAATCTTTTAAAATTGGTTTTATTGATTGTTATAAAGCAGTAAGCAAGCTTACTACATGGTAAATACATTGTGTTTTTTGTCCAGGTATTCGTTCTCTGCCACATCCTGTCCGGGTTCTTTTCTTTCAAATTCCCTTAATTTGGCATTGAAGCCCTCGCTATCCTTGATAATGGCTACGCGGGCACTTCTTACAAATTCTATAAGGCCATAAGGCTGCAATACTTCTATCAGCTTGTCCGTTTCTTCGCGGTGACCAGTAGTTTCAAAAACTGTATAATCCTTGCGAATTACTACCGCTCTGGCACCGTTTTCTCTCAATAAGCGTTCAACCAGTACTTTTTCTACAACAGCCTCTGTTGGAACTTTATATAAGGCCAGTTCCTGCCAGATGATGTCTTCGTTGGTATTGTAGTACACCTTTAAAACTTCTACCTGCTTTTCTATCTGGCGGGCAAGCTTACGTACAACCTCTTCTGTTTCATGGATAACGATATTGAAACGATGGATGTGTTCAATTTCAGAAGGAGAAGTATTTAAACTTTCTACATTGATCTTTCTCCTCGAGAATATAATGGCAATCCGGGTTAATAAACCGATCTGATTTTCAGTATATACCGTAATGGTGAATTCCTGCTTTGGGTTAGCCCCGTCTATATCATTTTTATGGGTCATGATCGTATTATTTTAATCTGATTTCACTTACGCTACAGCCTTGAGGAACCATAGGGAATACATTATGTTCTTTAGCGACCATGACTTCCAAAAGGTAAGAACCTTTGTGGTTCAGCATGGCTTCAATCGCAGGGATCAGGTCTTCGCGTTCGACAACTTTCTGACCAGGGATATAATAAGATTCAGCAAGTTTCACAAAATCAGGACTGGTGATATCTACAAATGAATAACGCTTGTCATTAAACAATTGCTGCCACTGGCGCACCATTCCCAGATACTGATTGTTAAAAATCATGATCTTCACATCTACCCCAAACTGCATAATCGTACCTAATTCCTGCAAAGTCATCTGAAAACCGCCATCGCCAATAATGGCAACTACCGTACGGTCAGGTGCACCAAATTTAGCACCTATTGCAGCCGGCAAGCCAAAACCCATGGTGCCTAAGCCACCGCTGGTAACGTTGCTGCGGGTATTATTGAATTTAGCGTAGCGGCAGGCAACCATTTGATGCTGACCTACGTCAGTTACAATAATTGCCTCTCCTTTGGTAAGCACATTCAACTGGTTCACTATTTCACCCATGGTTAACTCACCCGTACCCGGATTAAGTTCCTTTTGAATTAAAGTTTCATCTTCTATTTTCGCAAAAGCATTAAACTCTTGTAGCCAGGCTTCATGGTTTCCTTTTTCAACCAATTCGGTCAAAATAGGCAGGGTCTCTTTGCAATCGCCCCAAACCGGTACATCGGCTAACACGTTTTTATCGATCTCAGCCGGATCAATATCCAGGTGGATGATTTTAGCCTGTTTGGCATATTTATCCAAACGGCCGGTTACGCGGTCATCAAAACGCATTCCGATGGCAATCAGCACATCGCAAGAGTTGGTTTGAACGTTAGGGCCGTAATTTCCGTGCATCCCAACCATACCTACATTTAAACGATGATCTGTTGGAATAGCGCCCGCACCTAGAATAGTCCAGGCAGCAGGGATTCCGCTTTTTTCAACAAAAGCTTTAAACTCCTGCTCTGCTTCGCCCAAAAGAACCCCTTGTCCGAATATGATCATCGGTTTTTTAGCACTGTTGATCAATGCAGCAGCTTGTTCTACATATGACCTGCGAACATTTGGTTTAGGTCTGTAACTTCTGATATGATCACAAGGCTTATACCCTTCATAATCAAAAACCTGCAATTGTGCATTTTTTGTGATGTCAATCAAAACAGGTCCTGGACGGCCGGTTCTGGCTATATAGAAAGCCTTAGCCAGTACAGCAGGAATTTCTGTTGCATCAGTTACCTGGAAGTTCCATTTCGTAACCGGTGTAGTGATATTGATCACATCGGTTTCCTGAAAAGCATCAGTGCCCAATAAGCTGGCGAAAACCTGGCCGGTAATACAGACCAAAGGTGTGCTGTCTATCTGCGCATCTGCTAGACCAGTAACCAGGTTTGTTGCCCCGGGACCACTCGTAGCGAAAACGACACCGACTCTTCCAGAACTACGGGCGTACCCTTGTCCTGCATGAATGCCGCCTTGCTCATGTCTAACCAGAATGTGGTTTAACTTGTCTTTGTAATCGTACAAAGCATCATAAATGGGCATGATGGCTCCGCCGGGATAACCAAAAATGGTTTCCGTACCTTCAGCAATTAGCCCTTCTAATAAAGCTACGGAACCTGTTACCTTTTTATTTTTAAAAGGCTCGGTTAAGGTGGTTGCTTCCGTTTGTGCTATATCCATTTTATTGTATTTTAGGTGTTTTTCAATTTTGTTAATCAGTATATGCGTCAGTTACGCAGCCTTCACTGGCATTGCTTACTTGTTTTAAATACTTGTACAGCACGCCGCTTTTTACAGGAGGAGGGAGTTGTTTCCATTGTGCTCTGCGTGCGGCCAGTTCTTCGTCCGTAATGTTCACATTTAAGGTATTGTTGATGGCATCAATGGTAATGATGTCATTGTCTTTAATCAGCCCGATGTTACCGCCATCCCAGGCTTCTGGCGTAATGTGGCCCACAACAAATCCATGGGTACCTCCAGAAAAACGACCATCCGTAATTAAAGCAACAGATTTACCCAGGCCTGCACCAATAATGGCGGAAGTAGGTTTCAGCATTTCCGGCATACCCGGAGCACCTTTAGGACCAACCTGTCTGATGACAACCACATCGCCCTGGTGAACTCTGCCGCTTTGGATGCCGGCAATTAATTGTTTCTCGCCATCAAATACCCTTGCAGGGCCTTCAAATTTTTCACCTTCCTTACCGCTGATTTTAGCTACCGCGCCTAATTGAGCAATATTTCCGTACAACATTTGCAAGTGACCAGTTTCCTTTAAAGGATTCGTAACTGGCAAAATCACTTTCTGCTGGTCGAAATCTAAATCGATAGCATCAGCCACATTCTCAGCAAGTGTTTTTCCGGTAACAGTAAGGCAATCGCCATAGATTAAACCTTCTTTCAACAAGTATTTTAAAACAGCAGGGATTCCACCAATTTCATGGACATCCTCCATTAAATAACTTCCGCTAGGTTTCAAATCAGCAAGAACAGGTGTTTTATCACTTATCTTTTGAAAATCTTCCAGCTTTAAAGTAATATTAACAGATCTGGCCATCGCAATTAAGTGCAATACAGCGTTGGTAGAACCACCCAAAATCATGACCGTTACAATCGCATTATGAAATGCTTTTTCGGTCATAATTTGTGACGGAAGGATATTTCTTTCAAGCAATACCTTAATGGCTTTACCAGCCTCAAGACACTCTTGCTTTTTATTTTCACTCAATGCCGGATAAGAAGAGCTGTAAGGTAAGCTCATGCCCAAAGCTTCAATTGCAGAAGCCATGGTATTTGCTGTATACATACCCCCACAAGCACCTGCTCCGGGACAGGTATGTTTGATAATACCCTGGTAGTCTTCCTCTGATAAATTACCTGCCAATTTCTCACCCAAAGCTTCAAAAGCAGATACAATATTCAATGTCTTCTCCTTGTATTTTCCCGAGTGGATACTTCCGCCATAAACCATAATCGCCGGGCGGTCTAAACGACCCATGGCAATAATAGATCCGGGCATGTTTTTATCACAACCAGGAAGGGCAATAACGGCATCATAATATTGTCCGCCGCAAATTGTCTCAATAGAATCTGCTATAACATCCCTTGAAACCAAGGAATAACGCATACCGTCTGTTCCATTAGACATACCATCACTCACTCCAATAGTACCAAAAGTTAAGCCCACCATTCCTTCTTTCCATACGCCATCTTTTACGATTTTCGCCAAATCATTTAAATGCATATTACAAGTATTACCATCGTAGCCCATGCTGGCTATACCGACCTGTGCTTTGTCAAAATCGGCATCTGTAAGGCCAATTCCATATAACATAGCTTGTGCGCCTGGTTGTGTAGGATCTTGTGTGAAGGTTTTACTGTATCGGTTAATTTCGGTGACTTCAGTTGTTTGTGACATTTGATATGATCTGGTTAATCTATTTATTATATGATTACTTCGTAATTTTGTTTTTCTAATACCAAGCACTTATAAGTGCGTTGTAAGATGGCGCCTACACTATCCACCCACTTGAGCGGCAATACAACATCTTCTACAGTATGGATACCTGCGATTTCTGTTGCCGTACCACATAGAAATGCACTGTCTGCATTTTTTAAATCTTCCACCGTTAATTGGGATTCAATACATTCAATATCGAGCCTTCTGCAAAGCTGTAACACCGTTCTGCGTGTAATACCAGGTAAAATATGTCCTAATGCTGGCGTATAAAGTTTTCCATTCTTTTCAAGAAAAAGATTGGCACCCGGTGCCTCTGCCAGGTTATTGTGCATGTCTAGCAAAATGGCCTCATCAAAACCTCTTTTCTTCGCCTCAGTAGAGGCAAGAATAGAATTTACATAGTGAGCACTTATCTTAGCATCTATTGGTACAGATTTAGGATTAGGCCTTTGGTAACTGGAGATGCCCACATTTAAAAGTTTGCTGCCCAGGTAGGTTTCCCAGTCCCATGCACAGATCATGATAGATACACCATTGGGTTCTGAAAGGCTCATGTTTGCGTCGCAGTAAACCAAGGGGCGGATGTAAGCATCTTTTAAGTTATTCAATGCTAATACTTTATAAGATTCTCTGATCAGTTCATCAATATCCCAACCGAATGGAATATTAACTTTTTCACAGGAATACTTTAAGCGTTCAAAATGTGCTTTAGCTTTAAAAATACGGGTACCATTGTGTGTGTTGTAAGCCCTGATACCTTCAAATGCAGCATAACCATAATGCATAGACTGGCTGTATAAATCAGTACTGGCCGCAGTGGCCTTAACGATTGATCCGTTTAAATAAAGTACTGTTTTATCATTATAGTATTGCATGGTTTTGCGTATAGTTCGTTCTTGTTTTTTTTCTTATCAAAAAAGCGCCTCTTTTGAAGGCGCTTTTTATATTTATCAAATATTCTTTTACAGCGCCTTATACTCCTGGATTAGCAGCAGTAAGTTTAGGTTAATAATCACATTATTAATGCCTGTAATTGAAGTGTTCATTCGTAATCGTTTTTAATTAATTTCTATAAAACCAATTTACTTTTTGATAGGCTGGATAGCAATAGTTAGTCGAAATATTTTTTAAAAAAATATAATTTGGCAGAATATGTGTTATTGTATTTTATATTTTGTAGAATAGCCTCTCTAAATACATTTGATGGTTAAAACTATACCGAATATGATTTTGGTATTCGGTATTGATCTTATGCAGGCATACTACTTTTTAAGGAATTCGGCGTAAAATGATGGAGAGGGGTAAAAAACTTTGAAAAAACCAGTGTTTTTTTTGATCATAAAAAAAGCCCTTCTGATCGAAATCAGAAGGGCTATATTTTTTAATAATCAGAGATTAAGCAACACCTTCGGCTAAAACAATAATTTTGTTTTTTAAAACCTCTACAACTCCACCTTTGATCACAAAGGTCTGGCTGTCGGTTTTGCTTTTAATAATTACTGGTCCGTCTTCTAAAGTAGAAATGATAGGCGCATGGTCATGTAAAATCTGGAATGATCCCATTGTACCTGGTACGGTAACCGCTGTTACCTCACCTTCAAAGACTTTTTTATCTGGTGTTAAAATTTCTAATGTCATATATATAAGTATATACGCTCTAATTAAGCGTTTGCTTCAGCTAAAATTTTCTTACCCTTTTCAATCGCTTCTTCAATATTACCTACAAGGTTGAAAGCTGCTTCAGGATATTCATCAACTTCACCATCCATAATCATATTAAATGCTTTGATGGTTTCTTTAATATCTACCAATACACCTTTTAGACCTGTAAACTGTTCAGCTACGTGGAAAGGCTGAGACAAGAAACGTTGAACACGACGTGCACGGTGAACGGTTAACTTATCTTCTTCAGAAAGCTCGTCCATACCAAGGATGGCAATAATATCTTGTAACTCTTTGTAACGTTGTAAAATTTCTTTAACACGTTGAGCAGTGTTGTAATGTTCATCACCTAAAATTGCCGGAGATAAAATACGCGAAGTTGAATCCAATGGATCTACCGCCGGGTAAATACCAAGCTCAGATATTTTACGTGAAAGTACAGTTGTTGCATCAAGGTGAGCAAACGTTGTTGCCGGAGCAGGGTCAGTTAAATCATCTGCAGGAACATAAACGGCCTGTACAGAAGTAATTGATCCACGTTTGGTTGAAGTGATACGCTCTTGCATTAATCCCATCTCTGTTGCCAAAGTTGGTTGGTAACCTACCGCTGAAGGCATACGACCTAAAAGTGCCGATACTTCAGAACCAGCCTGTGTAAAACGGAAAATGTTGTCGACGAAGAAAAGGATATCTTTACCAGCACCTTCACCATCACCATCACGGAAATATTCAGCAACAGTTAATCCGGATAAAGCTACACGTGCACGTGCACCAGGAGGCTCGTTCATTTGACCGAAAACCAATGTTGCTTTAGATTCTTTTAAAGATTCTGTGTCAACTTTAGATAAATCCCATCCACCTTTTTCCATTGAATGAAGGAACTCTTCACCATAGTTAATTACACCAGATTCGATAAACTCACGTAAAAGGTCATTACCTTCACGAGTACGTTCACCTACACCAGCAAATACAGAAAGACCAGCATGAGCTTTAGCAATGTTATTTACCAGCTCCATGATCAATACGGTTTTACCTACACCCGCACCACCAAACAATCCGATTTTACCACCTTTAGCATAAGGCTCTAATAAATCGATAACTTTAATACCGGTGTAAAGAACTTCAGTTTCAGTAGATAAATCTTCGAATCTAGGGGCAGTAGCATGAATCGGTCTGCCATTAGTTTTATCAATCGTGTTGATTCCGTCAATAGCATCACCAACAACATTGAACAAGCGACCTTTAATTTGCTCACCAACGGGCATCTTAATAGGAGCACCAGAGTCAATAACATCCATACCGCGAACTAAACCATCGGTAGAATCCATTGCAATTGCACGAACCCGGTCTTCACCAAGGTGTTGTTGAACTTCTAAAACGATCTTGTGTCCGTTTTCTTTTTCGATCTCTAAAGCCGAGAAAATTTTAGGTAAATGAGCATCGTTAGCAAAACTTACGTCAACTACCGGTCCTATAATCTGCGCTATTTTTCCAATGTTAGGCATATATTGTTTTGGGTAAAATTATAAATATCAAAATGTTAAGGGCTGTTTTAAAGCCTGTAATTTGGTTCGCAAAGTTAAGTTTTTTCCACTTATATTCTATATATAAATAAAAAGTTTTTCAACAAGTGTTTTATTGATACTTTAGTAAGTATTAAATCATTCACTAAAAGCGTTAAATTTTGATGAAAACCATCCTGGTAACAGGTAGTAACGGCCTTTTAGGTCAGAAAATTACCGAGAATATCCGATCATCACAGCACTATCGTTTAATTGCAACTTCACGTGGCGCCAATCGTTTTCCACTTCAGGAAGGTTATACTTATGTCAGTATGGATATTCTTGATCCGGAAAATGTAAGGACTGTTATCGATAAATACCGGCCCGATGCCATTATTCACACTGCGGCGATGACTAATGTTGACACCTGCCAGGCCCAACAAGAAATAGCCTATGCACTGAATGTGGAAGCTGTGAAAACATTGATCACTTGTTGTCAAACTTACCAAATACAATTTATACACTTGTCTACAGATTTCATTTTTGATGGTGCAGCTGGTCCTTACGATGAACAGGCGAGACTAAATCCTTTGAGCTACTATGGGGAAACAAAGGCAGCAGCAGAGGAACTGGTTAAACAGGCCACTTGTCCCTGGGTCATTATCAGGACTATTCTGGTGTATGGTATCGTTGGCGACATGAGCAGGAGCAATATCGTACTATGGGCGAAAGGTGCCCTTGAGAAAGCGGAGCCTTTAAACGTGGTAAACGATCAATGGCGGATGCCTACTTTGGCCGAGGATCTGGCCGAGGCCTGTTTATTGGCAGTGGAAAAGGAGGCGCGGGGGATTTATCATATCAGCGGCAAGGATATGATGAGCATTGTGGAACTGGTGAGAAAAGTCGCCGCGTATTGGAACCTTGATGACAGTCTGGTAAAGGAGGTAAGCAGTGCTACGCTTAGTCAAAGTGCGGGGCGTCCTTTGAAAACAGGTTTTATATTGGATAAGGCCGTTGCTGATTTAAATTATCAGCCGCATAGTTTCGAAGAAGGCCTGGCCATCCTCGACAGACAGGTAAAAGCTTTACCATTAAAATGAGATTTTTTTGACCCAAGGGATGGGACACAATCCTATATTTACAGAAAAACAACAATTATGGCATTAAAAGTAGGTGACAAAGCTCCGGATTTTAAATTATTCAGTTCAGAACTGAAAGAAGTATCCTTAAATGATTTTAAAGGTAAGAAGTTAATTATTCACTTTTTTCCGATGGCCTTTACAGGCGTTTGTACAACGCAGCTTTGTACTTTAAGAGATAACTTTGGTTATTATGAAGGCATTAATGCTGAGGTAATCGCTATCTCCGTAGATTCTCCTTTTACTTTAGCTAAGTTTAAAGAAGTGGAAGGGTATCAGTTTCCATTATTGTCTGACTTTAATAAAGAGGTTTCCCAGGCTTATGGTGCTTTTTATGATGAATTCGTCTTTAATTTGAAAGGTGTATCTAAAAGATCGGCATTTTTGATTGATGAAGATGGAATTATTCAATTTGCAGAAGTACTGGAAAATGCAGGTGATCTTCCTGATTTTGACGCTATTAAGTTAGAAGTAGAAGCTTAGTGGATATTTTTATCTAAAAAAGTATAAAAATATATCAGCAAAAGTTGGTCAATTCAATTTCTAATGTTACTTTTGCATTCCCTTAAACGAAAGGGAAAAGCATTTGTAGCTCAATTGGATAGAGCATCTCACTACGGATGAGAAGGTTTGGGGTTCGAATCCCTACAAGTGCACAGAAAGCCTTACAGAAATGTGAGGCTTTTTTGGTTAATGAGATTTTGGGAGCGGAATTTCGGATCAACTCATAAAATAGCTGTCTCTTTGTTTCCCTAAATTTCATTGCCCAATCATTTCGCTAACATATCAAACAGTTGATAAATCTCATTTTCCGAGATAGCTATCTTTTGTTCTTAAGCCACGAGTTGCTCGAAAAGAAAATGACTTTGAAATAATAAAAAAAACAAACTCAACAACTTTTTTTATTTTATTAGAATGTTTGTATACTTACGAAAATTTTAAATAAATAAACTTGTGCAAATTGTGTGGGCTTTTCTCAACTTTTCTTTTTATTGTTTTTTCAGGAACGATTTTACACGTGGCCAAAGACCACAGCGATTAAATCAAGCTCAAATTCCCTTGCCCTTCATATTCCAGTTGCAAACTTTTAATAGTCAAAGAATTCATCAATATTACTTTTGATGCGCTTAGTAAGAATAAGCTCACCAAAGCCTATTAACCAAATTTAAACTAAATGAAAAGACACCAAATGATTAACCGAAAAACAGTCCTGAGCTGTTTGTTTTTATGTGCTGCTGTATTGCAAGTTGATGCGCAAGTATTAAAACCTGGACTTGACAAAGAGATTCTTAAAACCAAGCAAGGTAGTATTGTGGAACTTCCTGGTTTCTTAACGGAAAAGATAAACCAGATTAATTACAAAAAAATTGTATTGCCAGGTCCGCAGTTTATGATATCTGATGATCCTGAATATATCAGAGTTCCCGAAGCAATCGCGCTCAAAGAGCCCGTTGTACCGGGGGCTGTGCGCTTATATATATATAATGTTAACGGTGTAAAGGACCCGGTTAAAATTGATCGCAAAATTGTTGCCCTGCTAAAAAATACAGGTTCTGCGCCCATGCATGTACGCATGATCAAATATTCTTCTCAGAAACCAAGTTTAAATTATTTTCAAATAGGAAAACAAGGTCTATATGACTACTTCACGTCAAATGACGAAAATGTTATTCGTACAGTAGCTCCAGGTGGATCCATTCTGATTGATGAAAAACTTGATAAACATATTGTGAAATTTGATGAACTTGTACATGGTTTCTACGAATTTGTGATAGACCAGCCAGGTGAAATATCAGTAGTGCAGGCGGCACCTTCCGCTTCGGTATCTTACATGGTGAACAATATTAAAAATGTAGTGCCGATAGGTCATGCCAATGCAGGTCGGGGTACCTTTGGTGTAAGTAATTACAAAGTTGATAATGAATCTGTTATCGACACTAAGGATGGTGTTGTTCAGTTAATGGTAGCTGATGGTGTGAAAGATCCCTGGGTTATTGGAAAGGAAGGTCATAGTGGTGATGAAGCGAAACTCGCTGGCAACTACGGTGTAATGTATGATATTGAGTTAAAGTGGAAAAGTACCGATGGTAAAGGTTTGGCGCTGGTGACCTGGAATTCGCGATCTGCAGATAATCAGTGGTGTGGCGGTATGGCTACCAGTATGGTAGTGAGTTCCGGAATCTTTCCTGGAGGGGTGATTCAATTGCCAAAAGACCAGTTGATTACAAAAAAATCACCGGAAGCTGTTCTTGTACAGATATTTAAGCCGGGTAAAACTAGTGAAGAGCAAATTATCAAGTTAAAGTATTCTCCTCCGGGAGCTTCTTGTTTACCTACGCCTCTTATTTTTGTACCGATTGATTTGAATTAAAATATGGGTTTCTCTTCTCTTTGGGGAGAAACCCTTATTTTATTTGAGGTTTAATAGTCGATTCCGAACAAGGAGACACGCACCTATGATGCCGGCCCGCTCACCAAGTTGGGAAAATTTAATTTGCGTGTCCTTACTTACCAGGCTTAGGGAATATTTGTTAATAGCGCTTTGCATCGGAAGACTAAGGTAGGTGTCTGTGGTGGCAAGGCTGCCACCTAAAATCACCAGTTCCGGATTAAATACGTTGATTAACAATGCTATACCTCTCCCTAGTTTTTCTCCGATTTGTGCAATCAGTTCAATTGCGAGTACGTCATCCTTCTTGCTAGCTTGTATGATGTCTTCCAGTGTAATATTTTCGGCATTCATTTTTTTCCTCGAAATAAGCGAAGTGGAGGATCCGTTGGAAACTTTTTCTTTGAATATCCTGAGCAGTGCCTGCCCGGATGCCTCTGTTTCCAGGCAGCCCTTTTTCCCACATCTACAAATAATCTCATTGTCAAATATAGGAATGTGGCCAAACTCTCCCGCAAATCCTGATTTTCCATAATATAACTGACTATTGATCATGATGCCCATGCCGAGGCCATAGTCTATATTCAGAAATAAAACATTCTTTTCTTCTTTGACTGCTCCCGCACAAAATTCTCCGTACGCCATTGCACGTGAATCGTTTTCCAGAAAGGCCTTGATGCCCAGTTCCAGCTCCAGGTGTTTGGTTAATGGCTCTTCATTAAAATGAAAAAAACTGTAACTATAACCTGTAGCGTAATTAATCCGACCAGATAAATTGACGCATAAGCCAATTATTTTTTCTTTATTGACCCCTGTTTCTTTTAGAAAGGCTTTAATTAAGGTACATAACGCATCAAGGGACTCCTTGTTGTTGTTCAATTCGTAAGGAACGAATTGTGATACATGAACCAGATTCTTTTGCAGATCTGTCAGACCTAAGTTAATATGCGTATACTTTACATCGACACCCAGGAAAAATACGGAATCTGATATCATTCCATATATGTTAGGTCTGCGCCCGCCAGTAGAATCAAGTTTGCCATGATCTGCTACCAGTCCGTCGCTCACGAGTTCAGAAATTAAATTGGTAACCTTTGGTGTGCTGAGATTCAATTCTTTACAAAGTTCTGATATGGTTGAGTTGCCTGTGCTACACAGGTAAGAAAGGATGGACTTTTTGATCTGGATATTTTTATAAGCTACTCCAGATGCTTGTTCATCGTTCAATTCTTCAAAAAACGTCATAGTGTTGAGGTGATGTTATTAATGTGTAGTATTTAAGTTTATTTAAAAACTTTAAAGACGAATTCAGTTGAGATTATCGAATTAGGAACAAATAAATATCGGAATTTCCACTAAGTGTAGTTTTTTAGGATGTTTATCAGGTCAAATCGGGCGTTGTCATTTTGTAAAAATCAGAATAAATAATTGATATCAAGTATTTAATTTATAACCTGTTGGTAATGTTCAAGTTGATTTTGTTTCTTCAAGCCTATTAGGAGCCTGAGCCACTGAACAAATCTTCGTTGTTATGTTCTTATAAATTATTAAAAAAAATTAATAATTAATTCTATGTTATTAAAAAATAATTTATATTCGTTCCGACCAATCAAAACCTATGTATTACCTGAAATGTCTGCTGGCAGTTATCGTGTTGACCACCACGATTGCCAACGCACAAGAAAAAATTGCTACCGATCTGCTAATTGTTGGTGGTGGAGCCAGTGGAACAACGGCGGCTATCCAAGCGTCACGTATGGGCGTAAAAACGATTGTAGTAGAAGAAACAGAATGGCTTGGAGGCATGTTAACTTCGGCAGGAGTTTCTGCCATTGATGGCAATCACCAGCTTCCGTCTGGTCTTTGGGCGGAATTCAGACAGAAACTTTATGACTATTATGGTGGGCCGACCGCAGTAGAAACAGGTTGGGTTAGCAACACCTTATTTGAGCCGTCGGTTGGTAACAAGATATTGAAGGAACTCGCAACACATCAACAGCTTAATATTTGGTACAAATCCAAATGGAGTCGTGTTGAGCGGCATGGTGATAAATGGCGCGTGTACGTGACCAGGAACTCGAAGCAGTATGTCATTGAGTGTAAAATACTTCTGGATGCCACTGAACTGGGTGATGTGATGGCCGCTGCTGGTGCCAAATATACAATCGGGATGGACAGCAGGGACCAGACCGGCGAAGAGTATGCACCTGAAAAAGCAAACAACATCATTCAGGATCTTACTTATGTAGTGGTGCTTAAGGATTATGGAAAAAATGTGGATAAAACGATCCCTAAACCCAAAGGGTATGATCCTTCCGTTTTCGAGCATAGTTGTGATGTTGCTGATCCTGCTTCAAATGATGCTACACCAATCATTGACTGTTCTAAAATGATCACCTATGGGAAACTGCCCAATAATAAGTATATGATCAACTGGCCAAAGAACGGTAATGATATTTATCTGAATATCATTGAAATGGGCACCGAAAAACGGTTGGAAACGCTTAAGGAAGCAAAACTTCATACCCTGCGCTTCGTCTATTATTTGCAGACAGCTATGGGATTTAAAAATCTGGGCATTGCGGATGACGAATTTCCAACGAAGGATAAATTGCCTATGATTCCCTATCACCGTGAATCAAGGCGCGTAAACGCACTTACATCCCTGACACTTCCGTATGTATCGAAACCTTATGAGCAAATACATGCTTATTACCGTACAGGGGTTGTGGTAGGCGACTATACCATAGACCATCATCATTTAAAAAACCCTGAAGCACCAGCTATAGATTTTGTGAAAATTAAGGTGCCAGCTTACAATGTGCCATTGGGTTCTTTAATTTCAAACTCGGTTAAGGGACTGGTTGTTGCAGAGAAAAGTATCGGTGTATCTAACATTGTTGCCGGTGCAACCAGGTTGCAGCCTGTCGTTCTAGGCATCGGCCAGGCAGCAGGTGCTTTGGCAGCCATAGCCATTCAAAAATCTATCGATCCTGAAAACGTAAACGTCAGGGATGTACAAACGGCATTATTAAACAGCAATGCCTATCTGATGCCGTTCATCGATGTGAAACCGCAGGACAGTAATTTCAAAGCAATTCAGCGCATAGGAACCACTGGGATTTTGAAAGGTACCGGTATATCTTATAAATGGGCCAACCAAATGTGGTTCTATCCACACCATTTCATTAGTGAAGCAGATTTTGTATCCGGCATGAGACTTTATTATCCTCAATTGGCAGATTTGGCTGCTTCGGGTAAAGACCTCGACATCGGATTTTTTAATGAGGTGCTTGCTAAAGCAGGTAGTCCAAAAGACAGATCAACCATCTTAAAGGACTTACATCAACTTCAGGAAGAGAACAACCAAACTAAAAGCAACACCATAAAAAGAGGGGAATTAGCGGTGCTGCTGGATAGATACCTTCATCCATTTGACCGGCAGATCGATTTTAATGGTGATTTACTAGAATCAAACAATCCTAAAATAAACAAATAACCAATTATGATGAAATTCTTTACCAAAAAAGAAAAGCATCCCTGGATAGTATTATCTATGATGTTTTGTATGCTATGTTCTAGCATCGCTGGCTTTGCGCAGTCCAGAATCATTACAGGAACAGTAACCGACAACAGCAGGACTGGTGTTCCTGGTGTTTCTGTAAGAGTGGTGAACTCCGACAAAAGAACAGTAACCAATGCTGAAGGTAAATTTTCGCTGTCGCTTGATGCAGGCAAACAAACCCTGGTATTTTCTTATATCGGGTATGAAACTCAAGAAGTAACAACCACTGGACCAAATGTTAATGTTGTTTTAAAAGAGTCGAATTCACAGCTCAGCGAAGTCATTGTAGTGGGGTATGGAACCCAGAAAAAATCTAACGTAATTGGCTCTGTGGCACAGATCACCAGCGCAGATTTAAAACAGGCGCCAACAATGAATATTACCAACATGTTAGCCGGTCGTTTACCTGGTATCACTACATTGCAACAGTCGGGCCGTCCAGGAGCGGATGACGCGACGATTCGTGTGAGAGGTACTTCTACCTATTCAGGTGGCCAGGGCCCAACGGTGATTGTTGATGGTGTGGAAAGACCTTTCTCTCAACTGGATCCTAACGAAATTGAAAGTATCTCTGTTCTGAAAGATGCATTATCAGCTGCTGTGTATGGGCTGCAAGCTGCAAACGGTGTAATTTTGGTTACCACAAAAAGAGGGAAAGCACAAGCACCAAAAGTATCGTATGACGGGGCTTTAACTGTCAACTCCAATACCAGATTCCCCGAGTTTTTAAATGGTCCCGACTATATGGATTGGTTTTCCAGAGCCGAGACCCTGGATAATGATTACAGAATGAATACCAATCAGGATCCTGTACCACTCACCTATAATCAGGGACAGATTGATGCCCTAAATAATGGCACCAATACAAATCCACTTTTTGGTAATACAGATTGGGTGGGTGAATTGTTAGGCAAATCCAGTAAATCACAAAGCCACAGTGTAACTGTTCGTGGTGGCAGTGAAAAAGTCAAGTATTTTTCTAACGTTGGTTACCTGGATCAGGATGGAATTGTAGCTAATACAGGCTTCAAACGTTATAATCTTAGGACCAATGTTGATGCAGAGTTAAACAGTGTGCTTTCTGTGTCCCTTGACCTGGGAGGAAGATTGCAACGTACCAATACACCCGGTATCTCACCTGACAATACATCTTACATGAATCCCTTTTATCAGGCGGTAAGAACGTTGCCGAATATGCCGATGTATGCAGAAAATGGATTACCTACTGCTTATAACAGTAATGCTGGTTATGTTAATCCTCTTGCATCTGTAAATCAATCCGGTTACCAGAATGGTGAAACAACTGCTTTTCAGAGTACTTTAACGGTAAATATTAAAGTGCCCTGGATAGATGGTTTAAGTGCAAAAGTATTATCCTCCTTTGATAAAAACGCTACGGAGAACAAAGGTTGGACAACACCATATGCTTTGATGGGAAGAGGACGTGGACAGACGACCGGTAATTTTACCATGGTGGCTAACCCTCCGGGAATAACTGTAAATACGCTGAGACAAAGTTATTCTCAGAACAACAGGTTGTCATTTCAACCAAGTTTGAACTATAACAGAACATTTAAAGACCATAGTTTAACAGTACTTGCATTATATGAATGGTCTAAGTATAAAAATAATCTATTCTCAACCGGTGCCAGGAACTTTGCTATAGGTGAGTTACAAGATATTAATTTTGGTAGCAACGCCACTCAAGATTTTATAAGCCCTACGGGTTCGAGCGGCGAAACAGCCAGACAAGGATATGTAGGAAGATTCAACTACAGTTATAAAGGAAAATATTTGTTTGAAGCTGCTTTACGTGCGGATGCTTCCATTAATTTTCCTGAAGAAGGCCGATGGGGCTACTTTCCAGGTGCAGGTTTAGGGTGGATTGCCAGTGAAGAAGGTTTCTTTAGTGGCCTAAAAGAAACCGTAACCTTCTTGAAACTAAAGGCTTCTCATGGGGTACTTGGTAAAGACGGTACACCAACAGCTTTTGCCTACCTCCCTAGCTTCGGGTTAACAGACAGCCCTGTCGCGATCATTGGTGGAGTGCCTGTTTCAGCATTATATACATTAAGTCCTCCTAACAGAGATATCACCTGGGAACGCCACCATGTGACAAACATCGGACTTGAGACTGAATTGTGGAACGGAAAATTAGGCATAGATGTAGACTTTTTCTATAAAGTTGTCACCAATATCTTAACTGGTAGAGGCTCATTGTATCCCGCATCGATTGGTGGTTATTATCCTTCTTCATTTAACGACGGAATTACCGACAATAGAGGTGTGGACCTGCAAATCAGGCACAGAAATAACATTGGCAAGTTTAATTATTCGGTTACGGGTAATTTCAACTGGGCAAGAAACAAGGTTATTAAAATTAATGAAAATCAGAATCTTCCGGCCTGGCAAAAAACAACGGGTAATCCTATCGGACAGAAAATGGGCTTTGTGGTCGACGGCTTTTATCAAAATTGGGAAGAAGCAAGAAATGGTTCTTCACCGAGTAGTGGTTTTATAGCACCAGGATTCTTTAAGTATAAAGACCTGAATGGCGATGGCCGCATCACCCGCGATGCTGATATGACTTTTGTAGGTAGAAGTAATTTACCGGAAATTATGTACGGACTTAACCTTCAGGCCGACTTTGCGGGTTTCGACTTTTCAGCTTTATTCCAGGGAGCAGCACTTTCAAGTATTGCCTTAGGAGGTGTATATGAGGGGTCTTCTGGTACTTCAGGCATTGAGGATAATAGTCCTTTTACCAAAACTTTCTATGGGTATGGCAACTCGCCTTACTACCTGGTACAACAATCATGGACGCCTGATAATCCAAATGCCACCTATCCGAGGTTGACATCTGGTGGTGTCGCACTCTCTCCGCACAACGCAAATGCAAACTCGGGTTTCATTGTTAACAATGGTTATCTCAGATTGAAAAGTGTGCAGCTTGGTTATACACTTCCAAAGAGTGCATTTAACAATAAGATCGAAAGGGTTCGCTTTTATGTATCAGGATATAACCTTTTCACCTGGGATAAACTAAAGTACCTCGATCCCGAAATGCCGAATGTAAATAATGGATTTTATCCACAACAGAAAATGATTTCTGGTGGAATTAACGTAACATTTTAATCTGCAGCAATGAAATTTCAAATAAAACTAATAAAAAAATCTTTCCTGATGGTGGGTGCTGTTTTAGCGCTGACTGGCTGTAAAGTAGATGTGGACCCGCTCGACAGGTACACAGATGTTGCCGTATACCAAAACCCTGCAAACGTACGGTTGTATATACTTGGAATGTACAATGAGTTTAATATTTTTAAGTTTGGGACTTTTCCTATTGGTTATGACAATGCAACAGATGCCCTGACTGATCTCATGAAATATACTTCAGGTGTTTCTGGAAATGGAACCGTAAATATCCTTGCAACGGATGCATCAAGGGTAAGTGCTGCAGGCCCACAGTTGAACTATTGGGGGACTGGTTATGCCCGTATCAGGAGACTTAATGAATTTCTGGAAGGCTTAGATAAACAAGCGCAAGGTCTTGATGAAAATTCCAAAAGGATGTTTGAAGCTGAAGCACGTTTCATACGTGGATATGTATACTTCTGGCTGGTCAAACTTCATGGAAGTGTGGTACTATTAGATAAACTTACGGCTGAAAAAGACAATCCCCGGGCAAGTGAAGATGATTGCTGGAACTTTATTGCAGCTGATTTTGCTTTTGCGGCTCAGTATCTTCCAAAAACATGGGATGCCACCAATTCTGGCAGGGCTACCAAGGGGGCGGCCTACGGGATGTTAGCGCGTACATGGTTATACGCCGCTTCCATTGCTGAATATGATAAGAAACAGTTCAATACTGATGAACTTACGGGAGTTCCGGCTGCTAAAGCCACTGAGTATTATACGAATGCATCCCATGCTGCTGAAGAGGTGAAGAAACTTGCTGCAGAGGGCTTATATGAACTTGAAGCTGATTTTGCATCGATTTTCACGAAGAAAACGACAAAGGAAGCGATATTTAAGATCGACTACCAGCGACCGCAGTTAACCCATCAATATGACCTTGGTTTTGCACCGCCAAAGGATGCTCCTGGTCAGGTATTGGTATATGGCGTACCTACGGCAGAATTGGTTAACGAATTTGAAATGGCCGATGGTTCGAAGTTCTCTTGGGCAAATTCGACCATGGCTGCTAATCCCTATGCTAACCGGGAAAGCCGCTTCAATGCAACGATCCTTCATAATGGATCCTCATGGAAGGGCAGAACATTGAATACCACTACTGGCGATGTTGTTGAAGGGATAATAGAATATGGTGCCTCCAGCGATCCGAAGCGAACAGTTAGCGGCTACTATGCTAAGAAATTTCTTGATCAGCTTAACACTAATATGGTTGTGAATAAAAGTGACCAAAGTTGGATAGAAATGCGTTTTGCCGAAATTTTGCTGATTGATGCGGAAGCGAAAACAAAAATCAACGATATCACTGGCGCTAAAGCTTCATTGAACGCACTCAGAGCGAAAAGAGGGCTTCCTAATACACCTTCCCAAAGCCCGGCCGAGATGATGGTCGCTATTGAGCATGAGCGCATTGTTGAACTGGCCTTTGAAGGGCATCGGTATTGGGACTTAAGAAGGTGGAGAAAGGCGCATATCGTGTTAAATAACAAACGTTTTACAGGCCACAGAGGTGTGCCAAGTGGGGCTTCGACTTCTTACTCTACTATTTCTGTTGATAATGCAAATCGCCAGTTTACACCTGCCTTATATTATATCCCGATTCCACTGGATGAAACTCTTAGAAATAACGCAATAACTCAAATCAAAGGATGGTAGTATTAATTCATCACCTTAAATTTTAATATGAAAAATTTATCATTAGTATATCTATTCATCGTGTCCCTTTGCCTCTCTTTGGGCGCTTGCAAAAAAGCGGACGAGGCGGTGCGAAACACCAGTAGCGAACTGGCCGACATTTATGGCACACTCGAAGGTATGGGCAGCAGTCGCCTGTTTGAGCCTCGATTTAGTGCAAATAAGGATACCATTTATTTTGATATTCCTTATTATTATCCTGTAGATTCTGAGCATGAGGTGGATCTTTCCAAAATCATTCTTCGGTCAACTGTTCCTTCTGATGCCATCGTGACACCCGCACTCGGAACCATACAGGACGTGTCGAAACCCTTCGTTCTTAATATTACCTCAGGATCAGGCGATACAAAATCTTATGTCGTTGTGTCCAAAAAAATTGGTGACGTATCTGTAACTAGCGCTAATGTGGTTATTCAAAATGGCACAGGTAGTCAGCAAATTGAAGCGGTAATTAAAGGAGCAGAAATTCTGTTTTATATTTTGCCTGGCACTGATGTTTCTTCAGTGAAGCTAAACCTTCAAATTAACAATCATTCCAACAGTTCAATCCCCAATGGCACAACGATTAACCTGAGCCAAAGTGTTCCCTTAACTATTACTGGGGTCGATGGCGTTAAAAAAACATATGCATTGATCGCCACTGAGCCTGTGAAGCTTGATTATGGTGTCGGAATTAATCGTAGAATATGGCTTAAAACAGCAGCAGAACTTGGCTTTACAGCCAATATGGAAACTTCCTTAGCCGTGACAGGAGATTACCTGGTAACTGTAGTTAGGACTAATCCAGCAGCCTACAGAGTGTATAACCGACATACTGGTGCTTACATTAAAAATCTGGCCTTGCCATTTAGTGCACTTGCATTCCAGGTCGTTAACGATGCTTCTGGTAACCTTATCGGTACCACATACGGTGCTAAAAACGGTAAATTTATTGCTTACAAATGGAGTAATATTGATGCAACTCCTGTAAAATTGTTCGACTGGACCAACAATAATCCAGCCGGTATCACTGGCGATGGGGGAGTTGGAAGGCGCTTAAATATCTATGGTGACGTTGAAAAAGATGCGGTGATCATGTCTGCTGCAGGTCAGTCTGCGGTGATCTATAAATGGAGAATTGTAAACGGAACACTGGTAAGCAATACACCGGAAATCATTAACTACAAGTCTTTAGTCGGCGGAGCAGCTACATTTATGGGCTACAATGCAGATGCACAGCCTACTTCAACCGCTGCAAATACCAACTATTTCATCAATTACCAGTTCGAAATAGGTCATGTAAACGGGGTCAGTCACGAACGTACCATTGGTTTCGCAAATGAAGCGGCAGTGTTCGGAATATTCCACTTTGCCACCGATTATATAGAATTTAACGGTGCGAAATACTTGGCTGTACAAAAATTTGTGAAAAGTTATAGTTACAATAATGCAGTTCTTGGTCTGTTCGATGTAACCGAGAGTTCAAAAATCAACCTTTCTGCCACAGATCCACGTTATTCAACCTTCAATATTTACAATTCCGAAGAGTTTTTGGGTGCTACCACCAACGGCAACGGTACAGGAGATGTTTGTGTTGCATTATCAGCTGATAAAGAAAGAATGCAGGTATATATGCTTCTCACAAACGGAGGTATCATGGCGCATGAATTCACTAAGTACACCCCTTAGCATTAAGACTATAAAACCGTCGTAAGCTTACTACTTATGATGGTTTTATCAACTTTTAAAAAATAGACTCATGAAAAATATAATATATACACTATTTGTGTTCCTTCTTGCTGGCCCGATTTTCTTGTCGGCCTGCAAGAAATCAAACGTTGAGGATCCAACTGGTCCCGTAGAACCGCCTATTTTAATTGACACCACCACGCGCAGAGGGGAGGCAATTGCCTGGGTGGATGCACGCTCAAATGTTTTTGGAACTTATGGCCGTTTCAATGATACGGCAAAAATCAGTCTCACGCTGGACACTTTAAAGAGTGTTGGCGTAACAGGTCTGGTATTGGATGTGAAAATGTCTACCGGATATACGATGTATCCAAGTGAATATTCAACTCAGGTGACGTCAATGGATGGGAAGACATTTACGCCCGGTGTGGATTATGTTGGTTTCATGATCGCGGCGGCAAAGAAACGAAACCTGAAAGTATACGCCTCCATTATCACGTTTGTGGAAGGTTCTGCTAATAAGGGGAAAGTCTATGAAGACCCTATCTGGCGTGATCAGTACCAGTCGGTGGTCATGAATGAAAGCGGCAAGCGTGTGCCAATTGTTTCCACTGGTAAAAATGGTTTCGTTAATCCTGCTATTCCACAAGTGCAGGAAAGGGCTCTAAACATAATCAAAGAGATCCTGACTAAGTATGAGGTAGACGGTTTGATCCTTGATTATGCCCGTTATACTGACATAAATGCCGATTTTTCTGATTTCAGTAAGAATGATTTTATAAAATTTCTTGAACAGAAGTATGGCGATTCTGAAGCGAAAAGAATGAGCTTTCCTTCAGACATCGTAACGAGCTGGAAAGTGGTGAGTGGACAAGTTGTACCAAATGCAACTGGAAAATATTATAAACGCTGGCTGTTATATAGGGCTACCGTTATTCATGACTTTTTCGTCAAAGCAAAGGCTGCAGTAAAAAGCGTAAAGCCAGCTGCTAAGTTTGGAGTGTATGTCGGTGCATGGTATACTACCTATTACCAGGTTGGCGTAAACTGGGCAAGTCAGGAGTTTGATCCTTTTAATGATACCGAACTTCGCTTTGACTGGTCATATCCGGATTACAACAAAACGGGCTATGCCGAACAGCTGGACCTATTGATGACGGGGAACTATTTTACACAACTGATGATTAAAGACAATCCGGCAAGTGCCAATTTAGCTTATCATTGGTGGAGTGTTGAAGGGTCTTTAAAGGGGACCAAGTATATCACCAAGAATAAAATGCCCTTATATGGCAGTATCGATATGGGGAATGTAGATTGGCCAGACCAGCAGTCAATTAGCAAAACTATACAATACATCAAGTCAAATGCTTCAGGAGGCGTGATGTTATTCGATGTTGTTCATGTCTACGCCCCACAATATAACCGTTTGAAACAACCACTTTGGAATGCGCTAAGAGAGGGCTTGAAGAAATAGGACAATGAAATCATGTAATTTTTATATTAAAAAATGGAGTTAAGTCTACTTGATATTGGAATCATTCTGGCATATGTTGTCGGTATTGTTGCACTGGGTATATACATAGCCAGGCAGTCAAACAATGATCTGGACTCTTATTTCCTCGGTGGGAATAAGATGAAATGGTATTACCTCGGCGTGAGTAATGCGTCGGGGATGTTTGACATATCTGGGACAATGTGGACAGTGAGCATCTTGTTCGTGTACGGTTTAAAGAGTGTATGGCTACCCTGGCTCTGGCCAGTATGGAATCAGGTCTTTATTTTTGTTTACCTCGCCATATGGATGCGGAGATCCGGTGTAATGACTGGAGCGCAATGGATGACATTCAGGTTTGGAAATGGCAGGGGGGCGAAACTTTCACAGATTATCATTGTCATTTTTGCGGTGATCAGTGTGATCGGGTTTATTGCATATTTCTTTGAAGGCATCGGTAAATATTGTACGGCGATTCTTCCATGGGATTTAAGTGCCAATATTGGCGGTTACCAGTTAAGTTCTGAGCATGCCTACGCACTGATTATTTGCACGCTTACTACTGCTTATACTGTAAAGGGGGGCATGTACAGTGTTGTAGCAACTGAGGTTATACAATTTGTCATTATGACCATTTCCTGTTTCGCGATAGGGTATATCGCCTATACCAGTGTTACCGCTGAACAGGTAATGGCAGCGGTACCAGAAGGTTGGGGCGACATGCTTTTTAGTTGGAAACTCGACCTCGACTGGAGTTCTACCCAACTACCCAATGTGAACAATAAAATCGAAAGCGACGGATTTGGATTTTTTGGCTTGCTGTTTATGATGATGCTCTTCAAAGGTATTTTCGCATCAATCGCTGGCCCTGTGCCGAGTTATGATATGCAGCGGGTATTAGCAGCACGCACACCATCGGATGCCGCAAAAATGAGTATTAGTAGTATTTTTGTTATGTATATTCCACGCTATCTAATGGTCGCTTCTTTTGCTGTTCTTGGCTTAGTATACCTTGGTCCGGAGATGGGATTAATGGGCGAAAACATTGATTTTGAAAAGGTGTTGCCTTTAGCGATCAACCGATTTGTTCCAGTAGGATTAAAAGGACTTCTGCTTGCAGGTTTTCTAGCTGCATTTATGGGTACATTTTCAGCATTCGTCAACGCAGCACCTGCTTACATTGTGAATGATATCTATAAAAAATACATTAATCCCCATGCTTCCAATGCAAAATACATCCAGTTAAGTGTAATCTCTTCAATTGTGCTGGTGGTTATTGGTATCATTTTCGGATTTAATGCTTCATCTTTAACTAAGCTTACTTTATGGCTTACATCCGCCCTTTATGGCGGGTATGTAGCTGCAAACTTGCTCAAGTGGGTGTGGTGGCGTTTTACAGGCACTGGTTATTTTTGGGGAATGCTCTTTGGGCTGATCGCTTCAACTGTCAAGTTGTTTTTCTTTCCGGATATTGTAGACATTTATATTTTTCCGGTTATCCTGCTTTTTTCTGCTATTGGTTGTATTATGGGCACTTACATGGCACCGTTAGATAATCGGGAGGCAGTAAAAGAGTTTTATAGAAAAACACGTCCATGGGGGTTTTGGGGCCCGATTAAGCGTGAGGTAATGATGGAAAATCCTTCGTTTAAACCAAATAAAGACCTGGGCCGTGATATGTTCAATATCGTAGTAGGAATTGTCTGGCAGATGGCACAAGTAGTTATTCCAATCTATTTTATGATCAGGGAAAATACATCGATGGTAATATGGTGCGCAGTTTTGATTTTTACAAGTTTCCTTCTAAAGAAATACTGGTGGAACAGACTGCCTGAAGCGGATGAAAACTTTTAAACGATTAGATTTAATGATGAAAACGAAATATGCCTTGTTGGCGCTCGTCAGCTTGCCATTAATGCTGTCTGCTCAAGATAAACATAGCACCGATACCAGTTATGCAAATGGATATTATGTTAAAAGACTTGATTACTTCAAACAGCTTCCTCCACAAAAAAATGCCATTGTATTTTTAGGGAACAGCATTACAGAAGTAGGCGACTGGCAGGAAGTGACTGCCATGCCAGGTGTAATTAATCGTGGAATAAGTGGAGATAACTCATTTGGGATTTTTCACAGGCTTGATGAGATTTTAATGCTAAAACCATCAAAAATTTTCCTGGTTATTGGTGTCAATGATATCAAACGAGGAACGCCTTTGACAGTCATTGCTGAGAATTATGAGCGGATCATTCTTAAAATAAGGAAACACGCACCGAAGTCAAAATTGTACTTGCAAACAATACTTCCAGTGAATGAACCTATGCTTGCTGCCATTTATGACAATATCAGAAACCATAAAATTATCAGTCTGAATGAATTGCTTAAAGATTTGTCTGAAAAGTACAAGTTGCCCTATGTAGACCTTTACAAGGATGTGTTTGTTGATAAGAATGGTCAATTGATTAAAGAACTCTCTACAGACGGTCTGCACCTGCAACCTCTAGCATATATGTTATGGGCGGATTATTTAAAACAAAAAAAATATTTATAAAATGAAAATTAAAACCATTGGCGGGGTACTGGCTATTACCGGTTTGTTATCGGCTGGTGTAGTTCAGGCCCAAAAAGTAAAAATTGATAGTAGCTATAATAACACCTATTATAAGGGTAGAATGGAACTTTTTTCTACACTGCCGCAAATTAAGAAGTCAATAGTCTTTCTGGGAAATAGCATCACCGAACGCGGGATGTGGCATGAGCTCCTACCAGGAAAATTGATTGTAAACAGGGGGATTGGCGGTGACAATACTTTCGGTGTTCTCGCCAGAATAAGGCCCATCATTGCGAGCCAACCTCAAAAGGTGTTTCTTTTAATCGGAATCAATGATATCGGAAGAGGGCTGCCCGTAGAGGTGATTGCGGATAACTATGAAGAAATTATTCAGCGTTTCCAAAAAGGTTCACCAAAAACAACTTTATACGTGCAAAGTGTGCTGCCTATGAATGAAGATATACTCAGTGCTGCATATCTTAAAAACAAGGGACATCTTGTTATAGAACTCAATACGAAGTTAAAGGCGCTTGCTGCAAAATATGACTTAAACTACCTTAATATCTATGATGTGTTCAATGAAGGTAACAATAAGCTAAAGCCTGAATTTACGATAGACGGAATACATCTTAAGCCGGCCGCCTATGCAGTTTGGGTAGAGTACTTAAAAACAAACAAGTATTTATGAAAATTACAGGAACTTTTCTAGACGAAATTTCCCACGATATTCCGCATCAGAACTGGGGTGCGGAAGAGTGGGATAATGATTTCGCCCATATGAAATCTGTCGGCATTGACACGGTCATTATGATTAGAAGCGGCTATAGGAAATTTCTTACTTATCCATCTGTCTATCTGAAGAATAAGTACGGATGTTACCAACCATCAGTAGATCTTGTAGAACTCTTTTTACAGCTTTCCGATAAACATGGCTTAAAGTTCTTCTTTGGCTTGTACGATAGTGGTGAATACTGGGACACCGGAAATCTTCAGCATGAGATTGATGCCAACCGCTATGTAATTGATGAGGTATGGCAAAAGTACGGAAGCTACAAAAGCTTCGGCGGCTGGTACCTCAGCATGGAAATTAGCAGAAAGACCAAAGGTGCTATTGATGCCTTTAGAACCCTGGGGATGCAATGTAAAGAGGTAAGCGGTGGTTTGCCGACTTTGATTTCACCATGGATAGATGGCAAGAAAGCTGTCATGGCTGCATCAGCGCAGCTCACTAAACAAGATGCCGTTTCTATCAGGGAGCATGAACGGGAGTGGGGAGAGATTTTCGACGGAATTAGTGGAGCAATAGATGCTGTTGCCTTCCAGGATGGCCATATCGACTATCATGAACTGGATGACTTTTTTGCAGTCAACAAACGGATGGCTGATCAATACAGTTTACAGTGCTGGACAAACGCAGAGAGCTTTGATAGGGATATGCCCATTAAATTCCTGCCCATCAAATTCGAAAAGTTGAGACTGAAATTGGAAGCGGCACAAAGGGCTGGATATGATAAGGCGATTACGTTTGAGTTTTCTCACTTCATGAGCCCTCAGTCATCCTACCTTCAGGCAGGACATTTATTCAACAGATATAAGGAATACATAAAAGGCTAATAATTTGAATGCAGAAATGAAGAAATACAGTAAAATTTATGAGCAGGAACTTAGGGAGAATATCATGCCCTTTTGGATGGAACATTCGAAAGATGAAGTTGACGGAGGTTATTTCAATTGCCTCGACCGGTTTGGAAATGTTTTCGATACAGATAAGTTCATGTGGTTGCAGGGTAGGGAGGTTTGGACTTTTGCTACTTTTTACCACAAATGGGAAGCGCGAACTGAATGGTTAGAAATGGCCAAGCATGGAGCTGAATTCATGGAGCGCTATGGCCGCGATAGTGAGGGAAACTGGTATTTTTCGCTAAATAAACAGGGAAGGCCTATTGTTCAACCTTATAACATCTTTTCTGATTGCTTTGCATGCATGGCCTTCGCCGCACTCTATAAAGCGGATGCCAATCAAAAATATGCGACTCTGGCTGTATCAACTTTTCATAACATTCTAAAAAGGCGCGAAAATCCTAAAGGGAAATACAGCAAAGCAGTCCCAGGTACAAGGGACCTGAAAAACTTTGCTTTGCCGATGATTCTGAGTAATCTGGCCCTGGAAATGGAACATCTCGTCGATAAAACACTGGTCGATAACCTGCTTAAAGACGTCATCCATGAAGTGATGGAAGTGTTTTATCATGCCGAAAGCGGATTGATCCTTGAAAATGTGAACCTTGATGGTTCTTTTTCGGACTCCTTCGAAGGAAGATTGTTAAACCCTGGACATGCAATTGAAGCCATGTGGTTTATGATGGATCTGGGCGTGCGTATAAAAGATCAGAAACTGGTTGAAAGAGCAACTACTATAGCCTTAAACAGTTTAAACCATGGATGGGATGAAGAGTACGGCGGGATCTATTATTTTATGGACATTAAAAATAAGCCCGTGCAGCAACTTGAATGGGATCAAAAGCTTTGGTGGGTACACCTCGAGGCATTGGTTTGTATGGCAAAGGGCTATGCGCTAACAGGAAATGTAGCCTGCGAGATATGGTTTGAAAAACTACACGAGTATACCTGGCAACATTTTAAAGATGCGGAATATGGGGAATGGTATGGTTATTTGAACAGGCAGGGCGAGGTGCTGTTACCGCTGAAGGGCGGGAAGTGGAAATGTTGTTTCCATGTGCCCCGTGCACTTTTTCAAGTGTACCAAACACTACAGGATGTAAAAGAAAAGGCGTCGATCGCTTTATAAAATCAAATAAAAGGTTGTATCGTTGACAAAATGATACAACCTTTTATTTTCACTGTTAAGCTATTGCCAAAACCCAAGTCTAAAAAACTACAGTTCTCCTCGTAATTTCAATTCATGAAAGTTTTCCAGTTTTTGAAGCAGTCTGATCAAATCCATTTTTTCATGATACGACAGTGGTTCTGTTACATTTATGGAAGCTTTTTTAATATTCTGCATGCTTTCAGTTAAAAGCTGCGTTCCTTTTGCAGTAATTTGAATCATTCTGTTGCGTTTATCGCTATCCGTTGCAGACTGTTCAACTAAACCACTGTTGATTAATCTATTAATAATTTGTATCCCTGCAGATTTTTCATGTACATTTAATTTAATCAATGCGGTTTTAGTCATACTTCCGTAGGACACCAAGCTAATTAAATAGATAAAATCATCGGGTGTAGAAAATGAGGTGTTTGCAATTGCGGCCTTTGCGTGTAGTTTTGCATACCTATACAAATGCACCAACGAGGTGTTGATTACACTCTCAGCCGAACGTCCCTTTGATTTTCCTTCCCATTCAGGTTCAATAATCGTGGAATGTCCTTGTTTCTGGTGATATTCGTTTAGCCATTGTACGAATAAATGTACATCCTGACCGTTATGATTAGATTCTTTGTCATAAACTTTTACCAGAGTCACCAAGTCGGTAATTAATTCGTAATACATCAGCTAAGTTTTATTTATACGCAAATATACAATTTAGTACTAATTTGTACTAATTAGTGTTTATAAACATTTATTGCTTCCGAATTTAGTACAATATTACACTTAGTGGCATAATATTTGGAGATTATTAGTGTATTTAAACACTAATATTATGAAAAAGCTAACCACTAACCTCATTAAAAAGCCTGCTATGATTTTCGCTCTGGTAGCGACTGTGTTATTTAGTTCTTGTAAAAAGGATCAGGAAGAAATGATACAAGATAAAACTATTGTAGAAATTGTAAATAGCAACAGCAATTTCTCCCTGCTAAAAGCCGCGCTTAGTGAAGCAGGCCTAATTGATGTATTGGCGGCGAATGGTCCTTTCACTGTGTTTGCACCTACCAACGAAGCGTTAATAGCTGCAGGCCTGGATACTGATGCTAAAATTAAAGCCGTTCCTGTTGAAACGTTAAAAAAGATTTTGCTCTATCATGTTTTAGGTCAGCGGGTACCGTCGTCTGCAATTGCAACTGCTAATAATACTTCAGTAAAAACTGCGGCAGACCTTGATGTTTTTATCACTAAAAATTCTACAGGAGTTTTTGTAAACGGAGCCAGCGTAAGTCAAGCCGATATCATGGCGAGTAATGGTGTAATCCATGTTATCAATTCTATCTTAATGCCGCCAGCTGGAAACATAGTTGAAGTAGCGCAAGCAAACCCAAACTTTAGCTTTTTAGTGGCAGCTGTGTTAAGAGCAAGTCAGGGTAGTACTAATGTTGCTCAAGTGCTATCAGGTGCAGGCCCGTTAACAGTATTTGCACCAACTAACCAAGCTTTTATTAATGCAGGTTTTGCCGATATTGCTGCAATTCAAGCTGCTGAACCTGCGGCGTTGACAAGCATACTTACCTATCATGTTATCGCATCACGCGTATTCTCAAGTGATTTAACCGAAGGAGCTAAGCCTGCTACTGTAAATGGAGCCACTGTTAATATTACTTTAACCGGTGGTGCAAAAGTTAAAGGAAATAAAAATGCAACTGCGTCAGTTATTTTGCCTGCCAATATAGTCACTACCAATGGTGTGATTCACGTGATTGACCAGGTTTTATTGCCTTAAGACTCCGTATATCATTTAATTAAAGTGACTGTTAGATATACTAGCAGTCGCTTTATTTTATAGGTGCCTGTATATAAAAAAGCCAGACTGATCTTAGCCAAGGCGTTCATTTTAGTCGTTTAATAGCATTGATTTTGAGGTTGATCTATACGAAGTATATTTTGATGCTCCAGCCCATTTTCTGCCAAAATCTTGCAGGCATTCGTAATAAATTGAAAATGCTACAACAACTTCAATTGCCAATTGTTATGGTGATTTGAATGTGGGGATTACCAGACTGAAAAAAAATGACCTCATAAAAGGTGAATTTTTTAATATACGATCATGACCAGTGAACAAAAACAATGGATCAGTGCAACAGTGCCGGTTCTTAAGGAAAATGGCGTGTTGTTAACGAAGTACTTCTACAACAGAATGTTTACACAGCATCCTGAACTTAAGAACCTATTCAACATGGGTAACCAGCAAAGCGGAAAACAGCAGACTGCATTAGCGATGGCTGTTTTAGCTTATGCAGAAAACATCGCCAATCCAAGTGTGCTCATGCCTGTTGTAGATAGAATAGGCCACAAACATGTGAGCTTAGACATCAGGCCCGAACAATACCAAATCGTCGGAAATCATTTGATCGCTTCCATACAGGAGGTGTTAGGCGATGCAGCGACACCAGAAATTATAGATGCCTGGACCGCCGCTTATCACCAACTGGCAAACCTGATGTCTGGTCACGAAGCAAACCTGTATGAAGAAAAAACCGCCAAAGAACATGGATGGACTAGCTGGCGGCCTTTCTTAGTGAAGGAAAAAGTGAAAGAGTCTGCGGAAATCACCTCTTTTTACCTTTATCCTGCTGACGGCGGAAAAGTCATGGCGCATACACCAGGACAATATATTAGCGTCAAAGTATTTTTATCGGAAATGAACTTGTATCAGGCCCGCCAATACAGCGTTTCAAGTGTTCCTGGGCATGATTATTATAGAATTTCGGTAAAAGCGCAAAAAGGTACTGATCTTGATACCAATGGCCTAATCAGTAATCACCTCCATGAAATGGTTAATGTAGGTGATATGATAAACCTTTCCGCGCCTGCCGGCGATTTCTTGCTTCCCGAAGACCTTGCCGCGCCGATGGTATTAATCAGCGGTGGTGTGGGTTTAACACCATTCGTCAGCATGCTCCAAGAGTTGCTCGAAAGGGATTTTTCTTACCCGATTACCTGGTTACATGGTTGCAGAAACCGATCAGTACATGCCTTTAAGGCGCAAGTCGATGATGTGATCGCTAAGCATGACAATATCGTTCAGCATATTTTCTATGATGAAACAACTGCATTGGACAGGCAGGAAGGGGTTTTGGAAGGATTTCTTGATCTACATAAAATAACTTTGCCGACAGACCAACCAGATGCCAGGTATTATATCTGCGGACCTGCAGCTTTTATTCGCAAGCAGTACGGGGATTTAAGAGCTATGGGTATTGAAAGAGATGCTATTTTCTTCGAAGAATTTGGCCCGTCTGTGATTCAACTCACTTAAATAGCTCGCTAAATTATTCGATCTACATTTGCTGTTTTGCCTTCTCATTTAATAAATACGCTTGAGCGGAATTCGCTAAAATTTTCCTCACATTTTGATCATGAATTTCAATCAACAACATGAACAGGGAGCGATGGAGTAAGGCTGTGAAAAAGTAACAATAAATTTCTACTTAAATTAACTAAGATAGGCAACAAATTGTATCTTGGAGAGTAATCCAGGATTATGAAAAATTCATCTGTTACTTTTGAAAAACCTGCTCCAGCGCCAATTATCAATCCTCCTTTACCAACAGGAAGAGTTGCTTCAGTTGATGTATATCGCGGTTTTGTGATGCTTTTAATGATGGCAGAAGTGCTTTCTCTTGCTAGGGTAAGCCAAGGATTACCAAATAGCTCATTCTGGCAATTTCTATCGTTTAATCAAAGCCATGTACCCTGGACCTGGTTAAGCTTACATGACCTTATTCAGCCCTCTTTTACATTTTTGGTTGGGGTAGTATTGCCTTTTAGCATGACAAGCCGAAAAAATAACGGTGCCACATTTAAAAGTCTTTTGATTCATACCATCAAACGTTCCGTTATTTTAATTTTCTTGGGGATCTTCCTCCGATCGATGTCGGCCAGTCAGACAAACTTTACTTTCGAAGATACATTAACACAAATTGGTTTAGGCTATACTTTTTTAGTGCTCCTTGGCTTTTATTCACAACGTATTCAAATTGCTGCGCTGGTTATTATTTTATTCGGATATTGGTTGGCTTTCGCTGCTTATCCACTTCCAGGTGCAGGATTCAATTATGCTGCTGCCGGCGTTCCAGCAAATTGGGAGCATAATTTGCAAGGCTTTGCTGCACATTGGAACAAGAATACCAACATCGCCTGGGCTTTTGACAGCTGGTTTTTAAATCTTTTTCCTCGTACGGACTTTTTTCTTAATAATTCAGGCGGATATTCCACACTAAGTTTTATACCAACATTGGGCACCATGATTTTAGGTCTTTTCGCTGGTCAAATCCTTCACTCTTCAAAAATACCAACAGCGAAGATCAAGTCTTTTCTACTGATCGGCATTAGTTTAATTCTGTTTGGAATCTTATTGCATGTAACAGGAATCAATCCCATTGTAAAGCGGATCTGGACACCTGCATGGACAATATTCAGTGCTGGGATTTGCTTTCTGATGCTGGCGTTTTTTTATACTGTAATAGATGTAAAGGGTAAAAAAAAATGGTCCTTCTTTTTAATGGTGATCGGTGTCAATTCAATTGCCGCTTATGTAATTGCAGATGGTGGCATAGCCACATTTATTAGAAAGTCTCTTTATATTCATTTGGGGCCTGGTTTTGATCAGGTTTTTGGTGGTGCATATATGACAATAGTTGCCGGGGGACTGGTACTGCTCTTTGAATGGTTGATTTTATATTGGATGTATAAAAGAAAGATCTTTATTAAAATCTAAACATCTGTGCTGTTAAACAATACTTATATAGTTTTATAACCCCTTAAACCGTATATGCTGATGAAACAACAAATTAAATTAACGTACGTGTGCTTAGGCCTACTGGGCTTTTTTTTGCAAAGTTGTACGCAGGTAAAAAGTAATGCATCTGCTGATGAAGATCAAAAGATTGGATTTTATAGCATGGAAGATTTTAAATCAGTTGAAAAATACGATACCCATGTTCATCTTAATGTTTTTGATTCCACCTTTATCAAACAGGCTCGAGAAGATAATTTTCGCTTGTTAACCGTAAACGTTGATGTCAATCAGAATGCAGCTTACCCCGGTATTGAAGAACAACGCAGTATTGCACAAAGTCTTGAGAAAGCTTTTCCAGATCGTGTGGCATTTTCCACTGCTTTTAACCTGGATAATTGGGATACTGACCAATGGCAGGCTCAAACACTTGCTTATTTAGAAGATTCTTTTAAAATGGGAAGCATTGCGGTTAAAATATGGAAAAATATCGGAATGGAATTAAAGGATAAAAACGGGAAGTTCGTGATGATCGATGACCCCCGGTTTGATCCTGTTATTGATTTCATTGAAAAGAACAACATCACCCTAATTGGACATCTGGGAGAACCTCGTAATGCCTGGCTGCCGGTTGAACAAATGACCATAACCAATGATCAACGCTATTTTACGAATAATCCCAAATATCACATGTACAAATTCCCTCAAAATCCATCTTATGAAGAGGAGGTTGATGCGCGTGATCGCATGCTTTCCAAACACCCCAACTTAAGATTTGTTGGTGCCCACCTGGGAAGTTTGGAGTGGAACGTAGATGAATTAGCGAAACGGCTGGATAAATTTCCTCGTATGGCTGTAGATATGGCTGCCCGAATCCCTCATTTACAATTTCAAGCTGTTGAAAACCATCAAAAAGTTTATGACTTTATGGTTAAATATCAAGACAGGCTCATCTACGCAACTGATCATGGAGTGGATGTGAAATCAGATTTTGAGAAAGTGAATGAAAGCGCTCACCAAACAAGGCTGTCAGACTGGGAATTTTTTGCTACGGACCACCTGATGCGTGGAGAAAGTTTTGATGGAGAATTTAGAGGTTTGAAATTGCCGAAGGTAGTGATAGATAAAATTTATCATCTTAACGCCGAAAAGTGGTTTCCTGGGATATAACAAAAGTTCCCATTCAATTAAATTGCATGAAGCTTCTGATTCCCCCCTTACTTAATCAAATTATATTCCTGACTAAATGATTGCCGGTATTTTTTAATATAATCAGATGGATTCATCCCATACAGTTTTTTAAATTGTACCCTGAAGTATTTAATGTCATAGATACCCACTTCGAATGCCGCATCACTGATTGTTGAATCCGTGCTCAATAACAAAACTGCGGCTCTACGCAAGCGAATCGAACGTATAAATGAATTAACAGATTGACCGGAAATTGATTTTACTTTCTTATAAAAGTTAGAATAACTCATATTGCAGTCTTTAGCTAAGGTTTTAGCATTAAACGCTTCATTTGTCAAATTCTCTTCCACAATGGCTATGCATTTTTCAAGTAAGATCTTATAAGTTTCAGATATTTTATGATGATTTTCTTTAAAAGTGATGCTGTCCTGGAAATATTGCTGAAGAATATTCCTGCTTTTAAGAATAGTGTGGATTGTTGCTGATAATTGCGATTTATCAAAAGGCTTAAATATATAGTGGTCCGCACCACTTTCAAGTCCTTCTAGTTTGCTTTCTGCTGAACATAAGCTGCTCAGCAGGATCACGGGAATATAACTCAGCAAGGGGTCACTTTTTATTTGCTTACAAAGGTCAATACCACTAATCTCCTTCATGATGACATCGCTGATTACGATATCAGGAAGGTGGGTTTTAGTTAATTCAAAACCACTTGCGCCATCCCCAGCTTCATAAATGATGAATTCATCTGAAAATATTTGTTTAATGTACTGTCTTAACTCATCATGATCGTCTACAATCAGGATTGATTTCTTTTCTGTAATTTCAAATGCAGCTACTTTTGGTAAGGTAATGTCTTCCCTGAATGGAATTTGTTGTGGTCTGTAGGCTACAGGTTTTTCCGTTTCACTTGCTTCCAGCTCAACATTACACCATTGCCCTTTTTTTAGCTTTATGGTAAAGCATGTGCCATCAACAATAGAACTCGAATAGCCCAATTCCCCTTGGTGTCCATCAATAAACCGTTTGGTCAGGTATAAACCAATACCAAATCCTGTTTCTTTACTCTTGGCTTTTTCATGGAAATATTTCTCAAATAACTTATCCTTCATACGGTCATCTATTCCACATCCGGTATCCCGTATCATAATTTCTACATGATTTTCATGTTCTAATATGGTAAACATAATACGCCCTTTTTGTGGAGTAAACTTAAAAGCATTGGAAAGGATATTGAAAAATGCAATTTCAAGTTTCTCAAAATCGCCAAGCAGGGTTAAATCTGTATTTTCGCTGGCGAATGTGTAAGCGATATCTTTACTGTCGGCCATTTGCGCAAAACATTCATAGGTATTCTTACAGAGGTCGTGTAAATTTAAGCGCTTGAAACTAAACTTGCTGGTTTCGGCATCTGTGGTCTTAAAAAGCAGGAGCTGATCAACCAGCGTTAACAAGCGACTGGCATTACGGTATACAATGTTAAGCTCGTTTTTAAAAATATTGTCAGACCTATTGATGAGCTCCCTCATCGGGTTGACAATTAAGGTCAGCGGGGTCCTCAATTCATGAGTGATGTTGGTGAAAAAGGAAATCTTCTTTTCATTCAGTTCTTTTTCCTTCTCTGTTTCCATCTGCGCCAGACGCACCTCATAGGCAAGTGCCGTCTGCTTTTTGTTATATCTGATAAATAAGCCGACAAGTGAACTGAAAACGGAAGCATACAACAGATATGCCCACCAGGTGCGTCCCCAAGGTGGGTGGACAGTAACCTGAATCAGTTTTTCTTCACCCCAGCCGGTGTCATCATTCATGGCTTTCAAGTGCAGGGTGTATTTTCCTTCTTCCAGCCGACTGTAATTTATGGTTCTGTTACGGCCTGCTTGAATCCACTTTTTATCCCATCCTTCCAGGTAATAGGCATAGTTCACTTTATCGGGTTTTGAATATTCAATGGCAGCATACTCAAAAGACAGGGAGGTTTTGTCATAAGGCAATAGGAGTTGTCTAACCTCTCCCAAATGCCTTACCACGTAAGGTGTGTTCAGGTCGTCACCAATAGAAATGTCATTTATCTTAATGTCTTGCAGCAATACATGAAGCTTTGTTTTAGGAATAATGATCTTTCCGGGATCAAATAAGTTATACCCTTTTATTCCGCCGAAGATCATTTCGCCCGACTGCATTTGATAAGCAGCAGCATAATTAAACTGGTTACTCTGTAATCCATCGCTGACAGAAAAGTTATGAAACTTTAAATGTACAGGGTCAAATTTAGAGAGTCCAATAAATGTGCTGAGCCATAAATGACCTTGTTGATCTTTCAATATATTTAGCACAGCATTATGCGGCAAGCCCTCGCGTTCAGAGAACCTTTTAAACTGCCCGTTGCTGGTATTAAATAACAAAAGTCCGCCACCTTCTGTTCCAATCCATAAATTGTTCTTTGTGTGTTCCAGAATTGACCTCACACGGTATCCTATGGGGAAGCTCTTGTGTTTTTTTGTTTTTTGGTCAATTTTTATGATCCTGTCGTCAGTGCCCGCCCAAAGGTTTCCTTCGCTGTCTTCATTCATCGTGAGCACATTACCTATGGTGCCGTCAAATAATTCAAATTGATCCGAAATGCGGTTTAATTTATATAAGCCCCCATTATTATAGGCACTTGCCCATAATTGATGTTGCTTGTCTTCATAGAGTTCCCAGGTATTAGTGAATTCCTGTTTTTTATCTGGATTAAAAGCTTTGAAATGTTTAAATATCCCATTGGTTTTATTTAATTTATATATTCCAGCGCCCCACGTGGTTATCCATAGATCGTGTTTATAATCACTTAAAACCTTTGTAATGTGGTTACTTTTCAATCCATGTGCTAAACCCTTGTAATTTGTATAATTGTTCTTTTTTCTGTCCCAATAATAAAGGCCATGCCCATCTGTACCTATCCACAGGTTTTTGTATTGGTCTTCACCAAATGAAGAGATAAAATAATGTTGACTGGCACCATCAACTACAGGTCCGGGGACAAGTGTATTAAATTGGTGTCTATGCGGATCTATTATCGCGATGCCACCCCTTAAGGCACCCACCCAATAACGCCCTTTTTGATCTTGCATAATGGATTTAAGTGAGGCGCTGCCAAAAACATGTTTTCCACCAGGTTTCAACGGATGTTCTATTTTGCCAGTTAAACTGTTTTTGAAAAACATACCTCCGCCATCTGTGGTAATCCAAAGGTTAAATTTTTGGTCGAAATACAAACTGGTGATCACCTGCTGTAGTGGTGTAAAAGAGGATTTGTTTAACCTGGTGTTATAGCTGTAAATTCCGCCGTTCGTGCCTATCCATAAGTTTCCTTGTTGATCCTCTTCCAGACAATTCGCAGACTTAAAGTCTTTATTTATGAGCACGAGCTTTTTTGTATCACGATCATACCGGCATAAACCAATTCCATCAATTAAAAGCCAGACTTGATTTTTCTTGTCTGTTTTAATCGCATTTACCTGGTAATTGATCAGGTGTTTACCGGCTAACACTAATGGAATCTGATTTGTCGCTTTTGTTTGGCTGTCAAAATACAGCAGTCCATCCTTTGCCGTTCCAATCAACATGTCATTGTGATTGACCTTTTTTACAACCAGGGTGTTTTCCACCTTTTTCTCTACGCGTTGTCGATAGGCTTGAAAATAGACACTATGGAATTTCTCGCTGACAGGATTAAAAACCGATGTCCCACCCATGGTGGCAATCCAAAGCTGATGATCATCGTCTTCCTCGATACTGAGAACGCGGTTGTTAATCAATGAATTTTCATCTTCAATTTTTTTTCTGAAAATCTTAAAATTATAACCATCGTAACGGTTTAATCCGTCCTGGGTTCCAAACCACATATATCCTTTGTGGTCTTTAAATATGCAGTTTACTTCATTGTTCGATAATCCATTTTGAATGCCAAGGTAAAATACGGAGGGAAAATCAATGGCAAATACAGGAGATGAAAAGTTGAAAAGTAAAAACAAGATCAACAGTGGTCGTTTTAGTATAGGAAGCATACATGCCTTAAGTAAGTTTAGTCTAAGTCGAAAATATATAATTATTTGAATATAAGTGTAATTTATCCGGCACTCTTTTTAAGAGTGGGTTAGTCCGCTCTCGCTTTTTTCTCATTTTGCCCCCCTTTTTTAACGATTTCACCCCCTTAGCCCAAGTTTTAGCAAGCATATCTTAGCTAAACTTTAAAGCCTTGATCATGCAGTGATGCTGCTATTGTTTTAATGTGATTATAAAAATTATCCACTAACCAAATTAAAGACATGATTAAAAAACTACCCATTTACAGCTTTTTTAAGCGCCCATTTTATAGCAGGCTTATCCTGTTCCTGTTAATTGTTTGTTCTCATTATAGTGCCTTTGCCCAACAAAATATCACGGGTACGGTGCGTGCCGAGGGGCAGGTGTTGCAAAGTGTGATTGTCAAAGTAAAAGGTTCGGCCCTCACCACGCAAACCAATCAAGATGGCGCTTATACCATAAGCGCTCCTGCTAATGCTACCCTATTATTTAATTATGTGGGTTATAAAACGAAAGAGGTTGTTGTAAACAATCAAAAAGTCGTTAACGTGGAGCTTGAAGAGAGTGTTCAAACGCTCGATGATGTGGCTGTTGTGGGTTACGGTACGCAAAAGCGCTCAGATCTTACCGGTTCTATTGGGACAGTTAATGCCGCCGCCTTTAAAGACCAACCTGTATTAAGTCCTTCATCAGCGCTACAAGGTAGGGTATCAGGAGTTGCGGTAACAAGTAATTCCGGTGCTCCCGGTGCAAAAATGAAAATCCGCATCCGTGGTGCAAATTCCGTAAGCGGAAGCAATGAGCCTTTATACATCGTTGATGGAATTGCTTTAAGCAGTATTGGTTTGTCGGACATCAATGTAAATGACATTGAGTCGATGGATGTGTTAAAGGACGCTTCAGCTACGGCTGTGTACGGATCCAGGGGTGCAAACGGTGTAATCATTGTCACCACTAAAAAAGGTAAGGCAGGCGCTGTAAAGGTGGATTATAATAGCTTTGTGAGTTTTAACAGCCCAATGAAACGCTATGATCTGATGGATGGTGTTTCTTATGCAACTATGGCTAATCTTACAGCCGGTTCACAAGTTATTGCAAATCCTGATTCTTATGCAGGTAAATCTACTGACTGGCAGAGTTTGTTGTTTAATGATGCAGCTACTCAAAATCACCAGTTATCTGTAAATGGCGGAACAGATAAAGCTAAATACTATATTTCGGGCTTTTATACCGATCAAAATGGTCTGCTGGTGAATACCAGTCAAAAGAAATTTGGATTTCGCTCCAATGTAGATGCGCAATTAACCGAAAAGATCTCCCTTGGGCTTAATGTTTTTGCGCAACGTATCAATTCCCATAATAACGGGGATAATGGTTTTAAAGGGAATCCAGTTATGTCTTCTGTCACCTGGGCACCAACAGAGGCTGTTTATGATGATGAAGCGAATGGAATTTATAACCGAACAGGTATATCACCTATTTATGTGAATCCGTACCTGACCAGCATGGAAAGCGACGGCAATAGCTTTGCTAATGTGGCTGTGGTGAATGGTAAGTTCAACTATAATTTTTTTGACTGGCTGACCTTTACTTCAATTGCAGGCCTTGACATGAATATTACTAAAAATGCTTCGTTGTCTAACAACTTTATCTCTCCGGGAAATATGAGGTCCGCACAGAGTACTTCCGATAGTTATACTTTTCAAAATAGTAACGTGCTAACCTTTCGTCGTCTTTTTGCAGAAAAACATGATCTTACCATAACTGCAGTAGAGGAGAGTACAATCAGTACAAATAACAGTTTCAGTGCGAATGGTGCTGGCTTAAGTACAATCTCTAACGGTTATTATAATTTGGGTTTAAATGCATCACAAAGCATTTCTTCTGGTTATTCGCAATGGTCGATGTTGTCGTTTATGGGAAGGGCCGCCTATAATTACATGGGGAAATATTTACTGACGGCAACCGTGAGGAGAGATGGCTCATCAAAGTTCCAGGGCAACAACAAGTGGAGTAACTTCCCTTCATTGAGTGTTGGCTGGAAACTGTCAGAAGAATCATTTATCAAAGATTTGAATATCTTCTCTTCTTTAAAACTGAGGGCAGGATGGGGTGTTACAGGTAATCAATCTATAGGCCCTTACAGCACACTTGGTTTACTAAGTCCGGTTAATTATTCCTATGGTACCACTACGTCTTACCAGGGATACGCTGTTGGTAATCCGAGTACACCAGATATCAAATGGGAAACAACGAAACAAACAGATATCGGCATCGATGTTTCCTTCTTTAGTGGCCGCTTAAATCTGACTGCTGACTATTATAATAAGAATACAACTGATATGCTTTTATTCACTCAAATCGATAACTATCTGGGTGGAGGATCACTGCTTAAAAACATCGGATCCATGAATAATAAAGGCTTTGAATTTTTAATTGACGCCAATATCATTGAAGGAGATCACTTTAAATGGAACACGGGGTTAAATGCCTCGCTTAATAAAAATAAGGTAGTTAGCCTGGGAGGGGCCGACATGATCAAGCGTGCGAGAATTGGTGGTGGTTTAATTAACGCTGATATCCAGGTCATTAAAGTTGGTGAGTCATTGGGTGCTTTCTACCTGATCCCATGGGAAGGCGTACATCAAACTGATGATGCCACACTCGGACGTAAAGCAGGCGATTACAAATACACAGATGTGAATGGTAATGGTACTATTGGTTACGATGATATGGTTATTGCGGGTAATGCAACACCTAAAATAACCTGGGGATTCAATAATAATTTAGCTTTTAAGAATTTCGAAATGAACATTTTTATCCAGGGTGCCCAGGGTAACAAAGTGTTTAATGCCACTTATGCGGCTGCGGCAGTTCCTTCAAGTGATGTTGCTTATCCAACATTGGCTGAAACAGCAGATTACTGGGTGCCTGGTTCCAATTCGCAGTGGGCAAATCCTGCAAGTAAAAGTAAAAGATATATAGAGTCCACACAATTCTTACAAGACGGTACTTATGCAAGGCTTAAAAATGTGAGCTTATCCTATCTGTTTCCGAAGAAAACGTTAAAATTTGGTGATTTAAAATTATCTGTCAGCGGGCAAAATTTATTAACGGTGACCGATTATAAAGGTTTCGATCCGGAAGCTACGACCACTGCAGCAAATAGCGACGCAGATGCAGGGATAGATCTTGGTGCGTACCCAACACCTAAAACAGTGACCATTAAACTTAATTTGACCTTATAAGTTGCTTTATCATCAGCTATTAGTTAGCTGAGGGTAGCTTCACCTTTAAAAACAAATAAAATCAGGATGAAAAAATATTATATATTACTATTAACCGGCGTGCTCAGCTTCTCGGCATGCAAAAAAGATTTTTTGGTAGAGAACCCGAAAGGGAGTATCACGCAGCCAACTTTCTACAAAACCTCCGAAGATTTAAATGCTGCCACATTGGGTATTGCCCTCACTTTCAACTTGGCTTGGAATCAAACCGGGGGCTTTGCCACTACTTTTGGGGCTGACGATATCACTACACATGGGGGTGGAAATAAGATTGGATTCAGTGACTTTGATACCTTCCAGGCAACATCTTCAAACGACAGGATGTCCATTTGGTGGAACTATTTTTATAAAACGATCAAGTCATCAAATGGTTTGGTTCAGAATTATGCAGCAGCATCCGGAGCTACAGCAAATGAGCGTGATCACGCAGCAGGGGTAGGACATTTTTACCGTGCCATTTCCTATTTCTACCTGACCAGAACATGGGGTGATGTGCCTATGCCACTTGAAGCTAGTCTTGAAGAAAAAAGTAATTCTACTACACAAGAGGTTTATGATCAAATTGTTTCAGATCTTCTGAAAGCGGAAACCATGTTGCCGAATGTCTGGACTGGTCCGAGAAGACATGATGGCGTAGATATTTTACCTACAAGGGGTTCGGCTAAGGCTTTGCTTGCCAATGTTTATTTAACAATGGCCGGATGGCCCTTAAAACAAGTGGATAAATACCAGCTTGCTGCTGATAAAGCTAATGAGGTGATTTCGGGAAAGGCCACCTGGGGCTATGGTCTGATGCCTAATTTTGGAGAACTTTGGGATAAGGACTTCAGGTTTAATAAAGAAGCTGTTTTTGGTGCCTATTTCAATAAAAATATGCCTAGTATCTGGGATTACGGAGATAACTGGGGTAATGGTAGCCAGATGGGCCCGCCAAACTTTGCCCCGGGCGAAGAAGGAGGCTGGGATGAGGCTTTCGCTGAAATTGGATTTTATAATAAATTTCCTGAAGGACCCAGAAAGGACGCTACTTATCAGAAGGTTTATTTTCTGGGTAATGATCCAGCAAAGGCCGTTGATTATACGAAACTTGCACACAAACATCCTTATTTTATGAAATACCGGGACGATGAATCTTACAACCCGGCTACACATGTAATGGGTGATTGGTGGGGAAGTGCCACCATTTATCTGATCAGGTATGCCGAAGTGTTGCTTACTTATGCTGAGGCAAAAGCAATGGCTGCTGGCGGACCAGATGCTACCGCTTACCAGGCTATAAATGAAGTGCGAAAAAGGGCAGGACTGGCTGATTTACCTTCTGGTCTGTCGCAATCTGCTTTCCGTGATGCTGTCCTTGCAGAAAGGGGCTGGGAATTTACCGGATGTGAGCCTGCAGCCAGATGGTTTGATTTGGTGCGAACTGAAACTGTTGCCAAGGCTAACGTTGATCGTTTAGCTGCAGAATTACCACTGAAGGGTAGACCTGAGGATAATGCGCATACTTTTTATTTAGCACCGCAACCAGTGGTTAAATAATAATTCTCAACGCTGCACTAAGGCATTCTTCAATGGCTTAGTGCAGCCTTTTGCTTTTAAGTCTCCCTGAACTTTACCCTTTCTTAACACGCCCTGTGCATAAAAACATTACCATAATAAATTAATAATTATATATTTGCAACCTTTATGGGATTATTCTCCATGATATTTCCTTTTTTCAGGAAATCATGGATCATCGTTCTTCAGTTATTGCTGAGATAAGCCTTGCTAAAACAGCATTACGGCTTTTTTAAACTTTAAAGACAACCCAAATGCTTAATTTTGTTCTCTTTGGCCCCCCGGGTGCAGGTAAAGGCACCCAATCTCAAAAATTAATTGATAAATATCAATTGATACACATTTCCACCGGTGACCTTTTCAGGGCACATATTAAAGATCAAACGCCTTTGGGGCAAAAAGTAAGCCAGTTAATCGCAGATGGACAACTTGTGCCTGATGAAATTACAATTGCTATGCTCGAAGAAGAAGTTGATAAAAACCCTGAAGCTAAAGGAATCATTTTTGATGGTTTCCCTCGTACTGTACCACAGGCACAAGCTTTAGATGAGTTTTTGGAACGTAAAGGTACTTCCATTGCGGGCGTTATCGCACTTGATGTAGACCAGGAAGAGTTGACAACCAGAATCGCTCAGCGCCAGTTAGAAACCGGTAGGGTAGATGATCAGGCAGACAAACTGCAAAAACGTATTGAAGAGTATTTCAACAAAACGGTACACGTTTTACCTTATTATGAGGCACAAAACAAGTTGGTTAAAGTAAATGGTATTGGTAAAATAGATGATATCTTTGCTGAACTTACTGCTGTTGTTGATCAGTTTTAAATAAAAATATTGATTAATAGCGGGAGGAATGTAACTTCTTCCCGCTATTTTTGTTTTAAAAAGAATATAAAGATTATGTCGCAAGGTTCCAATTTTGTAGATTATGTTAAAATATGCTGTCGTTCCGGTAAAGGTGGGGCAGGCTCTGCACATTTACACCGCGATATAAGAACCGCTACAGGTGGTCCGGACGGTGGTGATGGGGGACGAGGCGGTCATATTATCCTCAGGGGGAATACGCAGTTCTGGACTTTATTGCACCTGAAATACCGGAAACACATCATAGCCAAAGATGGCGAGTCAGGCTCTAGTGGTACGTCCTCAGGCAAATTTGGTAAGGATGAGATTCTTGATGTACCATTAGGTACCATTGCTAAGGATTCTGAAACTGGTGAGGTGCTGTTCGAAATTACTGAGGATGGTGAAACTAAGATTTTAACCCCCGGAGGCAGGGGAGGGCTGGGTAACTGGCATTTCAAAACGCCTACCTTGCAAACACCTCGTTTTGCACAACCTGGCGAACCTGGTACTGAAAGATGGGTCGTGCTTGAATTAAAAGTATTGGCAGATGTAGGGCTTGTTGGCTTTCCTAATGCTGGTAAGTCTACTTTGTTATCGGTTGTGTCTGCTGCCAAGCCGGAAATTGCTGATTATCCTTTCACCACATTGGTGCCTAATCTAGGGATAGTTGAGTACCGCGGAGGCAAATCTTTCGTGATGGCAGATATCCCTGGAATTATTGAGGGAGCTTCACAGGGTAAAGGGCTAGGATACCGTTTTTTACGTCATATTGAGCGTAATTCAGTACTCTTGTTTATGGTGCCGGCAGATACCAATCGCTCCATCAAAGAAGAATATGCGATTTTAAAATCGGAACTGGAGCAATATAATCCGGAACTGATGCAAAAGCCGCATGTGTTGGCCGTTACGAAGGCTGATATGCTGGATGATGAGTTGATGGCGGAAATGAAGAAAGACCTGCCTGCAAATATTCCGGCCCTATTTATTTCGTCTGTTGCACAGAAAAACATCATAGAACTGAAAGATCTGCTTTGGCAGGCCATCAATGCTTAGTACTTAAGCGCTGATCAAATCCAATGTTTCTAATATTATAGCGCATACCATGCGGATTTCTTCTTCTTTAATGATTAAAGGAGGGGCAATCCGCATTGCTGTTTCACAATGCAGGAACCAGTCGATCACCACTCCACGTTCATTACACAACTGACTTACTTTTTCAACTTGTGCAAAGCTATCCAGTTGTATGCACAACATTAATCCTTTTCCGCGAATTTCCCTGATCAGTGGATGTACCAGTAAGCTACGGAAAAGTTCGCCTTTTTGATGAACAGCGGTAACAAGGTTTTCTTCCAGAATAACTTCCAAACTAGCTAGTCCGGCACTGCAGGATACTGGGTGACCACCAAACGTAGTGATATGACCTAGAATTGGGTTTTCTTTCAAAACGCCCATCACCTCCTTATTTGCAATAAAGGCGCCCAATGGCATACCTCCGCCCAATGCTTTGGCTAATAATAAAATATCAGGTACAATGCCATAATCCTCAAAAGCAAACAAAGTACCTGTTCTACCAAAAGCAGCCTGTATTTCATCTAATATCAACAATGCCCCCACTTCGGTGCAACGGTTGCGCAATTTTAGCATATAACCTTTTGAAGCAACCCTAATGCCGGCTTCCCCCTGCAAGGTTTCCATGATTACACAGGCGGTGTCTTCTGTAATTAATGCCAAGTCTGCTTCTTCATTAAAGTGTATAAACTTTACATCGGGAAGCAATGGCCTGTAACCTTGTTTAAATTGTTCATTGCCCATCACACTCAGCGCACCATGTGTGCTACCATGGTAAGAATTGAAACAGGAAATAATGCCTGACCTGCCAGTGTATTTTTTTGCAAGTTTCAAAGCGCCTTCCGTTGCTTCAGCACCCGAATTAACAAAATATACATTATTCAGACTGTCGGGTAACACTTCCACCAGTTTCTTGGCAAACAGTACCATAGGGGTTTGTACAAACTCACCATACACTGTTAAATGCAAATATTTATCAAGTTGGGCCTTAATGGCGGTAATAACTTTTGGGTGCCGGTGACCGATATTGCTTACTGCAAAACCAGAAACCAGGTCTACATAAGACTTCCCGCTTTTATCGTATAAATATATTCCCTCTGCCATTTCAACTTCCAAAAGGTTGGGAGAGGTTGAGGTTTGTGCGTTATTTTGAAGGAATAGTTGCTTATTGCTAATCATTTTTTGTGTTTTATGCTAGTCATAAACCTCGGCAGGCGCTGCTGCTGGTTTTAATTTTGCTGTTCTTCTAAGGGCTATTGTGCCTAAAATTCCTGCGGTTACAGAAGCGAGTAAGATCCCGTATTTTGCCTGGTTAATCATGGCCACATCGGCAAAGGCAAGGTTGCTGATAAATAGCGACATGGTAAAACCAACGCCTCCCAGTAAAGCTACGCCGATGATATGGTTCCAGGAAGATTGTGCCGGAAGTTTGGAGATTTTGAATTTCACCATTAACCAAGTGAAAAGCAAAATGCCTATAAATTTCCCGCCAATTAAGCCGACCATAATGCCAATGCTTACAGGGTTTACAATGGCTGTAAAGAAATCTGAACCAATTACCATTCCCGAATTTGCTAATGCAAACAGTGGCATCACGGCAAAAGCCACCCATGGGTGCATGGCATGTTCTATTTTTTGAAGTGGCGTTTCGGCCGCCAAACTGAGGTCTTTGATCTGCTCTATGGTTTGGTGCTGCTGGGGGGTGGTCAGTGTACTGTTGCTGGGGATTTCCTTTTCGAAATCTGATGCTAGTTTTTTTAACTTACTGGCATAGAGGAGTTCATCAACTTTAGTGGCTGCGGGAATGGTGAATGCAGTTAATACACCTGCAATGGTTGCATGTACGCCAGAAAGTAGGAAACCCATCCAAACGACTAATCCCATTAATAAATAGAATGCTGTGCTGCGGATGCCCATACGATTTCCCATGAGCATCATGGCAAGAAACACACCGGCTACGGCCAGTGGGATAAAGTTTAATTCTGCGGTATAAAAAAAAGCGATCACTAATACAGCCCCGAGGTCATCGGCTACGGCCAGCGCCGATAAAAAAACTTTTATAGAACCAGGAATATGTTTACCTGCAATAGATAACAACGCTAAGGCAAAAGCAATGTCGGTTGCCATCGGGATCCCCCAACCATGTGCTGCCTCGGTTCCCTGGTTAATGGAAAAATACAACAGCGCCGGCACAATCATACCACCCAAGGCCGCTGCCATCGGTAACGAAGCTTTTTTAGCCGAAGAAAGTTCACCGTCCATGAATTCCCGTTTAAGCTCCAGTCCGATCACAAAGAAAAACATGACCATCAGTCCGTCATTAATCCAGATATGTAAAGGCTGATCGAATACATACTTATCAAATCCTATGGATAAATGGAGTTCCCAAAGGTGATGGTAGCTATCGGCGAAAGCAGAGTTTGCCCATATAATGGCAACGATAACACTTAAGAGCAAAACAATGCCACTGGTGTATTCCAGTTGAATGAATTTGCTAACCGGGGCCATTATCTTGTCGATTGGTGATTTTTGCATCATGTTTGTTGAGTAGGTTTCTGCAAAAATAACCTTTTAATTTAAATGGCTAAATCGGGAGGAAACAATTCAAACCAATACCGGTTTTAATTGTTTATCAACATAAATAATTTCCATCTTATGGCAACTTTTTCAGAATTGATTAAATCAAGCAAGCCTGTATTGGTAGACTTCTCTGCAACCTGGTGTGGACCTTGTAAAATGATGGTTCCGATATTAGATCAGTTAAAAGGGATGATCGGTGAAAAGGCCACTATTCTAAAGGTTGATGTGGATAAAAATCCTTCCGTATCACGGGCTTACCAGATTCAGGGCGTACCTACCTTGATTTTATTTAAAGATGGCGAAATTAAATGGAGACAATCTGGAGTGATTCAAGCAAATCAGTTGAAGTCCATCATCGAAGGATATACAGTCTAAGTTAAGTGAGGATGGATCTAGGGTGGATCTACCATGGATGTACCTTCGATCTACCTTTTCTCCCTAAAAAGGTAGATCGAAGGTAGTTTCATGGCTGATAGAGCATCGTAGTATATATAGGTGTGATAAAGCTGGGTTCTTATTTTGATCGTTTTTTGTGAAATGAGGCTTGTTCTTTTGTGGAATGACTTCGGATTGTGC